>CAKSWQ010000008.1 GCA_934512105.1 uncultured Faecalibacterium sp. | reverse complement strand
GCCCGGACGGCGTGACGCTGGCACTGGAGTCCACCCCGCTGACCAAGTTCCTCTACCCCTTCGATTTCACCCTGCTGCTCAACTATAATCTGGAGGGCAACAAGGCACTGGTCAGCCTGACCGTCATCAACGAGGGCGACACCGATATGCCCTTCAGCTTTGGCTACCACCCCTACTTTACCGCCTCCAAGCTGGAGAACGTGGAGTTCGACATCAAGTGCGCCACCTGCTCCGACAACGCCAAGGGCGAGCAGCCCGCCGCCCCGGAAAAGATCACCCTCACCCGCAAGGAGGGCGCAGACAACACCATCCGTCTGCTGACCGGTGTGCAGTTCCCCATGACCCTGACCGACAAGGGCAACGGACATAAGGTGACCGTGGACGCCGACGAGACCTTTGAAAACGGCGTGCTGTGGCAGCAGGATGCCGAGAGCTTTGTCTGCATGGAGCCTTGGAACGGCTGGGCCAACAGCGTGAACGAGGAAGGCAAGCACGAGGTTCTGGAGCCGGACGAGGCCATGACCAGCGAGTGGAGCATTACCATCGAGAAGGCCTGAAAATTTTCTGAATAGCATTTTTTAGCAAAAACGGGCAGCCCGCGGGCTGCCCGTTTTTGTTTGCTTCATCCTGCGTACAGGATCCTCTTTCCGTATTCTGACAGATTGCGGTGAAATAGGGAAGGGCACCCGCGCTTTTTGCGCCTTTTGGGGCGGCAAACATGGCCGGTATGTAAAAATGATATCAGAAACTGCCGTAAAATGTATTATAATAGAGCCCGAAAAGAGGGTACAAGTATGAAAACAAAGCATCACGGGCAAATGTCCGAGTCCTTTCTTACGGCGGTGTTCCTTTCGCTGTCCGGCGGTTTGCAGGATGCCTACACCTATCTGTTCCGGGGCAAGGTATTTGCCAATGCTCAGACCGGAAATATCGTGCTGCTGAGCGCCAATATCATGGATGGCCGGTGGGATAAGGTACTGCACTATCTGGTGCCTTTGTGTGCCTTTGCACTGGGGGTGCTGGTTACAGAGAAAATGCGGGAGCAGTTTCAGGCAATGCAGCGGCTGCACTGGCGGCAGCTGGTGGTGCTGGGCGAGGTGCTGCTGCTGTTCGCGGTGGGCTTTCTGCCGCAATCGCTGAATCTGCTGGCCAACGCCATTGTTTCCTTCTCCTGCGCCATGCAGGTGCAGGCCTTCCGCAAGGTGGACGGCTATGCCTTTGCCAGCACCATGTGCATCGGCGATCTGCGCAGCGGCGTGGAGGCCTTCTGCCTCTGGCGCAAGACCCACGAACCCCGCGCAAAGGACCGGATGGTGCGGTACTTCGGCATCATCCTGCTGTTCGCGCTGGGGGCAGGGCTGGGCAGTAAAAGCGTGACGCAGCTGAGCGGCAAGGCCATCTGGCTCTCCTGCTGTTTTTTGCTGGTCAGCTTTGCGCTGATGTTCATCCGGGAAGAGCTGGAAGAGAACCCGGTCATTGAAAAAGACCTGACCGCCATCCGGCAGGAGACCCGGGAGATCGATCGCACCCTGAAGCAGGAGCTGCGGGAAGAACAGCGGGAGTTGAAACAGAGCACCCGGAAATAAGAGAAAAGGGGCTGCTGCACATCGTTTTAGTCGAAAGTGCAGCAGCCATTCTCAAAATCAAACGTATAATCAAATAATTCAAAAAAGCATGTGCATCACAAATCCATCGAAAATTTGTAGCACATGCTTTTGTTTTGGGGATTGATACTGCTGGATTCCTACGCCTATTCGTACAAAAATAGGGGCTGTCGCATGTGCAACAGCCCCTGGTTTTTATGCCGGTGGTGGGGGTCGAACCCACACGTGTTATTAGCACAAGGGATTTTGAGTCCCCCTCGTCTGCCATTCCGACACACCGGCGCATCGTTTTGAACGACTTTTATTATACCGGATTCCATGGGTAAAATCAAGAGGAAGTTTTGCACCTTTTCTCAAATCCTTCTGCCCTGTGCAAAATAGATAACTCCGGTTCTTGCCCGGCGGCGCGGGCTGTGCTACACTAAGGTCAGATCAAAACGTAAACGATGCCCATAAGGAGGGAACCGGACTTTGAAACATCTGCATTCTTTTGCCCGCCGCGCGGCGGCTTTTCTGCTGGCGGCGGTGCTGTGCGTCTGCATCCCGGCGGCAGCGGCTTCGGCCGCTACCACCATCGGCGGGGCCGATACGACCCTGATCCCCGCAGAGGACGAAAACTGTCTGAGCTGGCTGTTTGGCTCCAAGGATAAGATCACCATGCCTTATTTGAACATCAAAGGGCAGGGGCTCAAGCGCAATGTCACGCTGGATCTTGAGGACTGTCTGGTGGGCATTACTTATACCGAGCTTGGCTCTATCGGCAGCTTTGTCAGCGCCAGCGCCGCGCAGCAGGCGTGGAAGGCGCAGGCGGTGGCGGTGCACTCCTATCTGGAATATCACAAGCAGTACGGTTCGTCCACCAATGCGCTGATCTACACCCCGGTCGATCAGATCCCGGCCTCTGCCCGCAATGCGATCCGCAAGGCGGTGCAGGCGGTCAAGGATGAGGTGCTGGTGTACAACGGCAGCGTGTGCGACGCGGTATGGTCGGCCAGTGCGGGCTACAACACTCAGACCGGGGTGTACGGCACCTGCGCCAGTCTGGACGCATGGGGCACGGATGTGCCCTATCTGCAAAGCGTGGAAAGCCCCTACGAGGAGCAGTATCACAAGCTGCTGCGCCGGGTGATCGGCAAGGACTATACTTATATAGAGTACAACGACAGCCGCACCGGCGAGCCTTACCAGAGCGCTGACACCACCCACAAGGATCTGGGCGGCTTTGTGCAGTACAACACGCTGGTGTCCAACGGGCGCAGCTACCGGTACATCAACCAGTTCGTTTCCTCCCGCTACTGCTTCGATTTCGGCACCGATGCCAGCGGCACCCCCTGTATGACCTATTACGGCTACGGTCATGGCGTGGGCATGAGCCAGTGCGGCGCAGTGGGCTACGCCGCCGAGGAGGGCATGAACTACAAGCAGATCTTACAGCACTACTACACCGGGGCAAAGATCCGTACCAGCACTACCCGCAGCGGCGGACTGTTCGGCTGGCTGGCGGGGCTGTTCCGCTGAGCGTGTTTGACTGAAATTTTGGAAAAACCTTCTCAAACGCCGCAGGATTTGGTATACTATATCCGTTTGTGAAAATTGAACGGGAAACATAACTGCGTGGAAAAGCGCACGGATTGGAGTATCAGCATGGAGTTGGATCAGGAAAAGCAAAATCAGGAGGCCGCCGAGCGCTGCCGTGCACTGGCACAGCGCATTGTGCGGGAACTGGCTCCCCGCAGCATACAGGTGCTGGAGGACAGCGGGCTGCTGGAAAAAGCTTTTTGCAAAATGAATACCACGGTGGTGCAAAGCGCCCCGGAGCTGCTGGTGGTGGCAGACCCCCAGTGGGTCACCCTGCCCGCCGTACAGGCCGAAAAGGTGGTGCTGGTGTGCGGCGAGTACGCCGGGATGGCAGACTGCGCAAAGCAGCTTGCCGCGCAGGGCTTCTGCCGGGAGTTTGCGTGGAAGGACTGCGGCAAGGAGCAGCTGACGGCGCTGTTCTGCCGCATGGACGCCCCGGAACTGCCGGAACTGGAGGATGGCTACGAGCAGCAGCTGGACGTTTTGCGGGAGCGTACCCTGCTGGCAGAGCGCACCGCCGCAGAGCAGGCTGCCCAGCTGGAGCGGCTGCGCAGCGACCTTTCCCTGAGCCGCAGCCATGAGCAGGACCTGGAAAAGACTCTGAACAGTGTGGTCAATTCCACCTTCTGGAAGGCCAGCTGGCCGCTGCGGTATCTGGTAAGTAAGTGCCGTCAGCTGTGGCGCACCTTCCCGCTGTTCGTCTTTTTTGCCACCCTGCGTCAGGTGGGCTTTGCGGGCGTAAAGGCACAGGCCAAGGCCAAGCGGGAGTACAAAAAGCTGTTCCCGGGCAAGTCCATGCCCGCCGACCGCTTTGCGGATGTGGAGCTGCTGGTAAAACAGGCCGCAGACCAGCCGGATGCACCGCGTATCAGCATCGTGGTGCCGCTGTACAACACCCCTCACGATTTTCTGGTGGAGCTGCTGGACTCGGTGCAGAACCAGACCTACCGCAACTGGGAACTGTGCATGGTGGATGCCGGACAGGACGCGGACGTGGGTGCTATCGTGCAGGAGCGCGCCCGCACCGACAGCCGTATCCGCTACCGGAAACTGGACAGCAACGAGGGCATTGCAGGCAACACCAATCAGGGCTTTGCCCTTGCCACCGGCGAATATATCGCACTGCTGGACCATGACGACATTCTGCACCCCTGCGCACTGTGGTATGTGGCCGAGGCTATCGCCAAGCAGGGCGCGGACTTTGTGTACACGGACGAAGTGACCTTTGAAGGGGATATCGACCACCTGACGGTCTACCACTTCAAGCCGGATTATATGCTGGATAACCTGCGCTCCAACAACTATATCTGCCATCTGAGCGTGTTCAGCGCGGCGCTGCTGGCAAAGGTGGGCGGCGACGAGCGGGCAGAGTTCAACGGCAGTCAGGATTACGACCTCTACCTGCGCCTGACCGAGCAGGCAGAGAAGATCGTGCACATCCCGCACCTGCTGTACTATTGGCGTTCCAGCCCCGCCAGCGTGGCCAGCAACATCTCCGCCAAGACCTACTGTCTGGAAGCAGCCATGAAGGCGCTGCGTGCCCACTACGACCGCATGGGCGTGCCGGTGGACGCGGTGACCATGGTGCCCAACACCCCGGGCTTCTACAAGACCGATTACACCATCGTAAAGCCCGGGCGGGTCAGCGTGCTGATCCCCAGCTGCGACCATTCGGGCGATCTGCGGGTGTGCGTGGAGTCCATCTACCGCAAGACCACCTACCCGGATTTTGAAGTCATCATCATCGAGAACAACAGCAAGGAGCCTGCTACCTTCCGCTGCTACGAGCAGCTGCAAAAGGAGCACCCGGACACCCTGCATGTGCTCACATGGCAGGGCACCGGCTTCAATTACAGCGCCCTGAACAACTTTGGCGCAAAGGCTGCCACCGGCGAGTATCTGCTGCTGCTCAACAACGATACCGAGGTCATCTCTCCCCGCTGGATGGAGGAGATGGTCATGTACGCCCAGCAGGACCGCGTGGGCTGCGTGGGCGCAAAGCTGCTCTACCCGGACAACACCATCCAGCACGCGGGCATCGGCTTCGGCTTTCTGACGCTGGCGGCCCACATGCACAAGAACTTCCCTGTGGGGCACCCCGGCTATATGGGCCGGCTGGTCTATGCGCAGGACGTGTACGCAGTGACCGCCGCCTGCCTGATGGTGCGCAAGGACGTGTACGAGCAGGTGGACGGGCTGGACGAGAGCTTTGCCGTGGCCTTCAACGATGTGGACTTCTGCGTCCGTGTGCGGGAGGCCGGCTACACCAACGTGTTTACCCCCTTTGCCCAGCTGTACCACTACGAGAGCAAGAGCCGCGGGCTGGACGAAAGCCCGGTCAAGCGCAAGCGCTTTGCCTCCGAGGTGGAGCGGTTCCAGAAGCGGTGGGCAAAGCAGCTGGCTGCGGGCGACCCCTGCATGAACCCCAACTTTGACCTGATGAAGGAGGACTTCAGCTTTGACATCAAGCCGCTGGAGTGAGCCTTTAATGCAAACCGAAACGAAAGGGGGAACGCAGATGGAGCTTTCAGCCTGTATCGTGGTGTATAACGGCGCCGGGGAGGCCATTAAGGCCGCGCAGACCGTGCTGGACTGTACCCGCCGCTACCCGCTTACGCTGTATCTGGTGGATAACGCCAGCCCGGACGGCAGCGGCCAGCGGCTGACCGCTGCTGCAAAGGACGGCACCCTGCGCACCGCCCCCGGGCAGACCGTGCAGGTGCTCTGCCGGCTGGAAAACGGCGGCTTTGGCACCGGGCACAATACGGTGCTCTCACTGCTGCACAGCCGGGTGCACTTTATCCTGAACCCGGACATCCAGCTGACTGCGGACACCCTGAGCGACCTTGCCGACTGGATGGCGGCGCACCCCGGCGTGGTGATGACCCGCCCGGGACTGACCTTCCCGGACGGCAGACCCCAGCAGCTGCCGCTGCGCCGGTGCAATGTGCGCGCCATGGCCTACCGTCAGCTGCCCTGTCTGCGTTTCTGGGCAAAGTACAACGACCGCTATCTGATGGCAGACAAAGACCTGACAAAGCCCACCGAGATCGAGTTCTGCACCGGCAGCTTTTCGGCGGTGGACACTGCCGCCTTCAAAGCAGTGGGCGGTTTTGACGAGGACTACTTCATGTATGTGGAGGACGCTGACCTCACCCAGAAGATGCGCACGCAGGGCAAGGCGTATCTGGTGCCCCAGTACACCGCCATCCACGCATGGCACCGCGCGGCGCACCGCAGCCTGAAGCCCTTTCTGTGGCAGCTGCGCAGCCTGCTGCGCTACTTTTCCAAGTGGGGCTTTGCGTGGTAAGCGGGGACGAAATAAGATTGTTTTTGATTCGCAGAAAGCGGCGTGCCGATGGCACGCCGCTTTCTGTACTTTCCGACTCTTGCATTTTGCGTGCTTTCATAGTAAAATAAAGTGTACTGCCATCGTCTTTTGCAAAAATGCGGACGCGGCAGACCCAAATTTGTTTACAGCGGACGCAGCTCCGCTTTGAATTAAGCTGCACATCTTTTTATAAGAAAAAAGGAGTGCACAAGTATGAAAGGCATTATTCTCGCCGGCGGTGCCGGCACACGGCTCTATCCTTTGACCATGGTCACCAGCAAACAGCTGCTGCCGGTCTACGACAAGCCGATGATCTACTATCCGCTGTCCACCCTTATGCTGGCGGGCATTCAGGATATCCTGATCATCTCTACCCCTACCGATACGCCCCGCTTTGAGGCGCTGCTGGGCGATGGCAGCCAGTACGGCATCCATCTGCAGTATAAGGTGCAGCCCTCCCCGGACGGTCTGGCACAGGCCTTTATTCTGGGCGAGGAGTTCATTGGCGACGACTGCTGCGCCATGATCCTGGGCGATAACATTTTCTACGGCAACGGCTTCTCCAAGCTGCTCAAGAGCGCGGTGGCCAACGCAGAGAACAAGGGCCGCTGCACCGTGTTCGGCTACTATGTGCAGGACCCCGAGCGCTTTGGCATCGTGGAGTTCGACAAGGACGGCAAGGTGCTCAGCGTGGAGGAAAAGCCCCAGCATCCCAAGTCCAACTACGCCATCACCGGCCTGTACTTCTACAACAAGGAAGTGGTGCAGATGGCAAAGCAGGTAAAGCCCTCTGCCCGCGGCGAGCTGGAGATCACCACCCTGAACGATATGTACCTGAAGAAGGACGAGCTGGATGTGCAGCTGCTGGGCCGCGGCTTTGCATGGCTGGACACCGGCACGATGGAGAGCCTTGTGGAGGCTGCCGACTTTGTGCACATGATCGAAAAGCGTCAGGGCATCAAGATCAGCGCACCGGAGGAGATCGCCTTCAAGTACGGCTGGATCGACCGCGACACCCTGCTGGAAAGCGCCGAGCGCTACGGCAAGAGCCCCTACGGCCAGCACCTGAAGAACGTGGCCGACGGCAAGCTGCGCTACTAAGCATAAGGAAAGGCACATTGGTATGAAAATCATTGTCACAGGCTGCAAGGGGCAGCTGGGCACAGAGCTGCTCAAGCAGCTGCAGGAGGGCCGCAGCGAGCTGGGCCCCATCCCCGAAAAGCTGCTCAACGCTACGGTGATCCCGGTGGATCTGCCGGAGCTGGATATCTCCAACTACAAGATGGTGGACGAGTTCGTGCGGCGCAACCGCCCGGATATCATCATCAACTGCGCCGCCTACACCAACGTGGACGGGTGCGAGGTGCACCACGACGATGCCTTTAAGGCAAACGCCCTTGGCCCCCGCAATCTGGCGCAGGCTGCCGAAAAGACCGGCGCACGGCTGGTGCACGTTTCCACCGACTATGTGTTCTCCGGCCGGGAGAACGGCGGCATCCCGCAGGATGAAGCCACCCTGCCCGGGCCCATCAGCGCCTACGGCTCCACCAAGCTCATGGGCGAAAAGTATGTGGAGCGGTTCTGCCACCGCCACTTCATCGTGCGCACCGCGTGGCTGTACAGCTACTACGGCAAAAACTTTGTCAAGACCATCGTGAACGCGGGCAAAAAGTTCGGCAAGCTGGAAGTGGTCAACGACCAGTGCGGCAATCCCACCAACGCAGCCGACCTTGCCCACGAAATTTTGCAGCTGTGCGTGACCCACGAGTACGGCCTGTACCACTGCACCGGCGAGGGCATCTGCTCCTGGTACGATTTTGCTGCCGAGATTATCCGCCTTTCCGGCGTGGATGCCACCGTTGCTCCCTGCACCAGCGAAGAGTACAAGGCGAAACACCCGGACAGCGCCGACCGCCCCAAGTGGAGCGCACTGGACAACCGGATGCTGCGCTGCACCGTGGGCAACGATGTCCGCGACTGGAAGGACGCACTGGCCTGCTTCTTCGCCCACTGGGACGGCGAAAACGGCATGAAATAAAACAACACCCCCTGCGGAAAGGCCGAGTGTGAGGCACTTGGTGAAGGAGGAAGTCTATGTTCGAGCGCATCCTGAATAAGTCTGCAAATATGCTCAAGCTCTTTGTGAAGCTCCAGTGCTTTTTGGCGTTTGTGGTAGCGGTCGTCACATTCGGTGCATTCATCAATGTCGGGTCGCTCGTGATCCACAGTGCTTTTTGGCTACTGGTGATAAGCGCTTTCTTTGCGGTGATCGTCTGGTTTGTGGTGATGAGCTCGGCATGGGCGCTGTACGCCTTTGCGGAGCTGGTGGAGCATACCGAGGCCACCCACAAGGAACTCAGCGACATGAGCGCCGGTCTTGCGCGGTACACCCAAGCCACCTACGAGGAAATTCACAGCATGAACCAAGGGCTGGAGGCATACACCAAGGCTATGGGCAAGACCATGAACAGCATGAACAAGAACCTCTACCTTGTGGCAAAGCACTGCTGCGCCGAGGAGGAACGCGCCCGCGCCGCAGCCCGCCCGCAGTCCGGGGACAACAAATAAATAAAGAGGAAAACTGACCTATGAAAACCTATCTGATCACCGGCTGCGCCGGTTTTATCGGTTCCAACTTTGTGCACTATATGCTCAAAAAATACCCGGAGATCCTGCTGGTCAATCTGGATAAGCTGACCTACGCCGGCAATCTGGAAAACCTGAAGGACGTGGAGGGCGACCCCCGCCATGTGTTCGTGCAGGGCGATATCTGCGACAAGGAGCTGGTGGAGAGCCTGTTTGCAAAGTACGATTTCGACTACGTCATCAACTTTGCCGCCGAGAGCCATGTGGACCGCTCCATCAAGAACCCCGAGATCTTTGTGCAGAGCAACGTGATGGGCACCGTCAACCTGCTGCAGCGCGCCAAGGAGGCATGGTACGACGCCGATGCCAAGACTTGGAAGGAAGGCAAGAAGTACCTGCAGGTGTCCACCGATGAGGTGTACGGCGCTCTGGGCGCGGACGGCTTCTTTATGGAGACCACCCCGCTGTGCCCCCACAGCCCCTACTCCTCCTCCAAGGCCAGCGCCGATATGTTCGTCATGGCCTTCCACGACACCTACGGCATGCCGGTGAACATCACCCGCTGCTCCAACAACTACGGCCCCTACCAGTTCCCGGAGAAGCTGATCCCCCTGATGATCAACAACGTCAAGCACCACAAGCAGCTGCCCGTCTACGGCGACGGTATGCAGATCCGCGACTGGCTGTATGTGGAGGATCACTGCAAGGCCATTGATATGGTGGCCAACGGCGGCAAGATCGGCGAGGTGTACAACGTGGGCGGCCACAACGAGCGCCCCAACATCTTCATCGTCAAGACCATCATCGCCCAGCTGCATGACCGCCTGCAGGACGAGGGCATCAGCGAGGAGCTCATCAAGCACGTCGCTGACCGTCTGGGCCACGACCGCCGCTATGGCATCGACCCCACCAAGATCAAGAACGATCTGGGCTGGTATCCCGAAACTCCCTTCGAGAAGGGCATTGTGCTGACCATCGACTGGTATCTGAACCACGAGGAGTGGATGAACCACGTCACCAGCGGCGACTACCAGAACTACTATCAGGATATGTACAAGAATAAGTAATAGACTGTAAACCAGAACTCCCTCTGCATCTCACGGTGCAGGGGGAGTTTTTTGTATGGGGGATATTACCCCTTCCGTCATCTCCTACGGCGATGCCACCCGTTCCCCACTCTGTCGCTAGCGCGACATCTCTCCCCGGCCGGGGAGAGTTTGTCCAAGGGGACGGCTTATTGCGGTGGCGGTAAAGTTCCCGGCGGAGCTCAAAGGCTCCCCCCTTGGGGGAGCTGTCGCGCAGCGACTGAGGGGCTATAAATGGAGAAGCGAAAAAAGCGTTAAAGCGCTAGCGCCGACTGGCGCAGCGCTAGCTTTTTTGTGCTTCGACTTCTTCTTTAGGATTGTCAAGGGCGTGTAGCCCTTGGCCCGTTGCGGGGTGGGTGGAGTCCAGAGGTAGGGAGGGGGGAGTCGGAACACCCCTCCCTGCCTCTGGCCCAGCGGAGCGTCTTTGCACGCTGACGGAAAGTAGAAAGTTACCCTGCGGAACGCATTCTAAATCGTCCCGTCTGCGGTGGTATCCACCACAAAATCCGCTGCTGTCTCAATGTCATACTGCTTAAAATATCCCTCTTCCAGCGGAATCCACCGTGCGGCAAAATCCGCGTAGCGGGTGCCCTCCCGCGCCTGTAAGCGCCGGGTCTGCTCGGCTTTTGTGCAGGTCACAAAGACTCGCAGCGTCTCGTAGGGGCGCAGCAGAGGGTGGTGGCTGTAACTGCCTTCTAAGATCACCAGCGGCTGCGCGGGCAGCTGTGCCGGGGGTAGGTAAGCCCCCTCCCGGCAGCTGTACGCTCGGTAGGCCACCGTCTGCCCCGCGTAGGCCGGGCGCAGCGCCTCGTCCCGCAGGCGGCTAAGGTCCATGTTGGCGCAGGGGGTGTGCGCCCAGTCCGGGATGCGCCGGGCGGGCGGCAGATAGAAATCGTCGGTGCGCAGCAGGGTGCAGCCGGTAAACTGCGCCGCCAGCGCGTTGGCAAGGGTGGTTTTACCACTGCCGCAGCGGCCGTCCAGTGCCAGCACCAGCGGGCGGGTGGGCTTTTGCGCCAGCGCGGCGCTAAGCAGCGCGGACAGGGTGGGCATGGTGATGGGTGTGGGCATGGGTTTGGCCTCCTTGGCAGGGGTGCGCCCCAAGGGGCAGACCCGATAATATCCCAATTATACCACGACTGCCGCCGGAAGGGTAGCGCGGTCGCGGTTTGCCATAAATAACTTTTTTGCCATAAAGGCTTGACACAGTCCGCTATGCTGTGGTACACTACTGACGTTAGAAACAACTAACCACATGAAACCCGACCAGCAGTGCCCGCAGTCCGGGCGTGCTGCTTCTTTTTTGAAGTTGAGGTTAGCTATATCTTACTTATAACAGCCCGGCACCCGGGGCACACTGACCCCGACACCGCCGCCCGAACTGCCGCCAAAGGAGAACCGCCATGGAGCGTGATTTTGAGACCGTAATGATCGAACAATGTGCCCCGGTACTGGCTGGGCTGAAACCTGCGGGGCTGTTCCGCTACGAAACGCGCGACCGTGCCGACCTTGCCCGGCGGGTGGCAGGCTGGAATGCCCAGCTGAACCCCAAGGGCTTGCAGGTGCGGGTGCTGCGGGGGTGCATTGCCACCCGGCAGTATCTGGTGTACGTCTACCGCGCCGCCAAGCTGCAAACCGTGCTGGCAGATGCCGCTGTGCGCAGCTTTTTGGCCCGGGAGGGCTACCGTCTGCCGGAAGATGCAGCGGACTGCGGCGTGTTGCTGGACCAGCTCAGCCTGCGTCTGTGCTGTGCGGCAGAGGCAGCGGATTTCCCGCATGAGATCGGGGTATTTCTGGGCTATCCGCTGGAAGACGTGGAGGGATTTATCCGGCACCGGGGCAAGTGCTTTACCTGCTGCGGGTGCTGGAAATCCTACGGCGACCCGGCTGCCGCGCAGCAGCACTTTGCCCAACTGGCCAAGTGCACGGCGGTATATCTGCGGCTGTTCCACAGCGGCACGCCCATTTTAAAGCTGGCGGTGGCCGCCTGAAAAATTGCTATTCTCTTTTCAAATACTCTCTTTTATCCTGGCAACTCTCCTATGCATCCGACACAGGAGAGAGTGATCCTCCTTTTTACACACGACCGCCCGGCGCAGCTTTGACCCCTGCGCCGGGCGGTCGTGTTATAGGGGGACGATTTAAAATGGCCTCCGCGTGCGCTCTGGCCATATTCAGCGGAATTGGATTTTTTATTCGGGATTCAGAAAAGCCTGCGGGCTTTTCTGAATCCCCTTTTCACGGGAGTTTTCTTCCGGGGATCACCCCTTCAGTCTTTGCTGCGCAAAGCCAGCTCCCCCAAGGGGGAGCCTTTGGATGCTGCCGCAAACTTTCCCGCCACCGCTGAAGCCGTCCCCTTGGGGAAGGTGGCATCGCCGTAGGCGATGACGGAAGGGGTTAGCTCCCCCCGGGAGAGCCAAGAGCACTGCCGGAAAGCTTTCTCGTTACTCCTAACACTTCAGCAACGAGCCTGACGGCTTGGCTCTCCCTTTGGGAGAGCTGGCGCGGGAGCGCCTGAGAGGGCGAAATGTCCTATATAACCGTAAAACACCCCCTAAAAATGTAAACATTCACTAACTTTAACTCAAAAAATAGAGTTAGTCATTGATGATTTTGATAAAAATGCGGAGCGCAGCTGGCATAAATTTTGTTTGTTCATATAAACTAACTGTAAGATATGAAAAATCTATTGACAAGATTGGTTAGCAGAGGTAAACTGTCTACGCTGATAGTTACGGCTGACTAACCACCGCAGCATCACATATTTTTCTATGGAAGGGGAGCACAGCGATGATGCCTTTGACGATGACAAAAGCAGGCGAGACCGTCACCATCCGCAAGATCAGCGGCAAGGACGAGGTGCGGCTGCATCTGGCCGAGTTAGGGTTCGTGGTGGGCAGCGAGGTGACCGTGGTCAACGAGATCGCGGGCAACCTGATCGTGCAGGTCAAACAGAGCCGTCTGGCACTGGATAAGACTATGGCAAGCCGCATCATGGTGGCCTGAGCAGCGCCTTCCCGGTGCTGCATGAAATAACGCAAGGGAGGAACGAGTACGATGAAAACACTGAAAGACGTAAAGGTGGGCGAAACCGCCACCGTGGCACGGCTGCACGGCGAAGGCCCGGTGAAGCGCCGCATCATGGATATGGGCATCACCAAGGGCGTGCAGATCTATGTGCGCAAGGTGGCGCCGCTGGGCGACCCCATGGAGCTGACCGTGCGCAACTACGAACTGAGCGTGCGCAAGGCCGACGCTGAGATGATCGAAGTGGTCTAATAAGACCAAAGGGAGGAAAGGTATCCGCAATGAGCATTAAAATTGCACTGGCCGGCAACCCGAACTGCGGCAAAACGACCCTGTTCAACAACCTGACCGGCTCCAACCAGTATGTGGGCAACTGGCCCGGCGTTACTGTGGAAAAAAAGGAAGGCAAACTCAAGGGCGATAAGGACGTGATCATTCAGGATCTGCCCGGCATCTACTCGCTGTCCCCCTACACGCTGGAGGAAGTCGTCTCCCGTAACTACCTTGTGAAGGAGAAGCCCGACGCCATCCTGAACATCATCGACGGCACCAACATCGAGCGCAACCTCTACCTGACCACCCAGCTCATCGAGCTGGGCATCCCGGTGGTCATGGCTGTGAACATGATCGACTTGGTGCGCAAGAATGGTGACACCATCGACCTGAAGAAGCTGAGTGCAGAGCTGGGCTGTCAGGCAGTGGAGATCAGCGCCCTGAAGGGCGAGGGCACCGAGGCCGCCGCAAAGGCTGCCGTGGCCGCCGCCAAGGCCGCCAAGACCGGCGAGCTGCCCCATGTGTTCACCGGCAGTGTGGAGCATGCCATTGCCCACATCGAGGAGAGCATTCAGGGCAAGGTGGAGCCGCGCTTCCTGCGCTGGTACGCCGTTAAGCTGTTCGAGCGGGACGAGAAGGTGCTGGAGGAACTGAAGCTGGACAAGGCACTGGTGGAGCACATCGACGAGCACATCCGGGACTGCGAAACCGAGATGGACGACGACGCCGAGAGCATCATCACCAACCAGCGCTACGCCTACATCAACACCGTGGTGCACAAGGCGGTGAAGAAGAAGGCCCGCAAGGACAACCTGACCGTCTCCGATAAGATCGACCAGATCGTCACCAACCGCGTGCTGGCACTGCCCATCTTTGCAGTCATCATGTGCGTGGTGTATTACATCGCCGTTTCCAGTCTGGGCGGCATCGTGACCGACTGGACCAACGACACCCTGTTCGGTGCATGGATCCAGCCCGGCGTGCAGACCCTGCTGGAAAATGCCGGTGCAGCAGACTGGGTAGTCTCGCTGGTAGTGGACGGCATCATCGGCGGTCTGGCAGCGCCCATCGGCTTTGCCCCGCAGATGGCTATCGTGTTCTTCTTCCTGTCCATTCTGGAGGACTGCGGCTACATGGCCCGTGTTGCCTTTATCATGGACCGTCTGTTCCGCCGCTTTGGTCTGTCCGGTAAGAGCTTCATCCCCTTCCTCATCTCCTCCGGCTGCGGCGTGCCCGGCATCATGGCCACCCGTACTATTGAGAACGAGAAGGACCGCCGCATGACCATGATCACCACCACCCTGATCCCCTGCGGCGCAAAGCTGCCGGTCATCGCCCTGATCGCAGGCTTCCTGCTGGGTGGTGCATGGTGGATGGCACCTGTGATGTACTTTGCAGGCATTGCACTGGTGGTCATCTCCTGCATCATCATGAAAAAGAGCAAGGCCTTTGCGGGTGACCCCGCTCCCTTCGTTATGGAGCTGCCCGCTTACCACATCCCCTCTGCCAAGGGCGTTCTGCTCCATGTGTGGGAGCGCGTGTGGGCCTTCCTGAAGAAGGCCGGTACCATCCTGTTCCTGTGCTGCGCCGTTATGTGGTTCCTTGCAAGCTTCGGCATTGCAGATGGCGTGTTCGGCCTTGTGGAAACTGAGGACAGCTTCCTTGCCGTCATCGGCGGCGTTCTGGCTCCCATCTTTGCGCCTCTGGGCTTTGGTACTTGGCAGGCCGTTGCCTCCTCTCTGTCCGGCTTTGTGGCAAAGGAAGGCATCGTGAGCACCATGGGTGTTCTGGCCGGTCTGGGCGAGGTGGAGGAGTACCTCACCGATATGCACGCTGCCTTTGCACAGTTCTTCCCCACCAGCATTGCAGCCGTGTCCTTCATGGTATTCAACTGCTTCGATTCCCCCTGCCTTGCAGCCATCTCCACGATGGCGCGTGAGATCGGCGGCGGCAAGAAGCTGGTCTACGCTCTGCTGTACCAGAACATTCAGGCATGGCTGGTGGCTCTGATGGTCTACCAGCTGGGCGGTCTGATCACTGGCGAGGTTGCCTTCAACGCTTTCACCGTGGTTGCCGTCATCGTACTGGTGGGCTACCTGTACGCTCTGTTCCGCCCGGACCAGAACGCAAAGCACGCACAGGCTGAGCGCGAAGCCGGCCGCAGCGTTGGACAGAAAGCGTAACACCTTATGACCACAAATCTTACCCTCGGAACGACCGATATCATCGTGCTGGTGGTGCTGGCAGTGCTTGCCGTAGTTGCCGTGCGCGTGGTGATGGGGTTCTTCCGACACTGAATCAAACAAAAAGGAGTGGCGCATGATGACCGCATGGTTGATGGCAAATTTGGTAAATATCGTGGTAGTGGGCATCGTCCTGCTCCTGCTGGTGCTGGACGGACGCTCGATCTGGAAAACCCTCAAGCGGGGCGGCAGCTGCTGCGACTGCGGCTGCTCCGGCAATTGCAGCTGCTGCGGCGGCTGTGCACACAGCACCGTAAAGCAATAAAAAGTAACCGCAAGGAGCGCGGGCTGAAACTCTCGGCTCGCGCTCTTTTTTAGGTAAAATAAAGTTAGCTTGTGATAACACCGGGCAAGCCCCGGCGCGTAAAAAGGAGAGTGACCGGTATGCAGCTGACCGCAGCGCATCTGCGCTATCTGCTGGCCATCTACGAGGTAAGCCGCACCCATCTGGACATCAGCTCCCGCAGCATTGCGGAAAAGCTGGGGGTGACAAAGCCCTCGGTGGTGCGCATTCTGAACCTGCTCATGGAGCAGGGCATGATCGTAAAGGAATACTACGGTAAAATCTACCTGACCGACCGCGGCATCTGGGTGGCAAAGCGGGTGCAGCAGGAGCTGGACGCCATTCTGGCGCACTTCCCGCCGGTGAGCGGGGAACTGACCAGCGAGGAGCAGTGGAACGCTGCCCTTGCCATGACGAGCGCCCTGCCCCAGCGCCTGTTCACCGCCGACTATGAGCGGATGGTGGAAGGGGAAGAGGTGCTGGCGCAATAGCTTACCCCCTTCCGTCTTGCCGCTTCGCGTCAAGCCACCTTCCCCAAGGGGACGGCTTTAGTGGTGGCGAGAAGCTTTGCGGCAGCGCCAAAAGGCGTCCCCTTGGGGGAGCTGGCTGCGAACGTAGTGAGCAGACTGAGGGGGTGCCTCGGCGCGGGCTGAACTCCCTCAGTCAAAGCCTGACGGCTTTGCCAGCTCCCTCTGGGAGGGAGCCTCTGGCGCGCCCGGGCACTTTGCATTTTAGCCGGGAACTTTACCGCCATGCCAAGGGCCCCATCTCCGAGGGGGCTGGCATCGCGTAGCGATGACTGGGGGAGTTTACCCCCGCAGCGCCTGAGGGGGTAACCATAAAGGATACCAAAAAGGAGAAACACCCATGATAAACAAAAAACTGCTGTCCTTCGACCGGGCGGCGCTGCGCTATGTGTGGGCAAACGTGGCGTTCCAGTGGCTGGGGCTGGTGTGTAATATCATCTTTGTCCGGGCAGTCGCCCGGCTGGTGGGCGCAGCCTTTGCGGGCAGCCTGACCGCTGCCGTGCTGCGGCAGAATATCCTGCTCTGCCTTGGAACGGTGCCGCTGCGCTTTGCCTTTACCATGCTGGCTTCCGGCATGAGCGATCAGGCTTCGCGGGATGTCAAGCGCACCCTGCGCAGCAAAATTTATGAAAAGCTTACCCGCCTTGGCCCCGGCTATACCGGCACGGTAGCTACCAGCGAGGTAGTCATGTTGGCAAGCGAGGGTGTGGAGCAGATCGACACCTACTTTGCAAAATATCTGCCGCAGCTGTTTTACAGCCTGCTGGCACCCGTCACCCTGTTTGCGCTGCTGGTGGGGGTGCACGCGCGGTCGGCGATCATTCTGCTGTGCTGCGTGCCGCTGATCCCCATGTCCATCGTGGCGGTGCAGAAGTTTGCCAAAAAGCTGCTGGCCAGCTACTGGAGCGAGTACACCACGCTGGGCGACAGCTTTCTGGAGAACATTCAGGGGCTGACCACCCTGAAGATCTATCAGGCCGACGGCTGGAAGCATGAGCAGATGAACGCCGAAGCCGAGCGCTTCCGCAAGATCACCATGCGGGTGCTGACCATGCAGCTGAACTCTGTCACCCTGATGGATCTGATGGCCTACGGCGGCGCGGGGCTGGGCATCATCAGCGCTGTGGCGGCCTTTGCGGCGGGGCAGCTGGAGCTGACCGCCACCCTGACGATTTTGCTGCTGGCAGCAGACTTTTTCCTGCCGCTGCGGCTGCTGGGCAGCTACTTCCACATTGCCATGAACGGCGCGGCTTCGGCAGAGAAAATTTTCCGTCTGCTGGCCGCCGAAGAGCCGCAGGACGGTGCCGAGGACGCCCCGGCGGACACCACGCTGGCGCTGGAAAAGGTGACCTTTGGCTATGAGGCCGACCGCACCGTGCTGAAGGATGTTTCCTTTACCGTGCCGCAGGGCAGCTTTGTCTCGCTGGTGGGCGCTTCCGGCAGCGGCAAAAGCACCATTGCCGCCCTGCTGGCGGGGCGCTGCACCGGGTATACCGGCCGGGTGACCATGGGCGGCGTGCCGGTACAGCAGCTGCAGCGGGCTGCACGGCAGCGCACGCTGACCGTTGTGCCGCATGATTCCACCATTTTTAAAGGCACGGTGGAAAACAACCTGCGCATGGCAAAGCCGCAGGCCACAGAGACCGAGCTCTGGGCAGCGCTGGAAGAGGTGAACCTTGCGGACTTCTGCCGCAGTCAGAACGGCTTGCAGACCGCCGTGCACGAGGGCGGCAGCAACCTTTCCGGCGGGCAGCGGCAGCGCCTTGCCATGGCGCGCGCTTTGCTGCACGATACCCCCATCTACCTCTTCGATGAAGCTACCTCCAACGTGGATGCCGAGAGCGAAAATGACATCATGGCAGCCATCCGGGGTCTGGCAGGGAAAAAGACGGTGATCTTGATCTCCCACCGGCTGGCGAATGTGGTGGACAGCGACTGCATCTATGTGCTGGAAAACGGCTGCATTGCCGAGCAGGGTACCCACGCGCAGCTGCTGGCGCAGCGTGGTGCTTACTGCCGCCTGTACACCGCCCAGAAGCAGCTGGAGACCCTTGCAAAGGAGGATGCCTGATGCATAACACAACGACCCATCGCACCCCCGCCGCCATTGTGGCGCGGCTGATCGTGCTGGTAAAGCCCATGCTGCCCATCATGCTGGCAGCCATCGTTATGGGCGTGGCGGGGCATTTCTGCGCCACCTTCATCACCATTTTCGGCGGCTTTGCCATCCTGACCGCCGCCGGGCTGCAAAGCCCGCTGCCCACGGTGGGCACGGCCTTCGGGTGCATCTTGGTGTTCGCCCTGCTGCGCGGTGTGCTGCGCTATGCGGAGCAGGCCTCCAACCACTATATCGCTTTCCGGCTGCTGGCGCTCATCCGGGATAAGGTATTCGGCGCGCTGCGCCGCCTGACCCCCGCAAAACTGGAAGGCCGCGACCGGGGCGACCTGATCTCCCTCATCACCGCCGACATCGAGGCGCTGGAGGTATTCTATGCCCACACCATCTCGCCGGTGTGCATCGCTGTGCTCTGGGTGGCGGGCATGACCGCCTTTACGGCGCACTGGCACATCCTGCCCGCGCTGGCGCTGCTGGCGGGCTATCTGCTGGTGGGCGTGGCGCTGCCGGTGTGGAGCGCAAAGCGCGGACAGGCTGTTGCCCGGGAATACCGGCAGGCGCTGGCGGATACCAACAGCTATGTGCTGGAAAGCCTGCGCGGCCTGCGAGACACCTTGCAGTATCAGGACACCGCCGCACGGGCGGCAGGCATCACCGCCCACAGCGAGGCGCTGGGCGCAAAGCAGACGGCGCTGAAGTACCGCGAGGGGCTCATCGTGGCCGTGACCAACACGCTGATCTTATTCACCACGCTGGCAGTGCTGGGCGTGAGTCTGTGGCTGTACCAGCGCGGCGAACTGGCGGCGCAGGGGGTGCTGGTGTGCACCCTGACCGCCCTGAGTTCCTTCGGGCCGGTGGTGGCGCTGGCGAACCTTGGCGCAGGGCTGACGCAGGTATTTGCCAGCGCAGACCGCGTTCTGGCGCTGCTGGACGAAGCACCGGTGACCCCCGAGGTGACCGACGGCGAAAACACCCCCTTTGCGGGGGCTGAGGTGCGCGGCGTCAGCTTTGGCTACGCGGGGGAGCAGGTGCTGCGGGAGATCAGCCTGACCATCCCGGAAAAAAAGATCGTGGGCATCACCGGGCGCTCCGGCAGCGGCAAAAGCACCCTGCTGCGGCTGCTGATGCGCTTCTGGGACGTGCAGACCGGCAGCATCCGCTTTGGTGCAGAGGACATCCGGCGGGTGAACACCGCCGCCCTGCGTGCGCAGGAAAGCCTTGTGACACAGGAGACCGAGTTGTTTGCGGACACCATCGGCAACAACATCCGCATTGCAAAGCGGGATGCTACGCAGGCAGAGGTGGAGACCGCCTGCAAAAAGGCCGCGCTGGATGACTTTATCCGCAGCCTGCCCAAGGGCTACGACACCCCCGTGGGCGAGCTGGGCGGCACCCTTTCCGGCGGCGAGCGGCAGCGCATCGGCGTTGCGCGGGCATTTTTGCACGATGCACCCTTCCTGCTGCTGGACGAGCCCACCTCCAACCTTGACAGCCTGAACGAGGGCATCATCCTGCGCGCCGTCCGCGCCGAGTGCAAAGACCGCACGGTGCTGCTGGTATCCCACCGCAAGTCCACCATGGCTGCGGCGGATGTGAGCTTCTCGGTAGAGAGCGGAAGGGTAAGCTGAACAAATGCAAAACCGGACAGCCCGCGGGCTGCCCGGTTTTTTTGCGTTGCGTTTATTTTTTGATCGCCCGCAGGATGCGGTTGGCAATGTACTTATGCCCGCTCACGGTGGGGTGGGCGTCGGTGGCGGTCAGGGTGAAGGGAATGGGCACATAGGTCACGTTCTCGTTCTGGGCGGCAAGGTCTTTGGCAAGGGCGTTCAGCCGCCGGAACAGCTGCGTCCACTCCGGCAGCAGGGGCACGGGGTTGGTGTAGCCCACAAGGATAATCTGCGCGTCCGGGTTCAGCGCCCGCAGCTGGGCCACCACCTGCGGCATATTGACGGCGGCGTCCTGATACGCCTGCTCGCAGATGGCATCGGTGCCGCCGCCCAGCAGCAGCTGGCTGGTGGCCTGCTTCTCTTCCTTTGTCAGCCGCAGGCGGGAAAGGTCGCTGTTCAGCCGCTGCAGGTTCTCAAAGCTGGGCGTGCGCAGCACACCGCTGACCATGGTGGCTACCAGCTGCTCGCTCTTCCAGTTGGTGGCGTTGCCCAGTGCCACAAGGGCGGGCACCAGCGCATCGTTGGAGCCGATCTGCACGCTGATGATATCCGCGCGCCGGATATAGTCCAGCATCTGGGGGTAGACGTAGTAGGTGCCCGCCAGCTGGTTCATTTTGGGCATTGCGCCGGTGTGCAGGATATCCACAAGGTCGCCGGTGGTCAGCCCGGGCAGACCAAGGTCGATGGCGTGCTGACGGTCCAGCCCAAGGCCCTTGCCCACCAGCGATACATAGCACTGCTCCGGGTAACCCTCAAAGTTTGCGGCCACGTCCATGCCGATGGCGGCATCGGTGTACTTGAAATCCGGCAGCCCCACGCCGGAAACGATGCTGTCACCCAGTGCCACATAGGTGCGCTGGGTGTCGGCGGCGGGGGTATCCTCGGCGGGCGTTTCGGCATCCGGGGCGGCTTCTTCGGCGGTCTGTACCTGCGCGGCGGGGGCATCCTCCGGCGGCAGGGCATCGGGCTGCTGTGCAAAGGCGGGCACGGCCAGCAGCACCAGTGCAGCGGCGCTGCACAGCCATGCGGCAAAACGGGGATGATTCATGGATGATTCCTTCTTTCTCAAGGGCAGGGAACTCCCTCAGGCAAAGCCTGACGGCTTTGCCAGCTCCCTCTGGGAGGGAGCCTCCGGCGCGCCCGGAAGCTTTGCACTTTAGCGGGGAACTTTCCCGCCATGCCAAGGGCCCCATCTCAGAGGGGGCTGTCGCCGTAGGCGACTGGGGGAGTTTCCTTCCGGTTTATCCCAGCTCCTCTTCCAGTTTACGGTAGTCTGCCTTGCCGACGGGGGTCATGGGCATTTCGGGGATGATCTTATAGGCCGAGGCGGCGGGCTGCACATACTCCGGCAGCTCCTCGCGGCACAGCTGGCGCAGCTCCCGCAGGATCTGGCGCTTTTTGCCGGTGGCGGCAGGGTCCAGCACCACAAAGACGAAGGGCAGACGTCCCTGGGTGTGGTCGGTATCGGCGTAGCCCACCACGCAGCACTGGTGCACGGCGGGGTGGCGACTGATGACGTTTTCAATCATGGAGGGGAACACCTTGAAGCCGTCGTGCCGGATGATGATGCGCTTGATGCGGGCGTCCAGATACACAAAGCCGTCCTCGTCCATGTAGCCGATATCGCCGGTGTGCGCCCACAGCTGGCCGTCGGCGTGGCGGCGCAGCAGGTAGGAGGTCTCCTCGGGCTTGTTATAGTAGCCCTTCATGGCGGTGGGGGTGCAGATGCAGATCTCGCCGCGCTGACCGATGGGCAGCTCGGTCTCGGTGCCGGGCTCGAAGATGGAGACGACGGTGTTGACCATGGGGATGCCCACGCTGCCGGGTTTTGTTACGCTGCCTGCGGCGATGGTGGCCGCCGAGGAAACCTCGGTCATGCCGTAGCCCTTTGCCAGCGGGTACTCCACCCCGTGGGCTTTGAGGAACTGGTTCACCGTCTGCTCTGCGCCCAGCGAGAGGGAATCGCCGCCGGCGGCGTAGTTGCGGATGAAGGAAAGGTCCTTGTTTTTCAGCAGCGGATCGGCGGCCAGCTGCTGGTAGTGGGTGGGCACGCCGAACATGTGCGCAGGCTTGTGCTTCCACACCAGTGCGCCCAGCTTATCCGGGTCCAGATTGGGGATGATGATGACATGCAGCCCCATGACCAGCGGCATGTGGATGCCGCAGCTGTAACCGTAGGCGATGAAGGGCGGCATCACGTTCAGCATCTTCTGTCCGCGGTGGAACAGACGGCTCTGAGCGGCAAACTCCTGTGCAAGGGCGTTGAAACAGTAGTCGGTCAGCATAACGCCCTTGGGCGAGCCGGTGGTGCCGCCGGTGTGCACCACCACGCAGACGTGCTGGGGGTCGTAGGGAGCGGCGGCGGGGCTGTGCTCCTTGCCTGAGGCGATAAAGTCCTTCCAGCGCAGCACGTTGGAGGCATAGCGGTTCTTATCCGGGTTCGTCAGCTTGTAGCCTACGGCTTTGGCCAGCGGCAGGCTGTCGGCGGGGCTGAGCACCACCACCCGCTCCACACTGGTGCGTTTTGCGGCCTGATGACAGCGGGAGTACACCACGTTCAGGCAGATGAGCAGGCGGGACTCCACCTCCTCGATATATTCCCGGATGCCCTCGGTGCTGTACCGGGGATCTACCAGATTCAGGGTAGCGCCCAGCAGGTCGGCGGCGTAGAAGGCGTAAACGATCTCCGGGGTCATCACGCTGACCACGGTGATGATATCGCCCTTTTTCACCCCCAGAGCCTGCAAGGCGGCGGCGGTCTTTTTTACCTGCACGATCAGGTCGGCATAGCTGAACTTGCGGCCGTAATATTCCAGCGCGGTGTCGCCCAGATGCCGCTCGTTGTTGCGGCAGATCAGCTCAAAGGCAGAGCACTCCGGCACAGTCTGGTGGATGTACTTTTCATCGTAATATTTCAGCCATGGCTTTGCCTTGGAGGCGTAGACCGGCTCCTTGGTGGTTTCCGTCATAGGATCAGACCTTTCTTCACTCTTTTTTCTTCTTTTCTCTTTTCAGCTCTGCCGTCCGTTGCTGCGGCAGACAAAAAAGGCAGCTTGCCATCGTGGAAAGCTGCCGGGATGCTGTTGCATCAGAGAGGGCAAGACCTCTCATTCAGTATTGTAGTAGAACCACGGGGGAAAGTCAATAAACAAACCGTGCAACCGTGAAAAAGGGGTTCTGAAAAGCCCGCAGGCTTTTCAGAACCCCAAATCAAAAATCTTTTTTCCGCTGAATATGCGCAAAGCAACGCGGAGCGCATTCTAAATCGTCCCGCTCTTACTCGGAGCGCGGCGCTTCGGGCGCGGGGGCGGCAACGTTTGCCGGGGCAGCGCTCTGCCCGGCGGGGACGGCAGCAGGCAGGGCAGCAGCGGCGGTTTCCGCAGTCTGGGCGGCGGTCTCGGCAGAGGTCTCCGCTGCCTTGGCGGCTTCCTCAGCAGCTTTGGCGGCGCGCTCGGCTTTCAGCTGCTCGGCACGCAGCCGCGCCTCCTCCTGCCGCTTCTGGGTGCGCGCCTTGATGCGGCACACCGAGCACAGCCCCTCGGCGCTGTCCGGGGCAATGGGCTTGCCGCACTGCTTGCACAGGGTCTTGGTGCACTTGTGCAGCACCACGGGGCCAAGGGTGGTCAGCTGGTACAGCTTCATGCCGTCAAAGCCCTTGTTGGAGCATACGTTCATGCATACGCCGCACTCGCTGCACTTCCACGGGGTAAGCACCATGCGGGTCTGGCCGTTCGGCATCTCCTCAAACTTCAAAGCGTTGGCGCGGCAGGCTTTTTCACACCGGCCGCAGCCGAAA
This sequence comes from uncultured Faecalibacterium sp., assembly GCA_934512105.1. Taxonomy (GTDB): domain Bacteria; phylum Bacillota; class Clostridia; order Oscillospirales; family Ruminococcaceae; genus Faecalibacterium. Next base: position 44,020 of record CAKSWQ010000008.1, on the reverse strand, counting down.
CAATTGTCGGTGAACTTGGGCATATAGTAGCCGTACTGCAGGGGCGTTTCCATGGCGGCTTTCAGCTGCTTTGTGCGCTGGTGTAGCAGCAGACGGAAGTCCACCCCGCTGTCCTCCTCGCTGCGCAGGCCGGGCAACATTTGCAGCAGCTTTTTGGTGCCGCTCTTGGAGCCGTGGCTCACCTGTTCCAGCATCTTACGGCGGGTCAGCTCCTGCACATGGTAGGGGTACTCCTTTTCCTCGTAGGCCAGTGAGAACCGCGCCTCGAACATCGGCTGACCGAAAAAGTCCACAAGGCGGGTCAACTCCTTGCGCAGCTGTTCGGCGCACAGGTCGTTTTCGCACCCGCCGCAGGGGGTCAGGTCCAGTACGATCTTTTTGTTCAGCGCCAGATACGCCAACGCCTCCCACGAAAGGGCGCAGATGCAGCTGCGCACCACGGTGTTCTTGCGGGTGGATTTCTCACAGCCGATCCATATCGTATCGCTGTCGGTATCGGCAGCGGCGGTATCCCGCTGCACCTGCTCCGGGGAAGGGGAAATGCAGCCGCTGCGGCAGGCGGAAACGCACAGCCCGCAGTCGGTGCAGGGGTCCCAGTCCTTGACAAGGTTCGGGCGGGAGAAAATTTCCTCGCCGTAGGGGCAGATATCCTTGCAGGTGGTGCAGGGCTTGCGGTGGGGGTGCAGGTTCCAGCATTGGCGGCGGTTGATCTCGGGATGGGTGGTTTTCATCAGGGCATCCATTGCAGTTCTGGTAAAAAAGCCCATGGTCTTACTCCTTTTCCACAACAGAGGTGAGGGCGGCGTGGTCGAGCAGGAAGCGCTGCACCTTCTGGTTGGTCACGGCAGCGGCGATGGCGTCCCGGCTGAGCACCTTGCGAATCTCCTCCTCCGGGGTGTCGTGCAGCTTGGAAAGGCGGGCGATCTCGGCGTCCACCTCCTGCTGGGTCACGGTGATCTGTTCGGCTTCGGCGATGGCGCGCACTGCCAGCACCGCCCGCAGCTGGCGCTCGGCTTCCTTGCGGTAGCCCTCCCGCACCTGCTCCGGGGTCAGCCCGGCGCTCTTGCAGTAGAGTTCCATGGTCATCTGGCTCTTGCGCAGCCGCTGGCGCAGCTGGGTCATCTGGTACTCGGCGTTCTGCGCCAGCAGTTCGGCGGGCAGTTCCACGGTCAGGTTCGCCCCTGCCATATCCAGCAGCGCTGCCCCGGCAATGCGGTCGGCGTTGGCTTCGTGGGAGGCGCGCTTTTTCTCCCGCAGGCTTTTGCGCAGGGCTTCCAGATCGTCATAGCCCAGCGCCTTGGCAAGGGCATCGTCCACCGGGAGCACCTGTTTGCGCTCTACCGTGTGCAGGCAGATCTCAAACTGTGCGGTCTTGCCGGAAAGCTCCGGCACCCGGAAGTCGGCAGGATAGGTGAAGTCGAAGCGGAAAGTCTCGCCCGCACAGTGGCCGTACACCGCTTCTTCTGCGGCGGGCATCAGCTGCCCGGTGCCCAGCACCACGGTCACCTGCTCCATTCGGCTGTCCGGGATGGGCGCACCCTCCAGAAAACCCTCGAAATCCAGCGTGACACGCATCCCGCGGGCGGCGGGAGCGTCAGTCGGCACAAAGGGGGCATGGACACGCGCCATGTTGGCGATATCCGCCTCCACGGCCTTTTCCGATACCGGGCGCACCCGGCGGGTGAAAGCAAGCCCCTTGTACTGCCCCAAGGTGGCAGCGGGCATGGTGTTTGCAGTCTGTTCCATAGTCGAACACTCCTTTTTATAGCAAAGCGGCGTTACAGCCCACGGGCGGCCAGCCAGCTTTCTGCAATTTCGGAGAACATCTCCGGGTATTGGGCATCTTCTTCCTTGAAGGCACTCAGGTAGTACTCCACCTCGGCGCGGGTGGGGCTGGCGGTGCGCCGCCAGATCGTAAAGGTGGTGCCGTTGCCCATATCAAAGGTGGCTTCCAGTGCAAAGTACTCGTCCCGCACCGCAAGGAAGCGGTCGTTCCACTTGTGGGAAAGTTCGCCGCTGCCCACAAAGGTCTGGGGGAAGGGAGCGGCGGTGAGGACGTACTTCGCTTCAAAGAACTGCATGGGGAAGTTGTGGGTGCCCGGCACCGAAAAGCCGAAGGCCAGCTTGTCGTTGATGGGCGTTTCGGGCAGTTGGCAGTTCTTGAAGTGATCCGGGCAGTACAGCATATCGTGGGGGATCATGTAGCTGATCTCGCCCTCGGCGCAGTGGGTGTCGATCCAGTTGGCAATGGCCTTGATCTGCGGCAGATCCTTGCGGTCGTAGATCAGCTTGTCCAGCCGGACGAACTCCGACGCCGCTTTGAGGGGGAAGTGGTCAACCACAAAGCCCGGCAGGGCCACAACGGTCAGCGGAGAGCAGCGCACCGAGACGGCAAATACCAGCGTAAAGATCCAGTAGAAAAGTTTGAGGTTCCGGTGCTTCTGGATGCCCTCGGCCAGTGCTGCTGCGCCGGTGAGGAACAGCAGCAGCCACCCCGGCAAAAACAGCAGCATCTGGTGGGAGCCGGTGTTCTGTATCCGGGTGAACAGCAAAAGGCTGATAAGCAGCTCTGCACCCGCAAGGCAGGGCAGGGCGGGCAGGCGGCGCTTTGCCGCAAACCACAACCCCAGCCCGATGAGGATAAAGTTCAGCAGTCCGATGCGCAAAGTCTGTGCGGCCAGTTCCAGCGCGATGCCGCCGAAATTGTAGTAGGAGTAGCGCCCGGCGTAATCGAAGCCAAGGATCTTGCGCACCATGGGCAAAAGCAGCAGCACCATGGCTCCGGCGGCGCACAGGCCGAACCCGGCCAGCCGCAGGATGCGGCGCACAGCCCGGGACTGTTGACCGCTTTTTGCCAGCCGGATGCCGGACACCACCAGCAGCAGAACATAGGCGAAGCAATAGCCCACCACAAAGTATAAGTACCACCGCCGCGTAAGGATGACCCCCGCCGTGGCGGCAAAGATGAGAAGATAGCGGGCAGGCTCTATGCGGTCAAAGCGGTAATCCAGCGTGAGCAGCACAAGCATGAAGGCAAAGATGAGCCCGAACCAGTCCGGCTGCCCAAGCATGGCGCTCATGCGCAGGAAGGGGAAGGTGATGCACCACGAAAAGCCAATGAGAAAGTACCAGAAGCGGTTCTTCACCTGCAGCATCTGCCCCACCTTGATGGTAAGTCCCGCCAGCAGCACCAGCAGCATGGGCAGGATGCTGAACACCTGACAGAAGGCAAAGCTGTCGCCGGTGTGGCTGCTCAGGCAGAAGGGAAAATCCAGAAACAGGGTGATAAAGTTGGTGTAGTCCTCGGCAAGAGAGCCGAAGATGTAATGGAAGCCCGCCGCCGGGCTTTGCAAAAAGGCGGCTTCGGCGCTGTACTGCTTATTGATATAGTTGACGTAATCCCAAATATATACAAAGCTGCGGCGGTTCAGCGCCCAGAAAAAGTAGACCAGCGCCGCTGCCCACAGGCCAACGATTACCGCTTTGTGGAACAGGTCAAACTTTACCCTCGCCACCCGCAGCACCCGCAGCACACAGGCGAACAGCGCAAGGTTGCACCACAGGCTCACCAGCGGAAAAAAGAACTTACTGCCGGGCGCAGCCTGCGCAAAAACAGCCAGCAGCACCGCCGCTGCGGCCAGCGCCAGCACGCACTTCGCCGCAACAGAAGTGCGCAGCTTGGTCAGAGTATCGGACATGGAACAAGAGGCCTCCTTGCAAAGTTTCACACAGTACAGTATAACAACTCCCCGGGGTACTGTCCAGCACCCCAGTGGCGAAAAATGCAGAATGTCCCGCCGCTTTCAAAGCAGACGGGACATTTTTGCGCAAATATTACTTTTGGGAATCTTCTGCAGCGGCCTTAGCAGCCTTTGCCGCCTTGCGCTTTTGCGCCAGCGCCTTGTTGGCGCTCAGGCGGGCGGCGTCCGGGTTCGGGGCTTCCGGGGTAAGCCGCAGCAGATAGCTGCCCATGGCGGGCAGATCCAGCGTCAGGGTGTAGTCCCGGCCGAACACGCCGCCGTCGGTGGTGTGGAAGTTCTGCTTGCGGTGTGCCTTGTGCACGCCGCCCCAAGCCCCGGCTTCGGTGTCCAGTACCAGCTCTGCGCTGCACGGGAACTTGAGGTACAGGGGGAACTTTTTGTGGGCGTGGTCCTGCGTGTTCATGACGCAGAGCATATTCTGCCCGCGCCCCTTGCGCAGCCATGCGTACACGCCCTCGGCGCAGCTTTCGCTTGCCACCCACTCAAAGCAGTCCGGGTTGTACTCGCCGTCATACAGGGCGGGCTCGGAGGCGTAGGTGCGGCTCAGGGCGGCAAAGTATTTCTGGAACGCATCGTGGAAGGGGTATTCCAGCAGGTTCCAGTCCAGCTCCCGCTTTTCGTCCCACTCCCGGAAGTGCGCCAGCTCGTTGCCCATAAAGTTCAGCTTTTTGCCGGGATGGGTGTACATATAAAAATACAGGGTGCGCAGCTGGGCGCACTTTTCCGCGTAGCTGCCCCACAGCTTATCAATGATGGTCTTTTTGCCGTGCACTACCTCATCGTGGCTCAGCGCCAGCAGATACAGCTCGTTGTAGAAGTAGTGCATGCTGAACAAAATCTTGCCGTAGCAGCCCGGGCGCTCGCCGAAGGGAGTGGCAAAGTAGTCCAGCGTGTCGTGCATCCAGCCCATGTCCCACTTGTAGTCAAAGCCCACGCCCTCGTAGCGGGTGGGAGCGGTCACCTTGAGGAAGTTGGTGGAGTCCTCCGCCATGTAGATGCCGGTGGGCCAGCGCTCGTTCAGGCCGTGGTTCAGGCTGCGCAAAAAGTTCACCGCGCCCTGATTCACGCCGCGGTTGGGGTCGCCCTGCCAGTACAGCGCCCGGGAGATGGCGTCCATGCGGATGCCGTCGCAGTGGTACACGTCCATCCACAGCCCGGCGGCGCTGCTCAAAAAGCTGCACACCTCCCGGCGGTAGTAGTTGAAGTTGCAGGTGCCCCACTCGCTCTGGCCCACGTCGCTGTCGTACTCGTACAGGTGGGTGCCGTCAAACTTGGCCAGCGCGTCGGCGTTGGCGGCAAAGTGCACCGGCACAAAGTCCATGATGACGCCGATGCCCATGCGGTGGCAGGCGTTGACAAAGCTTGCAAACTGGGCGGGGGTGCCGTAGCGGCTGGTCACCGAGAAGTAGCCGGTGGTCTGGTAGCCCCAGCTGCCGTCAAAGGGATGCTCTGCCAGCGGCAGCAGCTCCACATGGGTAAAGTGATGCTCCAGCAGCCACGGGATCAGCTCCCGCGCCAGCTCCTCGTAATTGTACCACCCGTCCGAGCCGTCCGGCTGGGTGGTGCCGGGCTTGTGCTTCCAGCTGCCGGCGTGCAGCTCGTAGATGTTCAGCGGGCGGTTGCGGCATTTGTCCCGCCGCTCCATCCACGCGGTATCGTCAAAGGTGAAATCCAGCTTTGCCAGCTTGCTGGCGGTGCCGGGGCGCAGCTCGGTGGCAAAGGCGTAGGGGTCGCTGCGCATCACGGTGCTGCCGTCCGCGCCGTGCACGCGGTATTTGTACAGGTCCCCCTCCGCAAGGCCGGGGATAAAGGCGCTCCATACGCCGGTATCGGCTTTTTCCATGGGCACGCCGCGCTCCCAGCCGTCAAAGCCGCCGCACACCTCCACGGCGGTGGCACCGGGTGCCCACACGGCAAAACGCCAGCCCTCGGCGCCGTTTGAGTCGGTGCAGGGGTGCGCACCCAGAATGCGGTAGGCATCGAAGCAGTCGCCACTGAAAAACGTGCGGGGGATCACAGGGTAATTCATGCAAAGATCTCCTTACTTCTCTATGTTGACCGGCGGTGTGCGCCGGTTGGTACAAAGCTGTTTGGGCAAACTATCCAAGAAAAACGCCCTTTTACCGGCACAGTAGCCGATATTCTTGGCAAATCCTGACAAAAATCAGCAAAAATACACATATTTACCAGAGGGTGTGGTATACTGTTGCTACCGCCTTGCGGGCGGTGCAACTTTTTTGAAAGCAATAGAATGGGAGCGAATGATCATGGCTTGGTATGACGAAGCAGTATTTTATCACATCTATCCGCTGGGGCTGTGCGGCTGTGCGCACGAAAACGACGGCCAGCCCACCCCGGGCGCTTTTGCAAAGCTGGAGGCATGGGCAGCCCACGCGGCAAAGCTGGGCTGTACGGCCATCTACATCGGCCCGCTGTTCGAGAGCGGCTCCCACGGCTACGATACCATCGACTACCGTCTGGTGGACCGCCGCCTTGGCACCAACGAGGAATTCAAGGCCTTTGTGGCGGCCTGCCACGCCCGCGGACAGCGGGTCATCGTGGACGGCGTGTTCAACCATGTGGGCCGCGATTTCTTCGCGTTCCAGGACCTGAAGGCGAACCGAGAGAACGCCCGCTATAAGGACTGGTTCTGCGATGTGAACTTCTGGGGCAACAACGAGTATAACGACGGCTTTTCCTACGGCAACTGGGGCGGCTACAACCTGCTGGTCAAGCTGAACCAGCGCAACCCGGAGGTGCAGCAGTACCATTACGATACCGTCCGCTTCTGGGTGGAGCAGTTCGACATCGACGGCATCCGTCTGGACGCAGCCGACGTGCTGGACTTCGACTTCATGCGCGGGCTGCGCCGTCTGGCAAACGAGGTAAAGCCGGAGTTCTGGCTGATGGGCGAGGTGATCCACGGGGATTACAGCCGCTGGGCAAACCCGGAAATGCTGCACTCCGTGACCAACTACGAGCTGCACAAGGGCCTGTGGAGCGGCCACAACGACCACAACTACTTTGAGATCGCCCACACCATGCGCCGTCTGCAGGGGCTGTGCCACGACACCCGGCTGTATCTCTTCTCGGATAACCACGATGTGGAGCGCCTGCCCAACAAGCTGCGCAACAAAGAGCACATCCGGCATATCGCCATTCTGGTGTACAGCCTGTGGGGCATCCCGTCCATCTACTATGGCTCGGAGTTCGGCATCGAGGGCAAAAAGGAGTGGGGCAGCGACTGGCCGCTGCGTCCCTGTCTGGAGCTTAGCGACTACGCTGATGCAGAACGCACAAATCCTGTTACCAGTGTATACAAAGTTCTGGGGAAATGCAAGGCTGAATTGCCGGAAATGACCTACGGCGAGGTAAAAGAATTGCAGCTCACCACCCAGTGCTACGCCTTTGCCCGGGTGCTGGACGGCAAGGCCGTGGTAGCGGTGCTGAATAACGGCGATACCCCCGCACAGCTGGAGTTCCCGCTGCCGGTGGAAGCAGCCAAGGTCATCGACCTGATGGCCGACACCGTGGGCGCACAGGAAGTGCTGGTCTCCACCGAGTGGAACCGCATGAAGGTGCAGCTGCCCTCCAATTACGCCACCCTGCTGAGATTGGAATAAATCTTGCACATTGCGCCGTATTTTGCTACAATAAAAAGAGATAAGTCGTTTTACGGAAAGGAAGCCTGAACCCCTATGAATGCAGCACAGCGCAGAGAACGCATCCTGACCCGGCTGAACAGCGCCGGTGCCCCTTTAAGCGCCAGCACACTGGCGGCAGAGCTGGGGGTGTCGCGGCAGATCGTGGTAGGGGATGTGGCGCTGCTGCGCGCCGGTGGGGCGCAGATCGATGCCACCCCCCGGGGCTACCAGCTGCACCCGGCGGAAAAGGGCTATACCGGCATTCTGGCCTGTGTGCACCGCACGCAGGAGGAGATGCGCCGGGAGCTGTACACCGTGGTGGATCAGGGCGGCACGGTGGTGGATGTGGCGGTGGAAAACAGCCTCTACGGCGAGATCCGCGCCACGCTGAACCTGTGCAACCGGTACGATGTGGACAACTTTATCCGTCAGGCGGCGGATGCGCCCGAGAGCCTATTGAGCCGCATGACCGGCGGCGTGCACCTGCACACTCTGCGCTGCCCGGATAAGGACACTTTTGCCCGCATCCGCGATGCTTTGGAGCAGCAGGGGCTTTTGTACCGCAAGGAGTGACGCTGCGGCGCTTATACCCAGTATAAAAAGGGCTGCGGGGCTTGTCTATCCGCAAAACCGGAAAAACGTTGGAAAATCAACAAAAAAGCAAAAGAGGTGGGTTTTCTGGATATCCGCATTGAAAAGACCGAGCGCGCCATCAAACAGGCCTTTATGGAGCTGCGCACCGAAAAGCCGGTGGAGAAGATCCGTGTAAAGGAGCTGTGCGACCGCGCCTGCATCAATAAATCCACATTTTACGCCCATTATCAGGATATCTATGCGCTGGCCAACGCCATGGAGGACGAAATGGTGCAGGCGGTGGTGGAAAGCCTGCCCCGCCTGACCGCCAGCGATGTGAGCGAGCGCACCGAGTGGCTTGCGCGGGAGATGTTCCGCGCCTTTGCCGAGCATCGGGAGGAGATCACCGTGCTCTTCTCCGGCTCCCGGCAGGGGCTGTTCATCAACCGGGTGGAGCAGGCCATGTGCCAGTGCATCGCCCAGACCGACCCCACCTTTGAGACGGACGTAGTGCGCAAGGTGGTGCTGTCCTTCTGTGTACAGGGGTGCTACTACACCTTTACCAGCTACTGCGGCCAGATGGACGAAAAACGCCTTGTGGCGCTGCTTGCCTCCATCGCCCGCGCCGCGCAGCGGATACGGATGTAACGCGGAAAAAATAGTTTTATTTTCGGGGTACAGGAAAGCCTGCGGGTTTTCCTGTACCCCTTTTTCACAGGTTGGGAGCGTGCTGTTGACAAAACCACCAAAAAATAAGACGGAAATTCGTCATCTGCACTTTTTTACCAGATTTTCGAAGAAAACGTTTACACTATGCCGGAAGTGGTGGTATTATATAAAATAGTATAATATGGTGTAAAATGCGTCTGCGCTTGGGAGGGTATAGATAAGGATGAAGAACCAGATCTCGCGCCGCAGCTTTCTGGCGGCGGCAGCGGTCTCGGCGGCGGCACTGGCAGTGACCGGCTGCGATGCAAAAAACAGCAAAAAAGAAGTGACCGACATCACGGTGTGGAACTACTACAACGGCGACCAGCTGGAAAGCTTCAACCGCCTTGTAAGCACCTTCAACGAGACCATCGGCAAGGAAAAGGGCATTCGGGTATCCGGCTCCAGTCAGGGCACGGTGAACGATCTGGAAACTAACGTGATGGACGCGGCCGAGGGCAAGGTGGGCTCTGCGGAGATGCCCACCATTTTTGCCGCCTATGCGGATACCGCTTATAAGCTGGACCAGATGGGCATGGTGGTGGACTTGAAGGACTACCTGACCGAGGACGAAAAGGCCGCCTTTGTGCCCGGCTATATCACCGAGGGCGATTTTGACGGCAGCGGCAGCATCAAAATTTTTCCGGTGGCAAAATCCACCGAGCTGATGTTCTTTAACGATACCGACTGGCAGCGGTTCGCAAAGGACACCTTGGTGCGTTACGGCGCGCTTTCCACCATGGAGGGCGTGACGGCGGTGGCCGAGCAGTACTACAACTGGTCCGGCGGCAAGGCGCTGTTTGGCCGGGACGCGCTGGCAAACTATATGCTTGTGGGCGCAAAGCAGCTGGGCTGCGAAATTTTTGAAGTGCACAACGGCAAAATGACCCTGCACTTTGACCATGATGTGGTGCGCAAGCTGTGGGATAACTACTATGTGCCCTTCGTTAAGGGGTATTTTGTTGCGAATGGCCGCTTCCGCAGCGATGACGTGAAAACCGGCGCACTGCTGGGCTGTGTAGGCTCCTGTGCCAGCGCCACCTTCTTCCCGAAGCAGGTGATGCCCGGGGATAACCAGATCCACGATATCGAGATGAAGGTGCTGCCTGCGCCCCGGTTTGCCGGGGGCGAAAAGGTGGCGGTGCAGCAGGGTGCCGGCATGGTGGTCACCACCGGCACCGAGGCCCAGATCAACGCCGCAGTTACCTTTTTAAAGTGGTTCACCGAGCCGCAGAATAATATCGCCTTCTCGGTGGAGTCGGGCTATCTGCCGGTGACCACCGCCGCCAACGATATGGACGTCATCCGCGCAAGCGGGCTGGAGCTGACCGACACCATGGAGCAGGTTCTTTCCGGTGCGGTGAGAGCGGTGTGCAAAAACGAGCTGTACACCCCTACGGCCTTTGCAGGCGGCAACGCAGCCCGCAAGATCCTGGAATACGGCATGGGCGATCTGGCCAGTGCCGACCGGGACACGGTGCTGGAGCGCATTGCCGCAGGCCAGAGCGCGGAAGCCGCCGTGGCGGAATTTCTGACCGACGATTATTTTGAGAAGTGGTATCAGTCCACCCTTGCACAGCTGCAGCAGTACGAGGGCTGAGCGCCCGGAAAAAACACAGAAAGGGGGTAAGGAAGATGTTTGACGCATGGGAACAGCGCCAGCGGCAGCGCTTGGCAAACAGACCGGAAAGAACGGTATTCCACAATATTTTTGCTACCATGATGCTGGTGATGGCGGTGGAGCTGCTGCTGGCGGTCGCCAGCATGCTTGCCGTCAACGTGACCGGGCAGCTGGACGAAAACGCCAAGGACCTGCTTACCATGCGGGTGCGCAACCGCGCCAGCTATGTGCAGGAGATCCTGCGGAACGCGGAGGATCTTGGGCAGCTGAGCGAGCAGATCAACGCCACCACCCAGCAGATGCTGGAAAATGGCGATATCTCGCTGGATACGCTGGATAACAGCAGCGAGCAGAGCGATGCTTTGCTGGTTGCCCTTGCCCCGCAGCTTCTGGACGCCCTGCGCGCAAAGCAGGTGACCGGCATTTTTATCATGCTGAACACCCACGATCTGGACACCTGCGAGGTGGGCAAAAAAATGCCCGGCATCTACCTGCGGGATCAGGACCCGGACGCCCGCCCCTCGGAGCGCAACAGCGACCTTTTGCTGGAGCGCGCCAGCGCCACCGTGGTAAAAAAGCTGGGCATCGGCACGGATAAGGGCTGGCAGCCCGCTTTCCCTTATCAGGGCAATACCAAGGGCGGCATCCTGCGCACGGTATTTCAGACCGCGTATAAGGACGGTGCCAGCCTTTCGGCGGAAAACTATGGCCGCTGGACCATAAACTCCTACTGTCTGGCAGGGGACGACCGGCACGCCATTGCCTACTCGATGCCGCTGATCTTACCGGACGGCACGGTATACGGCGTGGTGGGCGTGGAGCTGCTTACCGAGTATCTGAAAACCAAACTGCCTTTCACCGAGCTGGACGAGGACAAGGCGGGCACCTACTTTATCGTGACCACCACCGATGCGCTGACGGACAGCGTGTTCACCCTGCGCAAGACCGTGACCTCCGGCGAGGATCTGGTAGCAGCGGATGCACCGCTGGGCGTTCTGAACTGCCGCCGCGGTGAGGACGGCAACTGGCTGGAGCTGAACGGAAAACGCTATTATATGGTGCTGGAACCGCTGCAGGTGTATAACCGCAACGCGCCCTTTGCCGGTGAGAAGTGGTATCTGGCGGGTGCCATAGAGCAGTCGGTGCTGCTGGCCTTTTCCGACCGGATGCGCAAGGTGCTGCTGGCTACCTTGGTGGTCACGCTGGTGCTGAGCGTTTGCGGCAGCCTGCTGGTCTCGGCGCGTTTGGCCAGCCCCATTAACCATTTGTACCGCGAGGTGGTGGACGCGCAGGAGAAAAAGACCTTCCCCCGCCTGTCCCGCACCGCCATCCGGGAGGTGGACCGCTTTGCCGAGACCATTACCCAGCTGAACAAGGAGCTGGTGACCAACTCCACCAAGTTTTTGCGCATCATGGATATGGCCAGTGTGGAGATCGGCGGCTACGAGCTGCGCACCGACACCGGCAGCGTGTTCGTGACCGATAACTTCTTCTCCCTGCTGGGCATGCCCGGCATCACGGGCAAGCCGCTGAGCGTGCGCCGGTTCGAGGAGGTGCTCAAGGGCATCCGGGAAAAGAACCCCTGCGCCCGCACCGCCGAAGGAGACGAGTTGCTGACCATTCAGCAGCCGGACGGGGTGCGGTACATCATGCTGCGCAGCACCATCGAGGGGCACGCCAAGATCGGCCTTGCGGAGGACGTGACCGCCAACGTGCTGGAGCGGAAACGCATCGAGCACGAGCGCGATTATGATATCCTGACCGGGCTGTACAACCGGCAGGCCTTCAACCGGGTGTGCACCGAACTGTTCGCCGCGCCGGAACGCATGGGTGTGGCGGCGCTGATGATGATGGACCTGGATAACCTCAAGCACATCAACGATACCTACGGCCACGACTGGGGCGACCAGTACATCCGCCGCACCGGCCAGTGCCTGCGGGAGAATACCCCCGCCGGTACGGTGTGCGCCCGCCTTTCCGGCGACGAGTTCCTTGTGCTGTTCCACGGCTACCGCAGCCGGGACGCCGTGCGGGAAAAGATCGACCGCCTGACAAACGCCATGCAGCAGAGCGTGGCGCTGCTGCCCAGCGGCAACGCTTTGCACATCAGCCTTTCCGGCGGCATCGCGTGGTACCCGGACGATGGGCAGGACTGGGAGACTTTGAAAAAATACGCCGACTTTGCCATGTATCAGGTCAAGCACGCGGAAAAAGGCCGGGTGGAGGAGTTCGACATCGGGGTGTACAACCGCGAAGCCTATGCCGAGCGCACCCGCAGGGAGTTCCGGCAGCTGCTCAGCAATGCGCAGGTGTTCTACTGCTTCCAGCCCATCTTCTCGGCACGCAGCGGCAGGGTAGTCGCCTACGAGGCGCTGATGCGCTCCGACCTGCCCACCCTGCGCTCCCCGGCCACCATCATGAAACTGGCGCGGGAGCAGGGGGCGCTGTACGAGATCGAGCGCATCACCTTTACCAAGGCGCTGGAGACCTTCGACAGCCTGTGCCGGGCGGGCAGCGTGTCCGGGGATGCTATGCTCTTTGTCAACTCCATTGCCAACGCCTGCCTGTCGCATGAGGACGGCAAATATATAAACAACCATTGGCACGAGCTGTGCCGCCGCATGGTCGTTGAGATCACCGAAGAGGAAGAAATCGACTACGAAGCACTGGAGAGAAAGCGCAATGCACCGGGCTTTTCCGGGATGTTTGCACTGGACGATTACGGCAGCGGCTATTCCAACGAGAATACGCTATTGCAGCTTGCACCCCGGTTCGTCAAGGTGGATATTACCATCATCCGTGGCATCGACACCTCGCCGGACAAGCAGCAGATCCTGCGCAATGTGGTGGCCTACGCCCACCCCCGCAGCATGAAGATCGTTGCCGAGGGCGTGGAGACCGCCGCCGAGCTGCGCACGGTCATCGAGCTGGGCGCAGACCTTTTGCAGGGCTATTTTCTGGCACGCCCGGCCATTGTGCCGGGGGCGATCGCGCCGGAGGCGGCTGCCATCATCGGGGAATTGCAGCGCCGGAAAAAAGACTGAAATATATGCCCTCCCGGGCGCTGCGGCGCAGGGAGGGCTTTTGCAACGGAGGTAGAAAAATATGGTTCAGGTGGATCTCATCACCGGCTTTCTGGGCGCAGGCAAGACCACCTTTCTGCGCCGCTATGTGCGGTATCTGGTACAGCAGGGGCACAAGGTGTGCATTCTGGAAAACGATTTCGGCGCGGTGAACGTGGACGCCATGCTGGTGCAGGAGGTGCTGGGCCCCGGCTGCGATGTGGAGACCATCAGCGGCGGCTGCGACTGCGACACCCACCAGCGCCGGATGCGCACCAAACTCATCGCCATGGCTATGCGCGGCTTTGACCGAGTGGTGGTGGAGCCCAGCGGCATCTTTGACGTGGACGAGTTTTTCGATATCCTGCGGGACGACCCGCTGGACCGGTGGTATCAGCTGGGCAGCGTCATCGCCATCGTGGACGCCCTGCTGCCGGAGACGCTTTCGCCGCAGGCAGAGTACCTGCTGGCTTCCGAGACCATGAACGCGGGCTGTGTGCTGCTGAGTCGCGCCCAGCTGGCAGCGCCTGCCCAGTGCGCCGCTGCTGCTGCCCACCTGGAGCGGGCACTAGAAGCCGCAAAGTCCTCTCGCCGCTTTGCGCCCGGGGAGATCCTTGCCAAGGACTGGGACGCCCTGACCGATGCCGACTTTGCCGCCCTTGCCGCCTGCGGCTACCGGCAGGCCAGCTGCGAAAAGCTGCATTTTGACCAGCACGCAGCCTTCAGCTCCCTTTGCTTTCTGGAGCTGCACCTTACCCCGGAGCAGCTGCAGGCCGCCGCACGGCGACTGTTCGCAACGCCCGAGTGCGGGCGGGTGCTGCGGGTCAAGGGTTTTGCGCCCGCCCCGGCAGGCGGCTGGCTGGAGCTGAACGCCACCGCCGCCGGCTGCACCCTTGCCCCCATCCCGCAGGGGCAGGAAGTGGTCATCGTCATCGGCGAGGCGCTGGACAAAACCGCCATTGAAGCGAAATTGAAGGGGTGAAAGGCAGTTTTCCCCCATAACAAAACACATTGTGGAAAAACAGGAGGGACCGTCATGCAGGAAGTACGCGCAGCCGTCATCGGTACAGGGGTCATGGGGCGCAAGTATGCCCGGATGATCGCAGAAGGAAAGGCAGGCGCATTGCGCCTGACCGCCGTGGTCTGCCGCAGCGCCGGGGCGCAGCAGTGGGCAAAAGACACCCTGCCGGATACGGTGCGGGTGTGCCCCAGCGCCGAGGTGCTGTACACCCACGCGGAGGAGTTTGACGCCGTGCTGGTGGTCACCCCGCACAAGACCCACCCGGCGCTGGTGATGCAGGCTTTTGCCCACGGCAAGCACGTTCTGTGCGACAAGCCCAGCGCAAACGCGCTGGCACCGGCGCTGGAAATGAACCGCGCCGCCGAAAAAAGCGGCCTTGTTTTTGCCATGATGTTCCATCAGCGCCGCTACAAAAAGTATATGCGGCTTAAAAAATTACTGGATGATGGGGCATTGGGCGAGATCAAGCGGGTGCAGCTGGAAAACAGCCGCTACTTCCGCACATGGATGTACCACCGCTCCGGCAGCTGGCGTTCCAGCTGGGCAGGGGAGGGCGGCGGCGCGCTGCTCAATCAGGGCCAGCACATTCTGGACATTTGGCAGTGGCTGTTCGGGATGCCAACCAGTATTTATGCTGTGATCCCCTACGGCAAGTATAACGATTTCATGGTGGACGATGAAGCTACCCTGCTGATGGAGTACCCGCAGCAGCGCACGGCTACCTTTATCCTTTCCACCGGCGAGGGCAGCTACACCGAGCGGTTGGAGATCGTGGGCACCAAGGGCACCGCCCTGCTGGAAGAGGATACCCTCACCCTGCGCACCTACGCGCCGGACACCGAGACCTACCGCCGCACCGCCGATTGCACCGAGCGCCAGAAGCTTACCGAGACTACCACCACCGAGCAGTTCGCGCCGCAGGCAGAGCCTTACCCGGAAATGCTGGCAAACTTTGCGGATGCCATCCTGCACGGCACGCCCCTGACCGCCCCCGGCGTGGAGGGCGTGCGGGCGCTGGAACTGACCGATGCGGCTTATCTGTCCGCATGGCTGGGGGAAAAGATCACCCTGCCGCTGGACGCAGACCGGTTTGAGCAGGAGCTGCAAAAGCATATTCAGGAGGAACAGGCAAATGGCTAAGCTGCGGTTTATTGTGGTAGGCTCCGGTTGGCGGTCGCTGTTTTACTGGCGCATCGCGCAGGCAATGCCGGAGCGGTTCGAGCTGTGCGCCATGCTTTGTCGCACGGAGGAAAAGGCCGAAAAAATGCACCGAGAGTACGGCGTGCCGGTAAGCACCTCGGTGGAGCAGTGCATTGCCCTGCACCCGGACCTTGTGGTGGTGGCGGTGAATAAAGCGTCCATCGCCGCCGTCAGCACCGAATGGCTCGCCCGGGGCTTTGCCGTGCTGTGCGAGACCCCGGCGGCGCTGGAGGAGGACGCCCTGCGCGCCCTCTGGCAGCTGCACCGGCAGGGCGCAAAGCTGCAGGTGGCAGAGCAGTACTGGCTGTACCCCACGCTGGCAAAACGGCTGGCGGCGGTGCACAGCGGCGCGCTGGGCACGCCGCAGTTTGCCCGGCTGTCGGTGGCGCACGGCTACCACGCAGTCAGCCTTGCGCGGCAGTTCCTGCATGTCGGGCAGCAGCCGGTGCGGGTGACCGGACGCAGCTGGACGGAAAAGATCATCGAGACGGATTCCCGCTGGGGCGCGGTGCATAACGGCGCTCTGGTGGAAAAGACCCTGCAGCAGCACACGCTGGAGTTTGCAGGCGGCGGCACGGCGTTTCTGGATTTTAACGGCGTGCAGTACCACTCCTACCTGCGCAGCACCCACACCAGCGTGCAGGGGGAGCGGGGCGAAGTGTTCGACGACACCCTGCGCTGTCTGGATGCCGCCGGAG
This sequence comes from uncultured Faecalibacterium sp., assembly GCA_934512105.1. Taxonomy (GTDB): domain Bacteria; phylum Bacillota; class Clostridia; order Oscillospirales; family Ruminococcaceae; genus Faecalibacterium. Next base: position 27,732 of record CAKSWQ010000008.1, on the reverse strand, counting down.
AGCCGGTGTGCCGTCAGCTGACCCCGCTGCCCGACCCGCTGGCAGCTGCCGCCGCGCAGGCAGGGCTTAACGAGGACGAGACCGCCATCGCCTGTTTTCTGGACAGGATGCAGGGCTATCTTGCCGGCGGGGCAGAGGTGTATCCGCTGGCAGACGCCTTGCAGGACGCCTACCTTGCCCTGCTGATGGAACGCGCCCTTGCCGCCGGTCAGCCGCTGGAAAGCACCCCGCAGCCGTGGAACACAGAAGAAAGATAAAAAAGGCTCAGAAGCGCCGACAGGTGCTTCTGAGCCTTTTCCGTGAAAACGGAACAGCGGAGCGTCCGCAGACGCTCCGCTGTTCCAAAATTATAAATGCTTTTCCGCTAAAAATGCCCAAAGCAACGCGGAGGGCATTCAAATCGTTCTCCCCCAAAAGGGGCGCAGGATCACATCAGGGCAATCAGTGCTTCCACCTCGTCCATGCGGGTGGCCCAACTGGTGGCGATGCGCACCACGGTGTGGGTGTCGTCGAACTTCTCCCAGAAGCCGAACTTTGCCTTGCCTTCCAGCGCAGCTAGCTGGGCGTTTTCCAGCACAAGGAAGATCTGGTTCGTGGGGGAATCCATGAAGAAGCGGTAGCCCTTTGCCGCAAAACCGGCTTTCAGGCGGTTGGCGGTGGCAATGGCGTTTTTGCTGATGGAGAAGTACAGGTCATCCGTGAACAGCACGTCGAACTGGATGCCCAGCAGCCGCCCCTTTGCCAGCAGTGCGCCCTGCTGCTTGACCATGGTCATAAAGTGTGCCGGTGCGCCGTGGGGGAACACCACAGCCTCGCCGCACAGCGCACCCACCTTGGTGCCGCCGATGTAGAACACATCGGTCAGCCGGGCAAGGTCGGCCAGCGTCACGTCCGTGCCCTCGGCAGCCAGACCGTAGCCCAGCCGTGCACCGTCTAAGAACAGCGGCATCTTGTACTCCTGACACACAGCGTGCAAAGCTTCCAGCTCGGCCTTGGTGTACAGGGTGCCGTACTCGGTGGGGTGGGAGATGTACACCATGCCGGGGAACACCATGTGGTCGTGGTTGTCGTCGGCGTAGAAGGTAGCCACCAGCGCCCGCAGCTCGGCGGCATCCAGCTTGCCGTTGTGCTGGGGCAGGGTAATGACCTTGTGGCCGGTGTACTCAATGGCACCGGCCTCGTGCCCGGCCACATGGCCGGTGGCAGCAGCCACTACGCCCTGCCACCGCTGCAGCATGGACGCGATGACGATGGCGTTGCTCTGGGTGCCGCCGGAGATGAACTGCACATCGGCCTCCGGGCAGGCGCAGGCGGCGCGGATCTTCTCCCGGGCGCTGGCGCAGTAGGGGTCGGTGCCGTAGCCGGAGACCTTTTCAAAGTTGGTCTCGGTCAGCTTTTGCAAAATGGCGGGGTGTGCACCCTCGCAGTAGTCGTTTTCAAAATACAGCATGGCAAAACGCTCCTCTATTTAGTTTCTGAGAAAACAATACCTCTATTCTACATCGCCGCAAAAACCCTGTCAAACCCAAAACGGGCATAGCGCACATAATGTGCCGCAGCGCGTCTGCAAATGCCGGAATGCAGCCGGAAAAGCTGCCTAAAACACTTGCGCAGCGGATAGTGCAACCGCACGGTTTGCAAAAAATGCGAAAGTATGATTCTTTTCAAAAAGATGAAAAGATTTTCAAAAAAGTGCTTGACAATTTTGCCGCATCTGGTATAATAACTATCGTTCCGAGCGTTACAGCTCACGAACACAACAGAATATGCGGATATGGCGGAATTGGCAGACGCGTTAGATTCAGGTTCTAATCGGGGCAACTCGGTGGAGGTTCAAGTCCTCTTATCCGCACCAAACAATGAAAATCCGAACCTTTTCTCGATAGGAGAAGGGTTCGGATTTTTTGTTTTTGCAAGCTTTGCGCAAGCGGCAGGGACTCTTCCTTTCCCGCCAGAGCCTTTTGCTTTGGCAGGGATTTTTGTGCCCGAATTTTTACAAAAAATTCACGTTGGCAGGGTTGCCGCCGCATACCGGATGTGCTATGATGAAGTGCAAAATTTGAAGCGGAGCGATGGATTTTGATTTGTCGAACTCGCGGAATCAGGAGGAACTACCATGCAGAAGAATTATGTGCAGGAAATTCTGAGCATCATTCACAGCGGTCTGCCCAAGGCAGAGCTGGCTGAAAAACTGTCTGATTACCATGAAAAGGATCTGGCGGACGCGTTGGAGGCACTGACCCCCGCTGAACGCCAGTCGCTCTATTCCATCCTGGGCGTGGATACCGTTGCCGAGATCTTTACCTATCTGGACGATGCCGAGCCGTACCTGAAGGAGCTGCCCAGCCACGAGGCTGCAAAGGTCATTTCCAATATGGACTCGGACGATGCGGTGGACGCACTGGAAGACCTTGACGATACCGATAAAAATGAGATCGTCAACAAGCTGGACAAAGACTCGGTTGAAGATGTGAAGATGCTGCTCTCCTATGACGAGGACGAGATCGGCAGCAGGATGACCACCAACTACATCTCCATCAAAAACGATATGACCATCCGGCAGGCGATGAGCGAGCTGGTAAAGCAGGCCGGAGAAAACGACAATATCTCCACGCTGTATGTGGTGGACGAAAACGAGCACTTCTACGGCGCCATCGACCTGAAGGACCTCATCATTGCACGGGCAGAGGAAAGTCTGGAAAGCCTGATCGTCCGCTCCTATCCCTATGTCACAGACCGGGAGCAGGTCAGCGATTGTATCGACCGCATCGTGGACTACGCGGAGCGCAGCCTGCCGGTGCTGAACGATGCCGGTAAGCTGGTGGGCATCATCACCTCGTCCGATGTGGTCGAGCTGGTCGATGATGAGATGGGCGATGACTACGCAAAGCTGGGCGGCCTGACCGGCGAGGAGGATCTGAACGAAAGCGTTTTTGAAAGCGTGAAAAAGCGTCTCCCGTGGCTGATCGCTCTGCTGTTCCTCGGGATGCTGGTCTCCTCGGTTGTCGGTGCCTTTGAATCGGTGGTAGCGGTGCTGCCGGTGGTCATCTGCTTCCAGTCCATGGTGCTGGATATGGCCGGTAACGTTGGTACCCAGTCGCTGGCTGTGACCATCCGTGTGCTGGTAGACGAAAACCTGACCCTTTCCAAAAAATTACAGCTGCTCTGGAAGGAGACCCGTGTGGGCCTTTTGAACGGTGCCATTCTGGCCGTGATGGCTTTGGGCTTTCTGGGCTGCTACATCCACTTTTTCAAGGGCTACGTCTGGACCTCGGCGTTTTTGTTGTCCGGCTGTGTCGGGCTGTCACTGATCGTTTCCATGGTCATTTCCAGTCTGGTGGGCACGCTGATCCCGATGCTGTTCCACAAGATCCATATCGACCCGGCGGTCGCTTCCGGCCCGCTGATCACCACGATCAACGATCTGGTGGCGGTCGTGGTCTACTATGGCCTTGCCATGGTCGTGCTGATCGACCTGTTCCACCTTGCGTAACGGATGTATCAAACAGGGCGCTTCCTCCGGGGAGCGCCCTGTTTTTTTGCGGCACAAACTTTCACTAACAATGTTAATGCATCCTAACATCGTCAGAAAATATTGAAAAAGCCCGAAAGCGTGCTACAATACAAAGATAAAGAGCCCGCCCCGCTCAAGGGCGCGGGCACACAGATGGGAAACAAAGAAACGAGGGATAAAGATGTTTGATACAAAAAAGCTTGCACTGTTTTTGGGCGGTGTGGTGTTCGGCTCTGCCGGTTTCAAGGTGCTGTCCAGCAAGGACGCTAAAAAGGTCTACACACAGACCACCGCTGCGGTGCTGCGGATGAAGGACTGCACCATGCAGACCGTGAATAAGGTGCAGGAAGAGGCCGGTGACATCCTTGCCGATGCAAAGGCCATCAACGAGAGCCGTGCCGCCGAGGCTGCACAGGAGGTCATCGAGGATACGGCTGCAGAACAGGCTGAAGAGCAGCCCGCAGAGCAGACTGCACAGTGATACAACGCAGCGGAGCCGCCCTTGGGCGGCTCTTTTTTACGCAGAGGGGTAAGAAAAGCAATGAAATGTACGATCTTACATGAAGGGAAGGGACGGATGCGGGTGCACGTCTGCGCTGTGCGCATGACGCTGCACCGGGCAGATGTGCTGGAAGCCTACCTGAACGGACAGGATAACGTCCAGAAAGCCACCGTCTACGAGCGCACCGGAGATGTGGTGCTGACCTATCGGGGCAGCCGGAAGGACGCCGTCACCCTGCTGGCAGCCTACCGCTTTGACAACGAAGAATTAGAGGTGCTGGTCACCTCCCACGACAGTCGGAAGATCAATCAGGAATATCAGGAAAAGATGGTCAACCTTGTGGCAGGCCGGGTGTTCCGCAAGGTATTCCTGCCCGCGCCCATCGCGGCGGCCTATACGGTGTGGCGCTCCATCGCTTTTGTCTGGAAGGGCGTCCGCTGCCTGCTGCACCGCAAGCTGGAAGTGGAGGTGCTGGATGCACTCAGCATCACCGCCTCCCTCCTGCGGGGCGATTACAGCACCGCCGGCTCGGTGATGTTCCTGCTGACGGTGGGCAGTCTGCTGGAGGAGTGGACGCGGAAAAAGAGCTTGGACGACCTTGCCCGCAGCATGGCGCTGAACGTGGATAAGGTCTGGGTGCGCACCCCGCAGGGCGAGGTGCTGGTGCCCTTGACCCGCGTCCACGCCGGGGACGAGGTAGTGGTGCGCTCCGGTAACATGATCCCGCTGGACGGCATGGTGCTGGAAGGCGAAGCCATGGTCAATCAGGCCGCCCTGACCGGCGAGTCCATGCCGGTGCGCAAGACCGCCGGGGCTACCGTCTACGCCGGTACGGTGGTGGAAGAGGGCGAATGCGTCCTTGTGGCTAAAGCCGAGGGCGGTGCCAACCGCTACGATAAGATCGTGGCGATGATCGAGGAATCGGAAAAGCTCAAGTCTGGCACCGAGAACCGGGCTTTGCAGCTTGCCGACCGTCTGGTGCCGTGGTGCCTTGCCGGTACGGTGGCTACCTACGCCTTTACCTGCAACGTCACCCGCGCCATCTCCATTTTGATGGTGGACTTCTCCTGTGCGCTGAAGCTTTCCATGCCGCTGGCAGTGCTCTCTGCCATGCGGGAGTGCGGGGAATACCACATCACTGTAAAGGGCGGCAAGTATCTGGAAGCGCTGGCAAAGGCGGACACCATCGTGTTCGATAAGACCGGCACCCTCACCCGCGCCACTCCGCAGGTGGTGCAGGTAGTGCCCTTCTCCGGCTGCGGGGAGCAGGAGGTATTGCAGCTGGCCGCCTGTCTGGAAGAGCACTTCCCCCATTCCATGGCAAACGCTGTTGTCCGCGCCGCCAAGGAGCGGGGTATCTCCCACGAAGAGATGCACTCTGAGGTGGAGTACATCGTGGCACACGGCATTGCCAGCCGGGTGGGCGGTACGCGGGTGGTCATCGGCAGCGCCCACTTCATTTTTGAGGATGAGGGCTGCACCATCCCGGCAGGGGAACAGGCAAAGTTCGATGCGCTGGACCCCCAGTATTCCCACCTGTATCTGGCAGCGTCCGGGGTGCTGGCGGGGGTCATCTGCATCGCAGACCCCCTGCGCCCGGAGGCGGCACAGGTGCTGCGCCAGCTTCGGAAGCTGGGCATTGCCCAGACGGTCATGATGACCGGCGACAGCGACCGCACCGCCCGCGCCATTGCGGCACAGGTGGGGGTAGACCGCTGCTTTGCGGAGGTGCTGCCGGAGGATAAAGCCGCCTTTGTCCGTGACGCAAAGGCCGCAGGACATACGGTGGTGATGATCGGCGACGGCATCAACGATTCGCCCGCTTTGTCGGCGGCAGATATCGGCATCGCCATCCATTCCGGTGCCGCCATCGCCCGGGAGATCGCCGATGTGACCATCCGCGCCGACAGTCTGGAAGAACTGGTGACCTTAAAAGCCATTGCCAACGCCCTGCAAAAGCGGGTGGGCAGCAATTACCGCTTTGTCCTCAGCTTCAACTCCGCGCTCATCCTTCTGGGTGCTCTGGGCATCCTGCCCCCTGCCACCAGCGCGATGCTGCATAACCTTTCCACTCTTGGCATCAGCCTGCGCAGCATGACAGACCTGCTGGAGCAGAAGCCTTCCCTGTAAAAATGGAACGCCGGAGCGTCCGCAGACGCTCCGGCGTTCCGAAATGATAGAGCTCCCAGCCAAAAGGAGGCTGCTGTACAAATACTGTGCGGCGGCCTCCTTTTTTGTTTCAGATAAACCGGCAGAAGCCCAGCCAGCAGCCCAGCAGGAAGAAGAGCAGCGCCTTACCCAGCACCGGCAGCCACCGGTGCTTGCACAAGGCGGTATCCCACCGGTGGATATTCTGCTTGGGGCAGGTGCCCACACAGGCTTCGCAGGCGATGCACTCTCCGCTGCGCAGACTGCTTTCCTCCAACTTCAGGCACACCGGGCACTGCTGCTTGCAGGCGTTGCAGCCCGGGATGCAGCCGTCGCTCTGCCGGTGCAGCCGCGCAAAGGGCAGCACCGGCAGCAGGGCGAACACCGCCCCCATGGGACAGAGAAACTGACAGAAGAACCGGGGCTGCACTGCCATGCCCAGCAAAATGAGCACAAGCAGCGCAATACCCACGCCGAAGCCCTCCGGCGGCAGACGCAGAGCCGTCAAGCGGGAAAACACCTCCCACGGGCTTGTGCCAGTCAGCAGCTTTTCCTGTCGGGTCACATACAGTGCCACCAGCCCTGCCAGCAGCAGATATTTGACCTTCTGCCCCCAAAGCACCGCCCGCTCCGGCAGACGGAGCTGCTTTTTGCGGTGGAGCAGCTTTTTCTGGACAAGACCGGAAAGCGCCCAGACGGCATCGCCTAAGCTGCCGAAGGCGCAGGCATACCCGCAGAAAAAACGGTCGAACAGCAGCGTGAAGCCGCACAGCCCCAGCAGGGAAAGCGTGAAGCTGTCTGCCGAGAGAACCTCGCCCGCACCGATGTGCAGAAAGAGCTGCTTTACCCCGGAAAACCCGGCCACGAACGCGCCCGGCATGGACACAAAGAAGAACAGCTGCACCCCGGCGCGCAGCCATGTACGGCGCTTTTTGTCCCGCTGACGCTGCTGCGCCGCCGTTAAAGGCTTTGTCTGTGTTTTTTCCATCATCCAGCCGCCTTTCCCAGTGCGTCCTCTACTGCACCGATGAGTCCTTCTGCCGTGAGGGTAGCACCGGAAACGGTATCCACCTCGGCAGACTGCACCGCCAGCATCTCGTCCAGCAAAGGCAGCGCCTGCTTATAGTAGGGCTTATCTTCACCGGAAGCATCCAGCACCGATATATCGGTCATTTTGCCGTTCTGGATGGTCACCGACACCCGGATGAGATCGCCAAAGCCATAGGCGCTGCCCTCGTAGGTGCCGTCCCGGTAGCCGCTCTGGCTCTGCTCCGCCTGTGCTGCGCTCTGCGCCTGCAAAACGGAAGCGTTGTAGGCTTCCACCTCGGCGATCTCCTGCTTGCGCTGACTTACCGCCGCAGCCCGGACCAGCGCTACCTGCTGGTACTGCCACAGGATGCCCAAAATCAGCAGCAGGTTCACCGCCCGGAGGAAAAAGTTTTTGTATTTCATTCCGCTGCTCCTTCCGTTTCGGGTTCGGTCTCAGTCTTTTCCGGCGGCAGTGCCGTCTCGGATGCCGGCAGCACTTCCTCAGAAGAAGCCGGTGCAGAATCGTCCGGTGTTTCTGCCGGGAAAAGCCGCTGCCACATTTCCTTGACCCACGCGGGAAGGGCGCTCTTTTCCTCCGGCTGCACCACCTCCACGGTGGGCGCGGTGACCGGCGTTTCCTCGGGTTCCGCTGCTTCAGACGGCGCAGCTTCTTCTGCTGCTTCTTCTGCCGTCTCTTCCGAGGCCGCCTGCTCCGGGACGGCTTCCTCTGCCGGGGCAACAGCTGCCTTTGCCAGTGCCAGCTTGACCGCGTTCAGGATGCCGGTAGAGGAGTAGGTGGCACCGGAAACGGCATCCACATTGGGGCTCTGCCCTTCCAGAATGGCAGGGATGACCCGCTTTGCCCGGGAAAGATATTCCTCCTCGTCCTCGGCGCTCAGAATCGTAATGTCCGTGATCTTATCCTCTGCCACTGTGACCTGTACCGTGATCTGCCCCTCAAAGCCCATGGCTTCGGCGGTGTAGATGCCGTCAAGGTAGGTGGAGGGGGCGGTGAATTCCTCCACCACCAGCGGTGCGGCGGGCTCCGGCTGCGGCGGCAGGGGATTGTTGACCACCGCGCCGGTCAGGGCGTTCTGTACTGCGCCCAGAATGCCGCGGCTGGTGTAGGTGGCCTCGGAAACGGCATCCACCTCCCAGCTCTGGGCATCTACCACGGTGGTCAAAAGCCGCTTGGCACGCCGCAGAAACTGCTTGGTCTCGTGGGAGGCATCTAAAATCTCAACCTCCGTGATGCTGCCGTTTTCCATAGTGACCTGCACCCGGACGGCACCACCGTAACCCCGGGAAGAGCCGATATAAACACCGTCGGCGTAGGGCAGCTTGGGCAGGGTTTCTTCCTCCGCTTCAGAGGAAGCGGCTTCCACCGGCTGCTCCACCACGGCTGTCAGCTTTTCCGGCACGGCAGCCAGCACCGGCACAGTGCGCGGCAGGGCAAAAAGCACAGCTGCCGCTGCCGCCACCGCCGGGAGCAGCTGCACCAGCGGCAGCAGCGCATTGCATCGTTTTTTGTTCATTTCATCTTCTCCTGACACGGAAAAGCAAGGCCGCTTACGGGGAAGCAGCCTTGCCTTTTGGGTGTTCTGTTTTTTTGCCGGATCAGGCAGCCTTCAGGCTCTGCACAGCATCGGTCAGGTGGGTCACCTGCTCCAGTGCAGCGGCCTTATACAGGGTCTCGCGGCTCAGCAGCTCCACGCTCTCGGCCAGCTCGGTCTCCAGATTGGCGTAGCTGTCGGCGGTGTAAGCGGCCTTTGCCTTGCTCTGTGCCTCGGCGACCACAGCCTGCAATGCGGCGCGGTCTGCATCGCTTGCCAGCTCGTGCTTGGCAAGGTTCTCGGAAGTGGTCTGGAACTTGACCACCGTATCGGCATAGCCCAGTGCACGGATAGTGATGGTCCAGTAGCCGGTGCCGTCGGTGCCCTCCGGCAGCTGGCAGCGGGCAGAATCGCTCAGACCCAGCTGGATGCCCATGGACTTGTGCATCCAGTTGTCGGCTGCAAACTTGGTGCCGTAAGAAGCCTTGGCGTGGGTGTAAGTACTGTCATTGCCGTAGTAGGTCCACACCACGGACTGCATCCGGGAGCCCAGCTCGCCGTAGTTGCCGTTCAGGTCCACACGGATGAACTCGCCAAAGCTGCCCACGTCGCTGCCGCTGCGCAGGTTCACGGTAAGACCGTCAGCAGCTTTCTGGGCGGCTTCTGCCACGCCGGAACCGGTGCCGGTGTGCGCAGCAGAGAAGGTGTAGCCATCGCCGCTCTTGGTTGCGTACTTCAGGCCGTTGGTGTTCTTGTCCACCGCAGCCGTCAGGGTGTAGGCGGTCAGGTTCTTTTCAGAGTAGCCGCCCACCAGCTGGCCGCCGTTTTCCACGACGGTGTACTTGGAGCAGAAATCGGCAAGGTCGCTGGTGGCTACGCGCACCGGCACATACTTGGTGCCCAGCACCTCGTAGTGATCCATCTGCACGGTAGAGCCATCTGCCTTGGTAATGGTGCCGCGGTTCCAGCCTACGGTAGTGCCATCGGCCAGATAGATGGTCTTGCCATCGTCCGACCAGTGGGAAACGGTGTAGGTGCTGCCGTCCTTGGCGTAGATGACAGCAGTGCTCTGGAAGCTGCCGCGGTGCAGACCGTGGTTGACGGTGGCGCGGGAAACTGCATCAAATGCGCCAAGGTCGTGCTCCTCGTGGCTGTCCAGCTGCGCAGAGGCGGCAGTGCTGCCGGCAGCATAGACCTTCTCGTTTGCCCAATACTCATCCCAAGTCAGGGCAGCGTAGAGGTAGGTGTACTTTTTGCCCAGCAGAAAATCGAAAAAGCCGTTTTCCTCCTCGGCGGGGGCTGCTGCAAAGGCGGTAGCGGTCAGCAGGCTGAGCGCCATAGCCGCCGACAGCAGCAGGGAAAGAATTTTCTTTGTTCTCATAAAAAATGCTCCTTTCGTAGCAGTGGCAGAAAAGCGCTGCCATATAGTTAGCTTAACCTAACATTGCGCGCAAAGAAAAACCTGCGGGGCAAGACCCCTCAGATGGTTAGGCTGTGCTAATTGACGGAATTTAAAATAACACGCATCCGGGGGCTTGTCAAGCAAAAATGGTGAGTTTATACAAACAAACTTTTTGCGCGATACCCCCTCAGAAAGTATCCGGCAGACAAAAGAAAAAGCGACGACCCGTGCAGGTGGGTCATCGCTTTTCTTGTCCCTTGCGGGACAGGCAGGGTAAATGATAAGAAGGTAAATGAAGAAAATAGCAAGGTGAAAACAAAGGCGTGTGCGGAGCCAAAGCTGCTGCTCCAAAGAGAAGATGTATCCAAGTTTCGCTTTTGTTGGATACAACATACCACTTCAGAACAAAAATTGCAAGAGGTTTTTTAAAATTCTTGCCCAAAAATACGCGGGAAATCGCATTTTTGTAGAAACGCACAAATTTTACGGAAAGTTCCCGGCAAACTGACGAACAAGCATAAAATCAGAAAACCGCACAGGGATACCTTTATAAAACCGGCGGGCAATGGGCGATAGGCAGGGAAATTGATTTCTGCGGGGATGTAGCTTACACCGCTTTACAAGCAGCCGGGGGTGTGTTAAGATGGACATATCTGCTGCAACCGGAAGAATACACGCGCCGGGCAGCGGCGGCGTACCGGAAAAGTGTCCGGTGCCGGGAGGGGAGAAACGAATGACAAAGCTACTGCATGGCAATGAAAAAAACAGGCTGACCGGCGGGCGGGAGCCGCTGTTCAGCCAAAAGGAACTGCTGGTACTGGCCGTCCCGCTGCTGGTGGAGCAGCTGCTGGAAGTGACGGTGGGCATGGCCGACACCATGATGGTGTCCCGCTGCGGCGAGGCAGCCATCTCCGGCGTCAGTCTGGTGGATATGATCAACAACCTCATCATCGTGCTGTTTGCGGCGCTGGCTACCGGCGGCGCGGTGGTGGTAAGCCAGTATCTGGGCGCAAAGGACAGGCAGGATGCCGACAAAAGCGCCGGTCAGCTGCTGCTGCTCAGCGGTTTGTCCGGTGTGGTGATCGGCGCAGTATGCTTTGTGCTGGCCCGCCCCATGATCCGGCTGTTCTACGGCTCTATTGATACCGACGTGCTGGACGCGGGCGTGAAGTATTTGCAGATCATCGCCCTCAGCTACCCGTTTCTGGCGCTGTACAACGGCGGTGCGGCACTGTTCCGCAGCATCGGCAACTCCAAGATCTCCATGCAGATCAGCTTTCTGATGAACATTATCAACATCGTGGGCAATGCGGTGTGCATCTTCGGCTTCAAAATGGGGGTGGACGGCGTAGCGTGGCCCAGCGTGGTGTCCCGTGTGGTGGCTGCGGCGCTGATTTTACGCAAGTGCTACCGGGAAGATGCAGTGCTTTCCGTGCCCAAGACCCTGCGGCTGGACGGCGGCATGGCAAAGCGAATTCTGGGCATCGGCATCCCCTCAGCCTTTGAGAACAGCCTGTTCGAGGCCGGGCGCATTCTGGTGGTGAGCATGATCTCCACCTTCGGCACGGTGCAGATCGCGGCCAACGCCGTGGCCAACAATCTGGACGGTATGGGCGTCATCCCGGGCAAGGCCATCAGTCTGGCCATGATCACGGTGGTGGGGCGCTGCATCGGTGCCGGTGACCACGAGCAGACCGTTTACTACACCCGCAAACTGCTGCTGTGGGCTTATATCACCATGGGGCTTTCCAACGGAGCAATTTTGCTGTTCCTCCGGCAGCTGGTGGGCATCTACGCCCTTTCCGGTGAGACCATGGAGCTGGCCATTACGTTGGTCACCATCCACGCGGGCTGCGCCATCCTCTTCTGGCCGCTGTCCTTCGTGCTGCCCAACGCCCTGCGCGCGGCAAACGACGTAAAATTTACCATGGTGGTGTCCATCCTCAGCATGGCGTGCTGGCGGCTGGGTTTCAGCTATCTGCTGTGTGTCCGCATGGGCTGGGGCGCTGTGGGCGTGTGGGTGGCTATGGTCATCGACTGGACCTGCCGCGTGACCTGCTTTGTGCTGCGCTTCCGCAGCGGTGCATGGAAAACCAAATATCAGGCATAACAGAAGGAGAAAAGCATGAAACTGATCAGCTGGAACGTGAATGGCCTGCGCGCCTGCCTGACCCACGGCTTCGCCGAAAGCTTTGCCGCGCTGGACGCGGACATCTTCTCGGTGCAGGAGACCAAGATGCAGCCGGGACAGGCGGATTTTGCACCGGAGGGCTACACCGAATACACCTACTCAGCCGAGAAAAAGGGCTATTCCGGCACAGCCTGCTGGTGCAAAACGGCACCGCTGGCAGTGACCACCGGCATCGGGCTGGAACAGCACGACCACGAGGGGCGGGTGCTGACGCTGGAATACCCCGGCTTTTATCTGGTAAACTGCTACACCCCCAACAGTCAGGACGGGTTGAAGCGGCTGGACTACCGCATGGAGTGGGAGGACGCCTTCCGGGCGTACCTGCTGGCACTGGACGCAAAAAAGCCGGTGATCCTGTGCGGCGATCTGAACGTAGCGCACACCGAGATGGATATCAAAAACGCCAAGACCAACCGCATGAGCGCGGGCTTTACCGATCAGGAGCGCGCCAAGATGACCGAACTGCTGGCGGCGGGTTTTGCGGACAGCTTCCGGGTGGTGCACCCGGACGAGGTGAAGTACAGCTGGTGGAGCTACCGCTTCCACGCGCGGGAAAAGAACGCGGGCTGGCGCATCGACTATTTTATCGTTTCCCGGCGCATTGCAGACCGCATCCGCGCCGCCGAGATCCACAACGAGATCTTCGGCTCCGACCATTGCCCGGTGGAGCTGCAGATCGACCTGTAATATAAGGAGAAGCCAATGCTGAAAAATTATCTTCTGATCTTCTTTATCTCCATGGTGCCCATCATCGAGCTGCGCGGGGCCATCCCCATCGGGCTTGGCATGGGGCTGCCGGTTCTGCCTACCTACCTTTTGTGCGTGCTGGGCAATATGATCCCGGTGCCCTTCATCTACCTGTTTGCCCGCAAGTTCCTCATCTGGGGCTACCACAAGCCCCTCATCGGCCCCATCTGCCGCTTTTGCATCAACAAGGGCGAAAAGGGCGGCCGTGCACTGGAAGCCAAGGCCGGCAAGGGTCTGACCGTGGCGCTGCTTCTGTTCGTGGGCATTCCGCTGCCGGGCACCGGTGCGTGGACGGGCACGCTGGCAGCCTCCATTCTGGATATGAAGTTCAAGGACGTGTTGATCGCCTGCATGGGCGGCGTGCTGCTGGCAGGTGTCATTATGGGTCTGGCAAGCGCCGGGCTGCTGGGCGCGGTCAGCGGGCTGTTTGCGGCAGGCTGACAAAAGGCGAATGCTTTTGTCGTGAAAAATGCCGGTAGCTTTTCCACCCGGAGTGTGCTAAACTGAGTAACAGTTGTGTAAAGACAGGGATACGCTCCCGGTCAGAAAGGACGTTATAGAACATGGATCAGGCACTGAATCAGAAAATTGACGCATACATTGCGGAAAACAAGGAGCAGCTGCTGCAGGACATTGCAGCGCTGGTCGCCATTGACAGCGTGGAGGGCACCCCGGAGGAGGGCGCACCCTTCGGCGCAGGCCCCCGGGCAGCGCTGGACAAGACGCTGGAACTGGCAGCAGGCATGGGCTTTGCCACCCGCAACTGCGAAAACTACATCGGTTATGCCGAGCTGGCCGGTGCAGACCCCGAAAAATATCTGGCTACCATCTGCCATGTGGACGTTGTGCCCGTGGGCAACGGCTGGACGGCAGACCCCTTTAAGATGCGCATTCAGGACGGCTGGCTGCTGGGCCGCGGCGTCTCGGACGATAAGGGCCCGATGATCGTTACCCTGTACGCGCTGAAATTCCTCAAGGAGCAGGGCTACCAGCTGCGCTACCCCATCCGCGCCATTGTGGGCGACAACGAAGAGACCCACATGAACGACGTGAAGTACTATCTGGAAAACTACCCTGCCCCGGTGTTCTGCTTTACCCCGGATGCCGAGTTCCCGGTGTGCAACGGCGAAAAAGGCCACTTCGGCGGCAAGATCGTCAGCCCGGTGTGCAACGGCGTCATTGCAGAGTTTGAGGGCGGTGTAGCCAACAACGCTGTGCCGGACCGCGCCAGCGCTCTGGTCAGAACCGATATCAGCAAGCTGAAGAACGCTCCCAACATTACGCTGGAACCGGAAGGGGACGGCGTGCGGGTGCGCGGCTGGGGCAAGTCCGGCCACGCCGCCATGCCGGAGGGCACGGTGAACGCCATCGGTCTGGTGGTGGATTATCTGCTGGACAATGGCCTGTGCAATGATGCTGAGCGCGCTTATCTGGAGGCACTGCACAAGCTGCACAGCTCCACCACAGGCACCGGCCTTGGCATTGACTGCGCCGATGGCCCCTTCGGCCCGCTGACCATCATCGGCGGCCGCATCTATATGGAGGACGGCAAGCTGGTGCAGACCATCGACAGCCGCTTCCCCACCTGCACCGACGGCGAAAAGCTGACCGCACAGGTCACCGCTGCGCTGGGCGATGGCGCAAAGCTGGAGGATGTGGACGCAGCCGAGCCTTTCTATATCGAGGCCGACAGCCCCGCCATCCGCGCCTGCATCGACACCTACAACGAGGTGACCGGCGAGAACGCCACCCCCTTTACCATGGGCGGCGGCACCTATGCCCGTCACTTCCCCTATGCCGTCAGCTTCGGCCCGGAGCATGAGGATGTGGTTCTGCCGGAGTTCGGCGGCCCGATGCACGGTGCTAACGAAGCTGCCCCCATCGACAAGCTGCTGGAGGCCGTCAAGATCTACATTCTGGCGCTGCTGCGGCTGGAAGAGATCGACTTCTGAGGTACAGCATGAATGTGCTTGTCATTGACGGGCAGGGCGGGGGACTGGGCCGCCAGCTGGTGGCTGCTCTCAGCGCCCAGTGCCCGGACATCCGGCTGGTAGCCGTGGGCACCAACAGTGTCGCCGCACAGGCCATGCACAAGGCCGGGGCGCAGCGCGCCGCCACCGGGGAGAACGCTGTGGTGGTGAACTGCCGCAATGCGGATATCATCGTGGGGCCCATCGGCATCGTCATTGCAGACGCGCTGCTGGGAGAGATCACCCCCGCCATGGCCACGGCGGTGTGCCAGAGCAGCGCCACCCGGGTGCTGATCCCGGTGAATCACTGCGAAAACTACATTGTCGGCGTGCCCGACCAGCCCATCGGCAGCCTTGTAGCTGCCGCCGTGCAGAAGGTGAAAGCCCTCTGCGCCGGGGAAGGCTGCTGAAGAACGCTGCTTTTGCAGCAAAATAGAAGACTTTAAAATACAATGTCGGGCAGTCCACAGACTGCCCGACATTGCCTTTGTTGAGTGTTTTCATAGCAAAACAGGCGGCTGTACAAAATGCTGTACAGCCGCCTGTTTAGTTTATTCAGCGCATATTGCTGGTGCGGTGCTCCATCAGATAGGTAGCCTGCAGGTCTGCGATGTGCAGCTTGACCGCCAGCGGGTACTTGTCGTATGCTTCCGAGATGGCAAAACAGCCGCCCCGGGCAGCATCGTCAAAGCCGCCCATGTGCCAGCGGATGGCAACCGCTTCCTCTACCTTCAGCTTCATGAACCGCTCAATGAGGAACACGCTCTTTTCGCCGTGACCGTAGGGAAACAGATCATCCACACTGTAAAAGGGCGCTTTTTCCCACTGTCCGGTGGCCTCATTCTTCACGTTGCGGGTGCCCAGCTTGTAGTAGTTGGCCTTGCACAGATCGTGCAGCAGGGCACAGATGGCGTAGCTTTCCTCGCTTTCGCCCTCGGTGAAAAAGCTGTCGTGCAGTGCATGGTAGACGTTCAGGCTGTGCATGCACAGCCCGCCCTCACAGGCACCGTGAAAACGGGTGGAGGCCGGTGCGGTGAAAAAATCCGTCTTTTTGTCCAGCCAGTCCAGCAGCTTTTCGCTGCCCGGGCGGGTGACGTTTCGCTGCCAGACGTCCAGAAACTCTGCGCGGTCGCCCCCGCTCACAGCTCCATGTCCTCCAGAATGCCCTTGAGGATGGCCAGCTCGTCGTGGCTCAGGGAGATGCCCTTGCCCATGCGGGTGCCGTCCGGGGACCAGTCGCGGATGTCGTACTTGGGCTCGCCGTCGTTCCAGCTGATAAGGTTCAGCTGACGCTCCCAGCCGCGGGGACGCTGGCTCAGCACGGCTACACGCTGGACAACTTCGTATTTGATCTCTGCCATATTGCAAAACCTGCCTTTATGTTTGTATGCTACCATAATAAGGGAAGTGCGGCGAGATTTCAACTGGTAAACTGAAATATTTTAAAAAAATTTTGTAACAATCAGCCGTAAGGGGCGTCCTCGCGCCATTCTACCAGCTCCAAAACGGCGGCGGTGTCCTCGTCCGAGGCGGGCTGGCGGCTGTGCAGCTTCTGCTTTGTGCTGAACAGTTCGGGCGCGTAGTGCGCCATCACGCTGGTCTGCACGTCCCCGGCCAGAAAGGCGGCGGCATTCTTCTGGCGGCAGGCCATGGGGGTGCCGTCTGTCATGGGGACGCCGGGCTTTTCCGGCTGCGGCAGTTCCGGCGGGGGCAGCTGGGTGCCGGGCGTGTCCGGCGCAGCCGGGGGCTGCAGGGGCATACTGCCCAGCGGCGGGGCATTGCGGGTGCTGGTTGCCTGCGGGGCGGCAGCGGTGCCGGGCTGGTTTTCCAGTTCACGGCGGATGAAGGGTTCCAGAGAGTTCATCAAAATCACCTCCGCCCCTAGTGTGCCCCGCCGACGGCGTTTTACACCCGCAGCTCTACGGTAGAGCCGCCGGTGCGTGCCTTGTGCACCACCACCTGCCGGTCAATGCGGTCCTTGAGGGCCCCCACATGGGAGATGATGCCCACCAGCCGGTCGCCCTCGGTCAGGCCGGAAAGCACCCGGATAGCCAGTTCCAGCGACTCCTCGTCCAGCGAGCCGAAGCCCTCATCGAGGAACAGAGTATCCAGCCGGATGCCCCCGGCGCTGCTCTGCACCTCGTCCGAAAGGCCCAGCGCCAGCGCCAGCGAGGCCTTGAAGCTTTCGCCGCCGGAAAGGGTCTTTACGCTGCGGCGGGTGCCGTTGTAGTGGTCGATGACGCCAAGGTCCAGCCCGGACTGGCTGCGCTGGTTCTCTGCGCCGATGCGCTCCAGCTCGTACTGCCCGGCGGTCATCTGCATCAGCCGGGTATTGGCGTAGCGCAGGATGCGGTCCAGATAGTTCATCTGGATGTAGGCTTCGAGGCGGATCTTCTGCTTGCTGGTCAGGGTGCCGCCCGCCGTGGCAGCCAGTGCGCTGACCCACTGCCAACGGTTTTCCAGCGCCTGCCGCGCCTCGGCGGCGGCGCGGTACTGCGCTGCCGTTTTGCGGTTGGGCAGCAGTTGTGCCGAAAGCTGCTTTTCCCGGCTGCGCAAAGCCTCCCGCGCGGCGGTCAGTTCTGTCTGCTGTGCGGTCAGCTCCTCGGCGCTGCGGGCAGGCAGCTCCTTTTGGGCGGCGGTCTGCTGTGCGGTCAGCGCCTCTACGGCAGCTTCGGCAGCGGCAACGGCCTGCTCGGCCTGCTTCAGGCGGCGCTGCGCCGTGTCCATGCCGGTGCGCAGGGCGCGGCGGTCGGCTTCCAGCTTGTCCAGCGCCGCCTGTGCGTCCGCGCGCCGGGGGTAGGGCAGGGCGGCGCGCCGCTCTGCGATCTGCCCTTCCAGCGCGTCAGCACTTGCGTTCTGGGCGGCGGCACTGCGGTCGGCCTCGGCAGCGGCCTGTTCCAGCGCCGGGCGTTGGCGGGTCTTGGCCTGCCGGTCGGCTTCCAGCTGCGCTTTGCGGCGGCAGTCGGCCTCAGCCTGTCGGCACCGGGCGGCACAGTCTGCCTGTTCCGTCTGCAAAGCGGCGGTTTCCTCGGCCAGAACATTGCTCATCAGGGCAAAGGTGAGGGGCACCGTGCCCTCCGGGGCGGTAAAGCGCTCCGGCAGCAGGGTCTCAGCATCCCGCCGGAGGGAGATTTTTGCTTCATTGGCAGCGGCAAGGGCGCTCTGGGCGGCAGCGCTGGCGCTTTGCGCCTGCCGGTCGGCGGCGGCAGCGGACTGCCGTGCGGCTTCTACCTGCGCCTGTGTGGGCGCAGTATGGGGCAGCAGGGCGCGGGCGGGGTGATGGGTGCTGCCGCACACCGGGCAGGGCATACCCTCGGTCAGGCTCTCGGCAAGCAGCCCGGCCTGTGCGTCCAGAAACGCCCGTTCCAGCGCGTCCCGCCGGGCGCGGGCATCGTCCTGCGCGGCGGCAGCGGCGCGGTAACTCTCCTGCGCTTTGTGCGCAGCCTTGGTCTGCCGCTGGCAGTCCGCAAGGCGCTGTTCCAGTTTTGCCAGCGCTTCGCCGCGCTGTGCCAGCTGGGCGCTGCGGGTTTGCAGGGTCAGCAGCCGGGTGTCCGCGTCTGCCAGCGCAGCAAGGTCAGTCTCAGCGGCGGCAAGGACAGCGTTCAGGCTGTCCAGCTGGGTGCGCCGCTTTTGCGCCTGCGCTGCTGCCAGTCGGGCAGTGTCCCGCGCTTCGGCCTGCTGGCGGCAGAGGGCGTCCAGCGCGTCATAGGCCGCAAGAGCGCTCTGCGCCTGCGTCACCTGCGCGGTCAGGGCATCCAGCTGCGCGGCGTCCCCGGCGTGACGGTCGGCTTCGGCGCGGGCGGCGTCCAGTGCGGGCTTTGCGGAGGCAAGCTCTGCCTGCCGGGCAGCCAGCTGCTGCGCCAGCCGCTGCGCCTGTGCGGCGGCACCCAGCTGCTGCTGCACCGTGTCCAGCTGTGCTTCGGTGGTTTGCAGGGCGGTGCTGGCTTCTTCCAGCGCCGCAGCCTGCCGGGCGGTCAGAGCGTCCAGTAAGGCAAGCGCCGTTTCCGGCACGGTCTGGGCGCACAGGGCGCGCAGCGCCTCGGCATCCGGGCCCTCCGGGGTGAATTGCAGCCCGGACAGCAGGCTGTCCAGTTTGGCGTTCTGGGCGGTGCGCTGCTGGTTCAGCGCGGCGGCTTCGGCCTGCAAACGCTCCTGCAGCTGGGCATAGCGCTGGGTGCGGAACAGCTTGCGGAAGATGCGGCTGCGCTCCTCGGTAGAGGCGTTGAGCAGCTTTGTGAACTGCCCCTGCGCGATGAGCACGATCTGGGAGAACTGGTTGTAATCCAGCCCGATGATCTCCTGCACAGCGGCGGTCACGTCTTTTGCCTTGGTCACCGGCGGGCGGTCGTCCGGGTAGGTCAGGGTGGCATCCGCCTTTTCAGTGGTCATGCCCTCGCCCCGGGCCTTGGGGCGCTGATACTCCGGGTTGCGGCGCACCGTGTAGCGCACACCGTGCACCTCAAATTCCAGCTCCACAAAGGTGGGGGTCTTGTCGTCTGCGTACTTGCAGCGCAGCATGGAGCCCTCCCGGATGCCGCTGCTGGAATGATCGTACAGCGCGTAGGTGATGGCATCAAAAAGGGTGGTCTTGCCCGCACCGGTGTCGCCGGTAATGAGGTACAGCCCGCCTTTGCCCAGCTTTTCAAGGTCAAGGGTGGTCTCGGCGGCATAGGGGCCAAAGGCCGAAAGGGTCAGTCGCAGCGGTCTCATACAGCGTCGCCCTCCTTCCAGATCTCCTCGATCAGTTCCTGACAGAACGCCGTCTGCTCGGCGGTCAGGGGCTGGTTATTTTGCAGCTGGTAAAAGACCGCCAGATGCTCCAGCGGGGAAATGCTTTCGGTGCGCTCCGGGGCGCTGATCTCCTGCTGCTGGCGGGTGCGCTGGTTGTCGTAATCCAGCTGCATCAGATTGGGGTAGATGACTCGCAGCCGCGCCAGCGCGTCCGGCACGTCCTGCTCATCGGTCAGGGTGATATACAGGTAATCGTCCACGGCGGTGCCTTCGTAGCGGCTGCGGTCGGTCAGTTCCATGTAGCTGCCCCGCAGCCCGCGCAGCTCGTGCCGGGGGGTCAGGGGCGCGGTGGTGATGTGTGCATCGCCCTTCGTGCCCAGCTCCACAAAGGTGACACTTTTCTGCTGCCCCGCCTCCGAGAAGGAATACTTCAGCGGCGTGCCGCAGTAGCGCAGGGTCTCCCGCCCCACCTTCTGCGGGCTGTGCAGATGCCCCAGCGCCACATAGTCAAAGGCATCGAACAGGGCGGCGTCCACGCTGTCCACCCCGCCCACCGAGGGCTCCTCGCTCTCGCAGGCGGCAGCACCCGCCACGAACTGGTGCGCCACCAGCACGCTGCGGTGGCCGGGGTCCGGGGCGCAGTGCCGCAGCACGCAGGCAAGGGCGTCGTTGTAGCTCTCAATGGGCTCGTCCGGCCAGACGTGCCGCACCATGGCGGGCTTTAAAAAGGGCAGTAAGTACACATCCACCGTGCCGTGGGCGTCCTGCAAGGGGATGGGCTGCGGCGCGCCGGTGAACACCGGGCTGACGTAGACCCGGCTGTCGGCCAGCAGGGCAGAGCCAAAGGCCACCCGGTCGGCAGAATCGTGGTTGCCGCTGATGGCGAACACCGGCAGCTTCCGCGCCGCCAGCTGGGTCAAAAACCAGTCCAGCAGCCGCACCGCTTCGGCAGGGGGAACGGGCTTGTCGTAAAGGTCCCCGGCCAGCAGCACGCCATCCACGGGCGTCTCATCCAGCAGGGCCAGAATTTGTTCCAGAATATACCGCTGCTCTTCCAGCATGGAAAACTCGCACACCCGCTTGCCCAGATGCAGGTCGGACAAATGCAGAAAACGCAAACAGGAACACCGCCTTTCAAAAAACGCTTTGCCCTATTATAGCGCAGCCAGCGCCGCACGCGCAACCAAGGAGAACAGAAAAAGCACCTGCAATGTCTGGAAACAATGCAGGTGCAGGGGGACACCCCTTCCGCCTTGCCGCTGCGCGTCAAGCCACCTCCCCCAAGGGGGAGGCTTTCGCAGCGCCGGAAAACCTTCCGATATCCGGCAAGGCGTCCCCTTGGGGAAGCTGTCGCTGCAGGCGACTGAAGGGGTTAGGTCAGAACATCTTTTCCCAAGTGGCGCAGCCCACGCTGCCGTCTGCCGTCAGACCGTTGTGCCGCTGGAACCGCTGCACGGCGGCAGCGGTGGCTGCACCGTACTTGCCGTCATCCTTCAGCCGCTCGCCCAGAGAGTTGAGCTTTTGCTGCACCAGACGCACCGTGCCGCCGGAGGAGCCGGTGCGCAGCACGATGCCGGGGTAGGGCACTTTCAGCCCATGCTTTGCGGTGTAGCGGGTGTAGAGCACGTTCCATGTGTTCTGTCCCACCTTGCCGTCCATGTTCATCTTGTTCTTCAACTGAAACTCCTGCACGGCACGCTGGGTGCCGACGCCGAACTTGCCGTCCGCCTTCAGCGCATCGTACCATGTGCACTCATCGCGCACACCGTTGAGCCACGTCTGCACAAGTGCCACGTCCGGCCCGGAGGAACCGCGCTGGAGCAGGGAATAATAACCGGGAATCGCCATAGAGGGATCCCTCCTTTCCCTCCATGCTATGCTCCGGCGGGGCGCGGCGTCACCCCGCAAGCAGCACCGTCTGCCGTCGGGCAGTCAGCCGGTGCGCCCAGTCCACCAGCCGGAACCGCAGGATGTACTGCCCGCAGACAAGGTCGTTTTCCGCAGGCAGGGCGTAGCCGCCCTGCGCAAAGCTGCACAGTCCCGGGTACAGCACACACCACCAGTTGCGCCCGCCGCCGCTGCCAATGTCGATGCGCACCGCATCGTACCGCCCGGCGGGCAGCTGACCGGTGGGGTAGCGCCGGGCGGGGAAGTACATATTCACAAGATACACCCGCACCGGGGCGCGGATGCCCTGCGCGGCCAGCGCCCGCTGCGCCGCCAGCTGGAACTGCAAAAGCCGCCCTGCCGCCCATGCCCGCGCCTCCGGTGCGCTGTGCGCCGGGCACTGCTGCATCACGGTCAGCACCGCGTCCCGCACCCGGAGCTTGGCACTCTGGTCGGCCACGGCATCGCTGGATGCCCGGATGTGCAGCCGCAGGGTGTCGGCGCACAGCGCTGCCCCGGCATCCAGCTGGGTGCGGCTCCAGCACAGCCCCTGCAAAGCGCCGCACAGCACAAAGCCCGCCAGCACACTGGCGCACAGCAGCCGCATCTGCCGGACGGAAAGCGGTTTTGAAAACCAGCGAAGCATAAAAAACCCCTCTTCTGGAAATGATAACCAGAGGATGGGTCTGCTGCAGCGGGGTTATACAAAAAAATAAACCCTCTCCGTCATTGCGCAGCAATGACGGAGAGGGTTTATGTTAGTTCTTCAAAGACTGCATGGGTGCGGGCAGGCGGCCGCCGCGGTTGATGAACACCGAGGGGTCGTGGCTGTTCACCGGCATGATGGGGCCATAGCCCAGCAGGCCGCCGAAGTCCAGCACCTCACCGGCCTTGCGGCCGATGGCGGGGATGACGCGCACGGCGGTGGTCTTGCTGTTCACCATGCCAATGGCGGCCTCGTCCGCGATCAGGGCGCTGATGACGGCAGGGGTGGTGTCGCCGGGGATGATGACCATGTCGATGCCCACAGAGCAGACGGCGGTCATGGCCTCCAGCTTTTCAATGGTCAGGCAGCCGATCTCGGCAGCGTGGATCATACCGGCATCCTCGCTGACCGGGATAAAGGCACCGGACAGGCCGCCGACGTGGTTGGAGGCCATCACGCCGCCCTTCTTCACGGCATCGTTCAGCAGGGCAAGGCAGGCGGTGGTGCCGCAGCAGCCGCAGGTCTCCAGACCCATCTCTTCCAGAATGTTGGCCACGCTGTCGCCGATGGCCGGGGTGGGAGCCAGAGAAAGGTCGATGATGCCGGCGGGCACGCCCAGTGCCTTGGAGGCAAGATTTGCCACCAGCTGGCCCACGCGGGTGATCTTGAAGGCGGTGCGCTTGACCAGCTCTGCCACCTCGTCGATGGGGGCATCCTTGGGCAGGCGTGCCAGCGCGGCGCGCACAGCGCCCGGGCCGGAAACGCCCACATGGATCTCGCAGTCCGGCTCGCCGGGGCCGTGGAAAGCACCGGCCATGAAGGGGTTATCCTCCGGGGCGTTGCAGAACACCACCAGCTTGGCAGCACCGATGCACTGACGGTCGGCGGTCAGCTCGCTGGCCTTCTTCACAGCCTCGCCCATCAGCTTGATGGCGTCCATGTTCAGACCGGCCTTGGTGGCGCCGATGTTCACCGAGCTGCACACGATGTCGGTCTCGGCCAGTGCGCGGGGGATGGACTCGATCAGGCGGCGGTCACCGGCAGAAAAGCCCTTGTGCACCAGCGCGCTGTAGCCGCCCACAAAGTTGACGCCCACCTTTTTGCCGGCGGCGTCCAGCGTCTTTGCAAAGTCTACGGGGTCTGCCTCCGGGCAGGCACCCAGCAGCATGGCAATGGGGGTAACGCTGATGCGCTTGTTGATGATGGGAATACCGTACTCGGCGCTGATGTGCTCCACGGTGGAGACAAGGTTTGCGGCCTTGGTGGTGATCTTGTTATAGATGTTCTCGCAGGCCTTTTTGGGGTCCGGGTCGATGCAGTCCAGCAGGCTGATGCCCATGGTCACGGTGCGCACGTCCAGATTATCCTGCGTGAACATCTCGATGGTCTCCAGGATATCCCCGGTGTTAAACATACTCATAGCGGTTGCGGGCTCCTTTCCGGCTCAGATGGTGTGCATGGCGTCAAAAACTTCCTGACGGGTCACGTTGATCTGCATCCCCATCTCGGCGGCAAGCGCATCGGCGCGCTTGTGCAGCTGGTCATGGTCAACATTGCAGTTGGAAAGATCCACCAGCATGATCATGGCAAACATCCCCTGCAGGATGCTCTGGGTCACATCCTCGATATTGATGTTCAGCTCGGTGCACAGACCGGCCACCTTAGCGACAACGCCCACGGTATCGTGTCCAATGACGGTAATGAAAGCTTTCATGGTTTCCACCCTCGTTTTCCTTATAATGATTGGTGCCGCCAAAGACCCGGCACACGCTTACCCTTCCAGTATAGCAGATTTAGCAAATTTTGAACACACTTTTTGTAAAAAAGAGCAGAATACAGGGGTAAAAGACATTCTATATAAAAATCAAGTGCAATCTGCCGGGGCTTGTGCTATACTTATACATAATTTCCCGCGGATTTCCGTGTAGAGGGTTGATAAGGAGTATATGACAATGGAACAGCTTTTGAAGATTCTGGAAAACAACGCCCGGCTGCCCGTGGAGGACATTGCCACCATGCTGAATAAATCCCCCGCCGAGGTGGCGGCGATGATGGATCTTGCCCGGGCGCAGGGCATCATCAAGGGCTACAAGACCCTTGTGGACTGGGAAAAGGCCAAGGTGAACCGCGTGGAGGCGGTCATCGAGCTGAACGTCAGCCCCAAAAAGAGCCGCGGCTTTGACGAGATCGCAGCCACCATTGCCGCCTTTGACGAGGTGGAGAGCGTGCTGCTGATGAGCGGCGGATACGATCTGCAGCTGGTGATCAAGGGGCAGACCTTCCAGGAGATCGCCCTGTTTGTGGCAAAGCGGCTCTCGCCGCTGGACGATGTGCTGTCCACCGCCACCCATTTTGTGCTGCGCACCTACAAAAAAGAGGGGCGGCTGTATCAGGATGAAGAAATTGATGAAAGAGAGTGCACGGTGCTGTGATGGATTATGATAAACTGATCGCGCCTGCCGCCAAGGCCATGCGCCCCTCCGGCATCCGCAAATTTTTCGATCTGGCCGCCGAAATGCCCGAGTGCATCAGCCTTGGCGTGGGCGAGCCGGACTTCAAGACCCCGTGGGCAGTGCGCGAGGCCGGCATCGACAGCCTTGAGCACGGACGCACCCGCTATACCTCCAACGCCGGTTTAAAGGAACTGCGCGCCGAGATCAGCCGGTATCTGGAGCGGCGCATGGGCCTGCGCTACGACCCCATGCGGCAGATTTTGGTGACCGTGGGCGGCAGCGAGGCCATTGATATGTGCATCCGCACGCTGGTCCAGCCCGGGGATGAGGTAATCATCCCGGAGCCCTGCTTTGTGTGCTACGAGCCTATCACCACCCTGTCCGGCGGTGTGCCGGTGCACGTTGCCTGCCGTCAGGAGGACGAGTTCCGTCTGCGTGCCGAGGCACTGAAGGCGGCTATTACCCCCAAGACCAAGCTGGTCATCATGCCCTTCCCCAACAACCCCACCGGTGCGGTGATGGAGCGGGAGGATCTGGAGGCTGTGGCCGAGGTGCTGCGCGGCACCGACATCATGGTGCTGTCTGATGAAATTTACGCCGAACTGAACTACGGCCTGCGGCCGCACGTTTCCATTGCCACTTTGCCCGGCATGGCAGAGCGCACCATCGTGGTGAACGGCTTTTCCAAGAGCTACGCCATGACCGGCTGGCGGCTGGGCTACGCCTGCGGCCCGGAGGCGGTCATTAAGATCATGACCAAGATCCACCAGAGCGCCATCATGAGCGCCCCCACCACCAGCCAGTACGCCGCCATCACCGCCCTGAAGGAGTGCGACGGCGAGATCGACCGGATGCGGGACGAGTACAATATGCGCCGCCGCTTAGTGGTGCGCAGCTTCAACGACATGGGTCTGACCTGCTTCGAGCCCCGGGGCGCATTCTACGCCTTCCCCTGCATCAAGAGCACCGGCATGAGCAGTCAGGAGTTCTGCACAAAGCTTTTGGAGCAAAAGCACGTTGCCATCATCCCCGGCGATGCCTTTGGCGCTTCCGGCGACGGCTACTGCCGCGTTTCCTACGCGTACAGCGTGGAGCACCTGACCGAGGCGCTGAAGCGCATCCGGGAGTTTTTGGTGGAAAACAACATCTACCACGGCAACTGAGGAGGAACACAGATGGAACGGCGAGAGCGGAAAAACGCAGTGACCGTGCTGGCTCCGGCCAAGCTCAATCTGGCACTGGACGTAGTAGGGCTGCTGCCCAACGGCTACCATGCGCTGGATATGACCATGCAGACCATCACCCTGTATGAGCGGGTGGTGCTGCGCCGCAGTGCCGGGCTCAGTCTGCGTCTGCCGGGCAGCCCTGTGCAGCCCAACGATAAAAACACCGCCATCAAGGCGGCGCTGGAATTTTTCCACTACACCGGCCTGCTGGCGGGGGTGGATATCACCATCTACAAAAATACCCCGGTGCGGGCTGGTATGGCAGGCGGCAGCGCGGATGCTGCTGCCGTGCTGGTGGGCTTGAACGTCCTGTACGGTGCAAAGCTTTCCATGAGCGAGCTGTGCGCGCTGGGTGCAGGCATCGGCGCGGACGTGCCCTTTGCCCTGATGGGCGGCACCTGCCGGGTGCAGGGCGTGGGCGACCTGCTCAAAGCGCTGCCGCCTGTGCCGGACTGCTGGTTCACGGTGGTGATGCCGGACTACGGCGTGTCCACCCCGGAGGCCTTTGCCGCCTACGATACCGTGGGCAGCAGCACCCACCCGGATTGTGAAGCGCAGGAAGCAGCCATCCGCGCCGGAGACTTGGACGCCGTATGCGCTGCCGCCGGCAATGCGCTGGAAGAGTGCAGCGGTGCAAAAGATAATGAGGCAATCAAGGCTCTGCTCCGGGCGCACGGCGCTGTCACCGCGCTGATGACCGGCAGCGGTGCGGCGGTGTTCGGCGTGTTCCGGGACGAAGCCGCCGCTAGAGCCGCCGCAGCGGCAGCAAAGCGGCAGTGGCCGCAGATCTACGTTGCCAAGCCCGACCGCGGCGGTGCACGGGTCATCCGCTAAAAAAGTATAAACCTCCTTCCCGCAGGGCATACTGGCCCCAAAGGAAGGAGGTCTTTTTTGTGCAGACCTTTTACAAAATCTGCCTGCTGCTGCTCATCGTGGGCGGTGTGAACTGGGGGCTCGTGGGGCTTTTTCAGTTCGACCTTGTGGGCTGGCTGCTGGGCGGCAGCACCTCGGTGTGGTCCCGCATCGTGTTTGCGCTGGTGGGCTTGGCTGCCCTTGGCACCATCCCGGGGCTGTTCAGCGAGGAACCGGAGGAAGAATAACAAAACGGCTGCTGTACAAAAGCGTGCAGCAGCCGTTTTCAGGTTACAGTATTTCCGACGAAAATATAAAATATTTTTCCGCGTGGCTTACTGGTCGTTGTCCACATCGTCCCAACCGATAAGATCGGGCAGAGTTAACGTTTCGTCCGAGCAGTGGTGGCTTGCGCGGCGCTGGTCAGCGGCTTTGGTATGGATCACCTCGCGGGCAAGCTCCCGGATGGCAATGCAGTCCTCCGGCAGGTCGGTCTGGCTGCGGCCGGAGTGGGTGAATAAGATCTGCCCCTCACGGCCTACGATCAGGGTCATGGGCAGGATCTGCGGGGCATTGCGGTCGTAGTGATAGCCTGCATCCCGGGCACTTTTGTAGATGCGCTGGGCAGAAAAGCTCCAGCTCAAAAGCCCACGTGCCTGCTCCACCCCCAGATAGCTGTACAGCACGCCCGGCGCATCGCAGATGATGGGGAAGGGGAACTCCTTCCCCTGCGTAGCCTCGGCTACCGCGCGGGGGGCTGTGCGCACCACGCACGCCAGCCGCACACCCCGCAGCCGCGGCAGGGTCTTTAAGTAGCGGGT
>CAKSWQ010000007.1 GCA_934512105.1 uncultured Faecalibacterium sp. | reverse complement strand
TTTCCGAATTGTTAAGGCGTGAAAAATAAGTAGAGGGGATTCTGCTCATGTATGTTAATCGCCGTTTGTTCCGAACGCAGTTCCTGCCCCTGTTTTTGCAGCGGCGTTGACGGAAAGTCTGTATCACGTTCGGTCGGCTCATGAAATTTTCAAGGTGCGTTTCCCACAAAAAGAGAAAACCGCCCACGCAGCGCAGCGATGGATTTTGTCGGGTGAATCGGCGGCAAAATGAATCGGGTGTGTTGCGGGGCGGTAAATTCTTTCGTGGGCTTTTCCTCACGGAAGTGGTGGGTCTCACGGTGATAACCAACCACTTCCGGTGGCTGTGTTCAAAATGAACATGACCACATTTTGTGGATGGAGTTAGACCAATCCACAAAATCAGTGGGATTTACAAGGAAAATACCACGGTATGTAGAATACGTCAAGAGGGTTTTGAAAAATTTATTGAAGTGAAGCGAGAAAAGTATGACACATCTTGTGGCTTTAGGAAAAATGCGCTATGTGAATCAGAACAAACCCCAGTTTCTGTCTGCGGTAAATCTTTCTATTGCCGGCAGCAACAGGATGTTGCATTTTTGACCATTGTCTAACAATCGATGCAAAAAAATGCAGGGGAAAACCCCTCAGATGGTTAGGCAAAACAAATTCACGAAGTAAAAATAGCACTCCCACCGGGCGTTGTCAAGCAGAAACAGACAAGTTTACAGGGACGAAATTTTTTCGATGCGGGAAACGTTTTGCCTCCTCTATGCCGCAGGGGAAGCTCCAATAACGAAATCTTTTTCAAAATCTCCGAAAATTCCTAAACTTCTTGACAGAGGCAACAGCAGGGCGTATTATTTTGGCAGAAGGACCGCTTTAAGGCGGCTTTTTACAAGACTGAAAGTTAGCTTTATCTAACTTATGATTCCGCTCGGTACGAAGAGACGCGTCTCTTTCATTTACAGGCAGAAAATAAAAATAGAAGGAACGTATCACGATGAAAATCTACACGTTTGGTGCAGAGGATGCCCCGGTGTTGTTGCTGCTGCCGGGCACCTGTTGCCATTGGAAAAGCAATTTCGGTGCGGTGATCCCGCTTCTGGCTGACAGCTTCCGGGTGCTGTGCGTCAGCTACGATGGCTTTGATGAGACTGAACAGACCGAATTTCCCACCATGCTGGAGGAGACCGAAAAGATCGAGGCCTACCTCAAGACCCACTGCGGCGGTCACATCCGGGCAGCCTACGGCTGCTCTCTGGGCGGCTCGTTTGTGGGGCTGCTGGCGGCACGACAGAACATCCACATGGACTACGGCATTCTGGGCAGCTCCGATCTGGATCAGGCGTCGCCGCTGGCAGCAAAATTGCAGACTGATTTTCTGCTGCCATTGCTCTACCCCGTGGTGCGGGACGGAAAGTTTAAGGCAAAATTTCTCCAAAAGCGTCTGGACAAGTGTGCCAGAGAGTCGGGGGATTATGTCAAGGCCTTTCTGAAAATGTTTGGCGAGGCCCGTCCCTATGTGACCATGCAGAGCTGTAAAAATCAGTTCTATTCCGATCTTATCACTCCGCTGCCGGATAAGATCCATGTACCCGGTACCGAGATCCATATTTTTTACGCCCTGAAAATGGGCGCAAAATATCGTGCCCGGTATCAGCAGCATTTTGCACATCCTGTTCTCCATGAGCAGAACTTGCAGCACGAGGAATTGCTGGCCTGTCACCCGGAGCAGTGGGCGCATCTGGTAAAAAGCATTGCATTGTGAACGGTAAAACGTATCTGGAGCAAGTAGGATTTTGTCAGATCCAGAGCCACAAAAACAAAAAGGGCTGGCTTTGCATCACAGCACAGAAATGAGGTGTAATCATGTCGAAAAAAGCAACGGAATTTCAAAGAAAAGCAATGAGCTGGATGTACCGGGGCAAGGAGATCTTCAAGCCTTTGAACACCGGCTGGATTGACGAGAATGTTGCCTGCGTGCGCGAATGGGTGGCGAACATCTTCTTCTACCGCAAAGGCGATACGACTGTTATGGTCGATGCGGGATATAACTACGACCGCCTTGCCGAAAAAATGAGCTGGCTTGGGATTGATCCGAAGTCGATACACCATATCCTTATCACCCATCAGGACACCGACCATGTGGGTGCGGTGGAAGCAGACAGTCCGGGGCTGTTCCGGAATGCGAAGCTGTACATCGGCGAGATCGAGAACCGGTATCTCACCGGCGAGGTGCGGCGAAAAGTCATCTATCATCTCTATAAATTGCCGCAGGTGACGATCAACAATGAAAAAGTGCTGCTGCACGATGGTGAGGTCATCGACATCGACGGGATCAGGATCGAGTGCTTTCTCGTTCCCGGTCATACATGGGGGCACATAGTATACCTTGTGGACGGGAAATATCTCTTTACCGGCGATACCATCTGGTTCGGCGCGGACGGTGGATACAGCTTTATTTCCGCATTGGCAGAGGACAACAAGCTGGCGGTGAAGTCCTTGGCATTGCTGGAGAAAAAGCTGAAAAAACGTGGGCTGCATCCGCTGTTCATTACCGGTCACACCGGCTGGACGGACAACATGGAGTTTGCCTTTGCGCACAGAAATGAGTTGTGCTCACCGTTCAAGAAAAAAGTCCACGACCCCAATGCGCTTTACGATGCCTATGATGAATCGGACGACACCGAAGAAAATGCAAAGAGCGGTTTTCTGAAAGGCGTGGGAAGATGAAGGACAGCGAATTACAAATTGACCGTAGCTGCCATGTGCTGTATTCCACGCCCTGCAAAAAAGAAATTTTGGCGAAAATCGCTCTGCACTATCCGGGGGCGGAGCGCGAAGTGATATGGGAGCAGGTGCAGCTGAAATACGCAGAGCTTCTTTCCGACTGGCGCACCGATTTGGGCGGCAGGAAGAATTTTCACAACGGCATGGGCGGAACCTACGACTGCATCGCCATCATGTGCTTTTACGATGTGTGCCGGGATGTGGTCACATTCCGCGAAATGGAAGAGATCGAAGAAAATCTGATCCTGCCGTCCTTCCGGAAGCTGCGCTTCGTTGACATCAACAAGCCATTCTGGAAAAAGCTGATGTATCGGGCGTTCAGCACCGCCCAAAAGCACTGTGACACATGGCATGATTACGAGATGGATGTTGCGCCTTACGAAAACGGCAAGCCCATCTATTATGAATTTACGGCGTGTCCGGCGGCGGAATTTGCCAAGCGGTTCGGATTTACGGACATTATGCCCGCTCTGTGCAATGTGGATTTTGCAGCGATGGAGCTGCTTCACGCAAGGCTGGTGCGGACGACCACCTGCGTGGACGGCTGCCGATGCGACTATACCATCTGCGGCGATAAGGATCCATACGTAAAGGAACATCCCGAATACCGGGATGAAAACGGATACAGGAAGAATAAGTAATGCTTTTACAGGTGATTCTGGAAGGTCTGGGGCTGGGAATCCTGTTGGTTCTCGTCTGTGCCGTGGGCATCCGCAAAGGGGCTGTTGGGATGGTGCATCTTTACAGCCTGGCGGTGCAGCAGCGGTGCGTAAAACTGGGGCTTACAAGCCCGGAACGCATCCGGCGCAACAGCCTGCTGTTCAAAGCCGTCTGCGTTCCCGGCTACATCGCCTATGTGCTGGTCTGTGTCTATGGGATAAACGGTGCGCACGGCTTTGCGGTGGGCTTCTGGCAGCTGCTCGTCATCTTGTCCGTTATGAATCTCATTGACCGCTTTTTGATCGATGGCTACTGGGTGGGGCACACGAACGCATGGACGATCCCCGGAACAGAGGATCTGAAGCCCTACATTACTGCAAAAGACAAACAGAAAAAATGGCTTTTCGGTACGGTAGGTATGGCAGCCATAGCGGCGGCGCTGGCGGCAATGATGACAGTACAGTGATCGGAAAGACCCTTCTGTCAGTGACTTTTTCCAGTTTCTTGCAAGGGTCGGGGACAACGGGATGAAAATGCAGATCGTGAAGATCGGATTTGGAGGCAAGGCATGAAGATTCTGGTATATGGTGCAGGCGTTCTGGGGTGCAATCTGGCAAGAAATCTGCTGCGAGCCGGAAAGGATGTCACCCTGCTGGCACGGGGAAACTGGGCAGCGGAGATCAAGCAGAACGGCCTGCGGATCAAGGACAAATTTTTGCCCCGCACCTCGGTCAGCCGCATTCCGGTGGTGACCGAACTTGCACCGGATGCAATGTGCGATGTGATCTTTGTGGTCCTGCGCTATACGCAGCTGGATTCCGTTCTGGACACGCTGCGGGCGAACCGGACGAAGAACATCGTTTTTGTGGGCAACAACGTACAGACAAGAGCGCTGGCGGCAGCGCTGCCGGGGAAGAACGTCCTGTTTGCCTTTGCGCTTTCTGCGGGGCATCGGGAGGCGGACCGGGTGGTCTCCATCGACCTGAAAAAGATCACCATCGGGCAGCTGCCGGGTGCAGCCTCCAACAAACAGCTGATCGGGCGCATCTTCCACGGCACAAAATATAAGGTCGTTTACGAGCCGAACATGGAGGATTATCTGCTCTGCCATGCCGCGTTTGTGATGCCAGCGGCCTTCGCCTGCTATAAGACGGACGGCGATCTGAAAAAGCTCAGGGGAGATACTGCATACCTGAACCGTCTGCTGGATGCCAACATCGAGGGATACCGCGCCATCCGAGATGCCGGGCACACCATTCTGCCCAAGGAGGATGCAGACTTTGAAGGGGAGAAATACCGCAAGACCTGCCTGCGCTTTTTCAAGCTGATGTGTGCCACCTCGCTGGGCAAGCTCTGCGCCTCCGACCACGCCATGAACGCCATCGACGAAATGCGCGCGCTGAACC
This sequence comes from uncultured Faecalibacterium sp., assembly GCA_934512105.1. Taxonomy (GTDB): domain Bacteria; phylum Bacillota; class Clostridia; order Oscillospirales; family Ruminococcaceae; genus Faecalibacterium. The sequence continues at coordinate 65,561 of CAKSWQ010000007.1, read as the reverse complement.
GGGATCTCAAGAAATTCTTCGATGCGAACGGCGCAGCCTACCCGGTATGGCAGGCACTGGAAGCGGAAGCCGGGAGGTATCTGCAATGAAGTACGCAGGGATGCCTTTTGAGATGTGGGTGCTGCTTTCAGGCTCCTTTCAAAAGCAGCTGACCACTGTGCTGGGCTATGATGCAGCCACCGCAAGAGCCATCACGAAAAAGGCAAAGCCGCAATACCGGCAGATCATTGCTGGTTTGCCGGAGTTTGAAAAGGCCGACCGTTTCAAAATGAATCTTGTCAACTGCGCCATGGTCGGCGCGTTCATCCTCTCCATGCCGCAACGTCCGGAGGTGGACAGGCTGACGGATTACTACGCAAGATCCATGATGACAAAGCCCATGCAGTGGTTCTGCCGCAAAAGCGGAAAAAGCAAGTTCACCCCAAAGGATATTGCCGCTATGAAAGCCACAGCCGCCCTGAAAGCCGCCGACCGCAACCCCTACTCGTGGAACATGGAATTTTACGAATACCCGGACGGCAGCGGCTACGAGGGACGCTTTACCAAGTGCGGCATCTGTGTGCTGATGAAGGAGCTGGGGCTGTACGACCTGACCCCTGCCCTGTGTCATCTGGACTACACCATGAGCGAAGCGGGCGGCGTGACAGATTTTGTGCGGCAGTATACCCTTGCCTCCGGCGGACCCTACTGCGACTGCGGGTACAAAAAGAAGAGGTGACGGACGATGAAGAGGAAGGAAACCTATCTTTCCCGTGATTTTCGGGAGACTGTGGCACAGCGCTTCCCTGCACAGGCGAAGCGGCTGAACAACGCTTTCGATATGCGCCTGAATGCGCTGCTGGCTGAAAACGCGGGTGCCAGCAAGGAAAAGCAGTATCACCTCAAGCGGCAGATCTTACCGGGCATTGCGGCCTACGAGACACTGCAAAGGGTCATGCCGAAAGAGGAGGCACTGCAAACCGTTCACGACTATGTGGAGCGGCTGGCGAGAACAAGCCACAAACAGCTTGCCGCCCTGCTGCACATACCGGGGCTTTACCGCCTTGTTCCCGGCGTTTTTGTCAAATCCACCCGGAGCGTTTTTGGCCCGGCGGCGGGCTTTGCCCCAAAAGAGCTGCAGACCGGCAACGGCGTCTGGCGTGTGGATATGATGAAGTGTCCCTATCACGACACCTGCGCAGAATACGGCTGCCCGGAGCTGTGCCGCTGCTTTTGCGACAGTGATGACATCAGCTATACCGGGCTGCATCCGAAGCTGATCTGGGAGAGAAGCATGACGCTGGGGCGCGGCAATGACCGCTGCGATTTTTGCATGAAGGTCCGATAATAGCGGGGAGGCAGATTGGTATGGAAATCAAACGATTCGGCAATATAGAGGGAAAGACCATGATGCTGCTGCACGGAAATCTTATGTGCTGGCGGCAGTTTGAGGATTTGATCCCGCTGCTGGAAAGGAAATTCTGCGTGTATGCCGTCAGCTTCGACGGCTTTGACGGAACCGGTGAAACGACCTACACGACTGCCCGGGATCAGGCGGACAAGTTGGCCGCTTATATTGAAAAAGAGCTTGACGGACAGTTGGATCTGCTTTTTGCAGAGTCGCTGGGCTGCGGACCGGCTGTTTTTCTGAAGGCTTCTCCAAACATTCGGATCGGTCGGATGATCCTCAGCGGGCCGGAGTATCTGGATTTCGGAGTGCTGAATCGACTGATCTTGAAGGTTATGCCGCAAAAGCAGTATCGAACGGCACACGAAAAGTACATGCCTGCATGGGCGCTGCGCTTTATGGGGCAGACGGAGCAGGGAATGCAGACTATGCTCCGCCGTATCCCGGATCATATCAGCTTAGAATCCGTCCGGGCCACTTGGGAAGCAGGACTTTATCTCTATCGGACGGACTTTCCGGTACAGCCCGATGCAAAGGTCGCCTGCTGGTACGGAGAAAAAGAAGGACACATGAAAAAGGCCATCCAGCGGCTGCGGACGGCATATCCGAGCCTGATCGTCCGCTGCTTCCCCGGTTTCGGCCATGGCGAGATCATCAATCATCCAGCGCTGCTTGCGTCGGAGATGGAGCACTTTCTGGCAGACGGCGAGACAGTGGCAGATGCGCAGCAGAATCAGGAAAGTGAAATACAATGAAAGTTACAACATTAGACGAGAAATCCATCCGTGATATCGGCCATGCCTTTGGCTATTATGACTACGGAGAGGAAACGGGAATGTCCGCTGCCTTTTCCGGGAAAGAAGCCACTGCAAACTATATCTGCGCTTATGTGCGCGGGGTGCTGCGGGGCGGCTTTCTGCACACTACCAGCGAGCGGGGCGAGGGCTATATCGCCTACAAGCTGCCGAAGGAGAAGATGGGACTCAAGACCATGTGGCCCATCGCCTGCGGAATGCTGCACAACTCCACCCTGAAGCGCATTCTGCTGTTTGGTATCGCCATCAAGCGGGGCGGAGCTTCCCTGCAAGACCGCATGGACAAGGAAAAGAAGCCCTACATCTTCGTTGGGCTTGTCTGTGTGCGGGAGCAATATCAGGGGCAGGGCTATATGCGCAAGGTGCTGGAGCTTGCCTTTGCCGAGGGCGACCGGCTGGGCCTGCCGGTGATTCTGGAAACAGATGCAAAAAGTAAGTGCGACAAATATGTGCATCTGGGTATGGAACTTGCCGAGACGCACGATCTTGGTGCCTTTGGCAAGCTGTATGATTTGATCAGGTACCCGCGTCACGAATAAATATAGCGAGAAAAATGAAAATGAATGGAAAGCTGAAGAAATTCAATGAGTACGATAAAAGAAGTCCTGCATGAAAAAAGAAAAACAACAGCAGACCATGTATAAATCACTTTTTGATCTTTCCCCGGAGCAAACTGCTTCTACGGCGATGCCCCGCACCATCGTGTTCTCCAACGGAACGGGAACCGGGAGTATGACCATCTGTCCACTGTTTTCGGGGGCAGAACTGTACTACAACGATATGCATCTTGTTTCCTTTGACGAGGCTCCCGCACCAGCGCGGAATGTAATCGAGATCAACCACTGCCGGGTGGGCCGCTACGAGTGCAGCTTTGGAGAAAATAGCTGCTGCTATCTGGCGGCAGGGGACTTTGCCGTCTGTGCAGCGGCGCGCAAAAAGTCGTCCTCCTGCTTCCCATTGCGGCACTATCACGGCATTACCATTCTGCTGGATCTGGATGCGATCTCGCCGGAAATGCGAAGCCAGATGGAATGGTATGGCGTGAATCTGAACGCTATCCGGCGGTACATCTGCACGGAAAACCGCTGCTGTATCCTGCGGTCAGAACCGACCATTGCCCATATTTTTTCAGAGCTTTACACAGCGCATTCTGTGCCGGACACCGGCTATCTTCGGCTGAAAGTGCTGGAGTTGCTGCATATTCTGACCCGGCTGAAAAACAGGGAAGATGTGCAGCAGACAGAGTATTTCAATCAGCAGCAGGTGGAGTGTGCCAGACGCGCGGCAAAACTTCTCACACAGAAACTGACCGTCCATCAAACCATTGAACAGCTTGCGCAGGATGTTGGACTTTCGGCTACGGCACTCAAGACCTGCTTCAAAGGCGTTTACGGCAGCTCGGTCTATGCATATCAGAAGGAATACCGCTTGCAGCTGGCACAGAAGCTGCTGACCGAAACGGACAGCACTATTGCAGAAATTGCACACCAGATCGGCTACGAAAATCCAAACAAGTTTTCTTCCGCATTTCGCCAGTCTCTTGGTATGACCCCGACGCAATATCGGAAGATGCGTCCGATTGGATAGATTCTGTCTGTTTGGTTCTTGTAAAAAGCGGCCTGTTCCAGTAAAATCTGTTTGTGGTTAGCTAAGGCTAATTGCAAAATTGAACGATTTTTCTGGAGGGGATTTTTCCATGCGTATGATGAAAAAAGTTCTGGGTACGGTGACCGTACTGGCTCTGTCTGTTTCTCTGCTGGCCGGCTGCGGCAGCACGGCGGCATCCCCGGTGTCTTCTGCTGCAAGCACTGCGGCAGAGAGCACTACAAGCTCTGTTGCTTCCGAAACGACATCCGCAGCGGCGGATGAAAATGCAGCTGCCGCTGCACAGTTGCTGAATGACTTGACAGGCAGCTATCAGGAGCTGTGGCCGGTAATTTTGGCAGACGAATATCAGCAGACATGGCTGGACGACTGTACCGCCCTTGTGGGAGAGGAAAATGCGGAAGCTGCCTTTGAAAAGCTCTCTTCAATGGTTACGGGCGATGTCTATGGCGAGGATGCCGTCAAGGCCTATGCAAACGGCGGCGGTGCCTACTTCTGCGGCTTTACCAATGACCTTGAGACCCTGACCTTTGACGGCAAAACATCCACTATCTCCGGCGCAGATAAGGACGGAAACGAGCTGTTCAGCCATACCTATCACTACATTGGCATGGAGCCTGTGCGTGGACTGTATGAGTTTGAAAGTGATGATGCCGATTCCGGCGAGTTTACCTACTTTTTCCTCGCGCCGGACACCAGTGCGGAAACCTACCACATTGAGTTTCGCTATGGTTCGGATGCAGATGCTCTGAGTCAGTATGATGCAGGCGATTATGCTTACTGGCTGGCATCTGGCATTTCTACGGATTGCGACCAGACTATGATCGACAACTGCATTGAGCTGTTCTGTACTGAAAATCTAGCAGGTTAATACGCAGAATGTGCTGTGGAGCAAAAACGCCACGGCACATTTTTGCATAAAATTTTTTGAAGGAGGTTCTTTCGTGAAAAAACAGTCCGATCTTTCCCGGCTGATGGGTTACGCCGGAAACTACCGATATTTCACTTATGCCTCGTGGGTGCTGTCTGCGGTCAGTGCGCTGGTGGCACTGGTGCCTTTTGTGTACATCTGGAAGATCCTGCGGGATGTGCTGAACGCAGCGCCAAACTATGCGCAGGCGGTGAACATCCCCCATTACGGCTGGATGGCAGTGTTGTTTGCAGTGCTGTCTTACCTTATTTACATTGCAGCGCTGATGTGCTCCCACCTGTCGGCGTTCCGGGTGGCGACCAATCTGCGGCTGGCGGTGTCGGAGCATCTGGCGGTGCTGCCGCTGGGCTTTGCCGAGACTTTCGGCAGCGGCAAGCTGCGCAAGATCATCCACGAGAGCACCGGAGCAGCCGAGACCTATCTGGCCCACCAGCTGCCCGACCAGTACAACGCCATCGCCACCCCGGTGGGGCTGCTGGTTTTGCTGCTGGCGTTCGACTGGCGGTTGGGTCTGCTGAGCCTTGCGCCGGTGGTGCTGGCTTTCCTCATCATGGCGACCATGACCGGCAAGCGGATGGCTGAAAAAATGCGGCAGTACGGCAACGCCTTGGAGGCTATGTCCAACGAGGCAGTGGAATACGTCCGGGGCATCCCGGTGGTCAAGACCTTCGGGCAGTCGGTATTTTCCTTCAAAAAGTTCAAGACGACCATTGATGAGTATGAAAAATGGGTCATCTCCTACACCAAAGACCTGCGCCTGCCCATGATGTTCTATACCGCCGCCGTCAACGGCGTGTTCGCCTTTCTGATCGCGGGCGGGTTGCTGTTCACGACCCACGGCGTCACCCCGGAATTTCTGCTGAACCTGCTGTTCTATATCATCATCACGCCGGTGATCTCCCTGACTCTGACCCGTATGATGTATATGAGCGAGAGCAAGATGGTGGTAGCGGATGCGCTGGCACGCATCGACTCGGTGCTGGAGGCGGCGCCTATGCAGGTGCAGGCTGTTCCGCAGCACCCGAAGGATTCCTCTGTCACGTTGCAGGATGTGCATTTCAGCTATGACGGAAAAACCGAGGTCATCAAGGGCGTTTCGCTGGAGATTCAGCCGGGACGGACTGTGGCTTTTGTAGGCCCTTCCGGCGGCGGAAAATCCACGCTGGCAAACCTTGTCTGCCGGTTCTTTGATGTGCAGAGTGGCAGCGTCCGGGTGGGCGGAGCGGATGTGCGGGATATCCCCAAGGAAGAGCTGATGGACACCATTTCCTTTGTGTTCCAGAACAGCCGCCTGCTCAAGGGCAGCATTCTGGACAACGTCCGTCTGGGTAGGCCGCAGGCCGCCGAAGCCGAGGTGCTGGCAGCACTGAAAGCTGCACAGTGCATGGATATCGTGGAGAAGTTCCCGGCGGGCATCCACACGGTCATCGGCACCAAGGGCGTGTATCTTTCCGGCGGCGAGCAGCAGCGCATTGCCATTGCCCGTGCCATGCTGAAAAAGGCGCCCATCCTGATTCTGGACGAGGCCACCGCCTTTGCCGACCCGGACAATGAAGCAAAAGTACAGGCGGCCTTTGCCCAGCTTGCCAAGGGCAAAACGGTGCTGATGATCGCACACCGCCTGTCTACCATAGCCAACGCCGACTGCATCTATGTGGTGCAGGATGGGCAAATTGCAGAATCCGGCACAAAGGACGAACTGTGTGCGCAGAACGGTCTGTTTGCCCGGATGTGGCAGGAGTATCAGGCCTCGGTGCAGTGGAAGGTCGCAAAGGAGGGGTAAGGAATGATCGAAAAAATTCAACACGCCACAGCCAGCTCCCCGGAGGGCGCAAAGGGGCTTGTAAAGGGCGTTCTGGCCTGTGCGTTCCAGAACATGGCGTTTATGCTGCCCACCGGGCTGCTGTATCTTCTGGTAAAAGACCTGCTGGCAGGCTCTACGAGCGGGAGAAGCACCTTTTATCTGGTGGGATGCGTTGCCTGCTTTGTGCTGATTTTGCTGACCACATGGTTCCAGTACAACGGCACCTATTTTACCACCTATAAAGAGAGCGGCACCCGCCGCCTGACCCTTGCAGAGCGGCTGCGCAAGCTGCCCTTGTCCTTCTTTGGCAAGCGGGATCTTGCCGACCTGACCAGCACCATCATGGCGGACTGCGAGGTACTGGAAAAGGACTGCTCCCACTTCATCCCCGGTCTGTTCGGTTCCCTCATCTCTACCGTGCTCATTGCCCTGAGCCTGTTCGCCTTTGAGTGGCGGATGGCACTGGCGGCTCTGTGGGTCATTCCGGTATCCGCTGCCATCGTGGTGGGCAGCTATCGGGTACAGGATAAGGTGCAGGCCAGGACCATGGCGGCGAAAATGGCCTGTGCGGACGGCATTCAGGAGTACATCGAGACCCTCCGGGACCTGAAAGCCAGCAATGCGGAGCAGCGGTATCTGTCCGGCCTTTCCGACAAAATTCGGGCAGTGGAAAAGCAGTCCATTGTGGCAGAGCTGGAAACAGCGCTGTTTGTGTCCTCCGCCAGCATGGTGCTCAAGCTGGGCATTGCGTCGGTGGCGCTCACCGGTTCGGTGCTGCTGGTGCAGGGCAGCATCGACGTACTGACCCTGTTTCTGTTCCTGATGGCGGCCTCCCGGATGTACGACCCCATGCAGGGCGCGTTGCAGAATCTGGCGGCGGTCATTGCCATGCGCACCAATGTGGGGCGGATGAACGAGATTCTGGACGCTCCCCTGCAGACCGGCAGCGAGCAGCTGACCAATCAGGGCTGCGATATCGTGTTCGACCATGTGGGCTTTGCCTATAACTCTGGCGAGACGGTTCTGCGGGATGTTTCCTTTACCGCAAAGCAGGGCGAGGTCACGGCACTGGTGGGCCCCTCCGGCGGCGGCAAGACCACTGTTTCCCGGCTGGCAGCACGGTTCTGGGATTACCAGAAGGGCAGCATCACCGTGGGCGGCATGGAGGTTTCCCAAATCGACCCGGAAAAGCTCATGAGCCTGTATTCCATCGTCTTTCAGGATGTGACCCTGTTTGACAACACGATCCTCGAAAACATCCGTCTGGGGCGCAAGGGGGCCACCGACGAGGAGGTTCTGGCGGCGGCAAAGCTGGCAAACTGCGAGGAATTTGCCGAAAAGCTGCCGGACAAGTGGAACACCAACATCGGCGAGAATGGCTGCGCTCTTTCCGGCGGCGAGCGTCAGCGCATTTCCATCGCCCGTGCTTTTCTGAAGGATGCGCCTATCATCCTGCTGGACGAGGCCACCGCCAGCTTGGATGTGGAAAACGAAACTGCCATTCAGGAGGCACTATCCCGGCTCATAAAAAACAAGACCGTCCTCATCATCGCCCACAGGATGCGCACCGTAGCCGGTGCGGATCAGGTGGTGGTGCTGTCGGGCGGCATCGTGGCCGAGCAGGGCAGCCCGGCAGAGCTGTACGCCCGGAAGGGACTGTACACCCACATGGTGGATCTGCAGTCGGCAAGCCAGAACTGGACGATCTGAGAAAGCGTGCAGATTTATTTGGAAAAAGCCTTGTAATCCGCCCAAAAATGTGGTATATCCATTATACGAAACATTGTTTAAGATGAACGTTCCACCGTTCAATGATGTATAAATGGAGGTGCCTGCCATGACCGCCGTGATCTATGCCCGCTATTCTACTGATAGTCAGCGCGAAGAATCCATTGAAGGTCAGATCCGGGAATGCACCGCCTATGCGGAGAAGAACGGCTTTACGGTGGTGAAGCATTACATTGACCGTGCCATCTCCGCCAAGACCGATAACCGCCCACAGTTCCAGCAAATGATAAAAGACAGTGAGCGTGGCATCTTTGATGTTATCATTGTCTGGAAGCTGGATCGTTTTGCTCGGAACCGCTACGATAGTGCCCGGTACAAAACCCAACTGAAACGCAATGGTGTGAAGTTAGTATCGGCAACAGAAGTCATTTCGGCTGGCCCGGAGGGTATTATTCTGGAGTCGGTGCTGGAGGGCTACGCCGAATATTACTCGGCTGACCTGTCTGAAAAGGTCGTGCGCGGCATGACCGAGAACGCTCTCAAGGGCATTTATAATGGTGGCACGATTCCGTTCGGCTACATGATCGATGAGACCCGGCATTACCAGCCCGACCCGTTGTTGGCTCCGTATGTGGAGCAGACGTTCCAGAAGTATGCGGACGGTGCGACTATGACCGACCTGCGGGATTGGTTAAAGGCACACAACATCAAAAATTCAATGGGCGGGGAGATGTCCTACAATACGATTCAGCGGATGCTGAGTAATCGCCGGTACATCGGCGAATTGCGTTTGCGGGATGTGGTACAGCCCAATGCAATCCCGGCGTTGGTATCGGAGGACTTGTTCAACAAGGTGCAGGAAAAGCTGGCGAAAAACAAAAAAGCCCCTGCCCGTCATAAGGCAGAGGAAAGCTATCTGCTCACCACCAAGCTGTACTGCGGTAAGTGCGGAGCGCTGATGTTCGGCGAAAGCGGTGTCAGCCACACCGGGAAGATGTACACCTATTACAAGTGCGCTGCCGCCAAGAAGAAAAAGACCTGCGATAAAAAGGCAGTGCGGAAGCAGTGGCTGGAAGATCTGGTAGTCAACGAAACTATGAAGCTGGTGGAAGATGACGCTTCCATGAATGCCATCATCGCCAAGGTCATGGAACTGCAAAATCAGGAAAGCACAGACCTGCCCATCTACGAAAAGCAGTTGAAGGAAACGGAAGTCGGCATCACCAATATGCTGAACGCCATCCAGATGGGCATTCTGACCAGCTCCACCAAGGAGCGGCTGGAAGCGCTGGAAGATCAGCGAAAAGAACTGCAAGCCCGCATTGCAGAGGAACGGCTGGCTAAGCCGAAGATGAAAGAAGAATTCGTCCGGTTCTGGCTGCTCCGCTTCCGCAAGCTGGATATGACCCAGCCGGAGCAGCGGCAGGCACTGGTGGATACCTTCATCAATGCCATCTATCTCTACGATGATAAGGTCCTCATTACCTTTAACTATAAGGAAGGTACGGAAACGGTCGCTTTCGGGGAAGCCGTGAAAGCAGAGAAAAGTTCGGATATGAGTGCGCGAGGTGCACCAGATATTGAACGTCAAATCGTAAGATTTGGCGTTCTTTTTTGTTATGTAACCCCGAAAATTCGGGGTCTGCACGGTCAATGCACGGTTTTTGCACGGTCGGCGTTTTCGTGGGAATCCTCTGCATGGGCTGGAATTGCTTTGAAATGTGTGGTAAATTTTGCATCAGGTCAGCAGTGCCAGACGGAGCTGCGCCTTTACTTCGGGGTCAGCATTCTTCAAAAGTTCCAACAGAGCGGTCATAGAGATAGTCGGTTCGCCTGCGGCGGGCACAGCCTGCGGGCTGGAGGTGTCGGGCTTGGCATAGAAGCCGCTTTCGAACTTCTTGCCCAGCTCTACACGAGAGGACTGCTGGATATGGGCGTAGGTGTTCACCAGCATATCTGCCGTAGCGTGTCCAGTAGTTCCCTGAACAGCTTTCACATCGCCGCCGGAGATCATCAGCTGATAGGTCGCACTGGAATGACGCAGACCGTGAAACACGATACGAGGGAACTCCGGGTGTGCATCCTGCCATTTGAGGAACTTCTTGCGGATCAGTACAGGCTCCACAGCCAGACCGTTCTCGGAGAAATCGACATTAAGCTGCTTGTACTCTTTCTCCGTCAGAAAGACATTGTGATATTCGCCAAAGGTCAAATGAGCGTCTGTTGTTCTTGTTAGGTGGCTAGCTTTCAGGTTATTCTTATTACGTTGGTTAGTGGAACACTTTTGTTCCATGGAAGGCATCATTTCTGTTCCATCGGACAGAACAAAATCGTTCCATGCAGGGGAACATTTTTGCACTGTCGGAACTTTTACAAAGATGCTGTTGGGCACAGTAATGCGACTGCGCTTGCGCTCAATCAAATCAGCATCCAAAACTGTCCAGCAGATTCTTCACTGCCTTTGCATACGCTATATGATGTGCTGTACAGCAGCACTCTGCCGGAGCATACCGACCATCTGGTTGGTATGTTCCGGCTTTTTATGCCCATATGAATGCCCGTCAACGTCTGACCGGCTTTGGTGCATCAAAGCCTTCACACCGAAAAATTTTCTGCCGTTGCCATTATGTTGGCAGACGTTCTCAATACACTTGCCGTAAAAAGCGAGATACAGCAGAATCTTTGGACGCAAAAATGTATTTTAAAAATATTTTTTCTGAGTTTTTTTGGTCGCTCAAGGTTTTATTTTCTATAAGAGACGTATTTACGCAATTTTTTACGAATTTCGAATTTTTGCCTAAAAAATGCCCCCTCGCCAACATGATTTAATGGCATCGTACCCCAAACCTGACAGCCTAAGGCGACATAAAAAGGAGAAAAGACTATGTGCATTGCTAAAAATGAAACGATGAATCCTCAGACGACCGAAGCTGCTTGCTCTGATCCGGTCATTCATGCGGAGCTCACCCCCGATTCCATGATCCCGGAAAAAAACGAGTGCCCTGATGACAAGGATTCCGAGACTGCCCAGAAGATCGCAGCTTTGAATCGCCTCATTGAGCTGATGTCCAGCATGGGCGATCTCGTCTCCGATATGGGCGGCGAGGAAGATAATTCCGATGAGGAGGACGATGTCGGCGATTTTGACGATGACGATGCAGAAGATGAGGAGGATGGCGAAGAGGACAATGATGACGAAGAAAACTGTGATGAAGAAGATGCCGATTCTTCTTTTGGGGATATTCCCGTTGGCAAAGGCGTGATCCTGCGCAGCAGCTTTAAGAGCAACTCCGCTTACTGCGACGCTGTGGTTCAGTCCATGCTGCGGCTCGCACAGAAGAAGGGGCTGCATCCAATCCCTCACACCATCCGTGAAGGCGTCAAGGTGTTTTCTTTTGATAAAACGGCTCACGGCATTGATGTGGACGGTCATATTCTGTGCGAGTACAAGCTGTGTAATTTCCGTATTGAGTTCCGGATCAATGCTGAGAATCTGCCCGGTCGAACCCCTCTGATCGACTACTTCTGTCAGGATAAGAACTTCCCTTTGCGTTATGGCAGTGTGATCATGGATCACAGTGATGGCGAGAAGAAGATCGAATATTCCTCCTGTTTTTACGGCGCATTTTCGGAAGAAGCCTTCCTGCGCTACTGGGATGCGCTGGACGCAACACTGAGCGTATATCTGCAGGACTTCACCCGCATCGCGGCCAAGAAGCTGAACCCCGAGCAGCGCCAGCTGGCACGCCGGATGATTGGTGAGCTGTCTGTCAACCTGTCCTCCCGCATTAAGCCGGAGAATCAGGCCGTCTTTGACCGCGCGTCTGAAGCATTGGGCGGCAGTCTGAGTCCCCGCAGCCAGAAACTGCTGAACTATCTGGTTGAGCACGCTCACTAAGATTTCCCTGAATGACTCGCCGGGCAAAAACATTTTATTACCTTACTATAAGAAAGGAGCCCCTATGGACCACGCCTTTGATACATCTACGCATGAAAAGCTGCTGAAGGATATCCGTGAAACGCTGCAGGGACTCTCCGACGAAGATCTGCACCGGCTGTATCCCGGCATGAGCAGGGAAGAGTTCCTGAGCCAGCTGCAGAAAGACGAAACATCGCTTCTGGCACTGTTACGGACCCGGTCTGCTGCCGCGCCCGGCGCAGGCCCGGCAGCAGGCCGCTGGTTCGACAAACCGCTTAGCGGGCTGTCCAAAGAGGGACAGGAACATCTGAACGAGCTGACCGAACAGCTTCATTCTCTGGGCGGTTCGTCGCACGTGGATCAAAAGCAGCTCCGTTACCTGAAACAGCTCCGGAAGATGTGCCTGACCGTTCCCGAATTTTACCGCAGTAAGGTCGAGCCCAAGACGTTCTATCGCCATCTGGTCGATTTCTGTCAGGTGCACGATATTCCCGCAGAGATCGTGCACCGCGTTGTGCCCGCTCTGGTGGATTATCTGGAGACCGGTCATATGCGACCGATTATCTTTGTCGGCGAAAAAGGCTGCGGTAAAACGACAGCCGTCCGCCTTCTGGCCGAGGAAGCGCTGCACCTGCCTACCTATGTGATCAAAGTGCCCCAGATGAGCTTTTCTCACGGTATGACAGGCACCTGCGGGAGCTACCAGTCTGCTGATGCAGGCTACCTTGCTAAAGCGCAGCTCCGTGCAGACAGCCTGCTTGTAGCCTATGTATTCGACGAGATCGATAAAGCTGTTCACGACAGCAGCCACGCCAGCATTGAGGACGAGCTGTTATCCATCACCGATGAATCCTGCTGCGACGTTTACGACAATTATCTGGAAAGCAGGGTCGTCGGTCTGGAGCACTGTCCCATCTTTATGACTGCCAATGATCTTCAGAAAATCTCTCCGCTTCTGGTCGATCGGTGTACGGTGATCCAATTCCCGAAAGCGGACGCTGCACGAATCAAATCCATTTCCCACAAATATATCGAGCAGAAGCAGTCCGACTCGCTTTACCGCATGATCCGCTTTGACTACGACCTGCTGGATGCCCACATCGATAAGTTGAGCCAGTACGGCATCACATCGTTGCGCAAACACCAGCAGATGATCGAAGCCGTTTTGGACGGTGCACTGAACAAAGCACTTGTGCAGGAGGATTCTAACGACCCGGTCTCTGTCACCGAAGCCATGTTTACGGATGCCGAACAGAGCGTTCTTGGCACGGTAAAGCGCCGCACCGGGTTTATTCATTGAAACTGCGAATCGCTCCTGCTTGCATCAGAGTAGCTCTTAAAAAATGCGTTCTGATACTTTGCTATAATAGGATCAGGGATCGGGAAAAGACTGTGCGGACGGACATCAGCCCCGATGGATCAGCTTTTTCCGAGCCTGTATGATATTCACTTATAACAGAAAGGATGTTCATTATGAAAATGCGTATCAACCACAATCTGCAGTGCGAGATCGATAGCAAAAAGGATGACTGCAACCGCGAAGCCGCCCACTGTCACGTCACTCGCAATGGCCGCCGTGTGGCTCAGGTTTGGCTGTCACCCGTCTGCATCGAATTCGGCCACGACCTGAATCGGAATGAGGTCGGTGTTGTGTACGACTTCGTCTGCGACAACGCCTACGCTCTGGCTGAAGAATATGAGTACAACCGTGAGCACGGTGCCGAATAAGGCCCGACGAAAAATACTCTGCTGTTTAGCAAAAGGATGTGTAAAATGCTGGTCTCTGCTTTCACCTGGAATCTCCGGCTCCGCCATGAGTTCGAAGCTATGCAGGCTTTTCCGATATGTGATCTCTTCTCCTGGAAGGTCGAATCCTGCCAGAAACCGCCGGTTGTCAAGGCTTACCGTGTCACTTATCACGTGAAGACGATGATCTGTTCTTCCGATGGTACGCTGCGCCCGCAGTTCCGGACGGAGGTCCTCATCACCATGCCGGAAAACCCTGCCGACAAACCGACCGCACGGATCGTTGGCGGTGCCATCCCGTACCATCCGAACATCTACCCCAATGGAGACTTCTGCATTGGAAATTTCTGGGAAAAAGACCCCAGCTTGTGGCATCTGGTGATCCGTCTTGGCAAGGTGCTTGCCTTCAGCCCGGACTGCACGAACCCGAACAGCCCTGCGAACCCCGCAGCTGCGGCCGACTGGAACCAGAAAATGTGCACTTCCAGCCGGCGGAAGCCTTATCCTTGTGGGCGAACCGATTTCCCGCACCCTATTGGCTACTAGTTTTTCATGCCACTGATTTCTATTTACGGAGGAACTATTATGACGAAGCTCACTATCATCATTCGCTACAACGCCGAAAAACATACTGTCCCCACCCAGAGTGACATCGTTCTCGAGGATCTGCTGCAGCAGCTGTCTGACCGCGGTGTGCTGCCCAACCAGACCTTTGTTGCAACCAAGTACGGCACCGAGATTGCGCTGGATCTCGGAGCAACGCTGGAAGAAAACGGTATTCAGGACAACGATGTCATCGATCTCGCACTCCCCACGAAGGCAGGCGCCTCTCTGGCATTCTGAGTTTTTTAAGCAGAACGTCTTTCCAAATCGTCCGGTGGCCGGAGTGTCCGGCCACCGGCCTTTATGAAAGGAGCACATATCATGGAGACCAAAACAGACCGGCAGGAGCGTATCCCGCATTTTGAACAGGCCAGCATCCGCAATGCTAAGGTCATGGTAGTCGGCGCTGGAGCCAGCGGCAATGAGGTACTGAAGAATCTTGCGCTCATCGGCTTCGGGTACGTTTTTGTGACCGACTTCGATGACGTTTCAACCTCGAATCTCAGCCGGACGGTTCTCTTCAGGGCGAGTGACGTGGGTAAACGGAAAAGTACGACTGCGGGCGAGCGCTTTCTGGAAATGAGCAGTGAAGACAACGCTAAGACTGATAGTTTTGACGGAGATCTTTGCCAGACGCTTGGCGAGGGTGTGATCCGCCGGATGGACCTTGTGATCGGCTGCGTGGACAACGAGCAGACCAGACTGTATCTTTCTAATGTTTGCCAGTTGCTCAACAAGCCGTACATCGATACCGGGATCGGTGGGTTTAACTGGAATGTTTTTGTTGCTTCCGGCAGCGCAGACTGCGCCTGCTACGCCTGCACGCTGAGTCCCAGGCAGGAGCGCACTGCGCTGAACCGTGTCCGCAACAGCTGCGATGTGACTCGCCGCAAGGCTGCGCAGGCCGGTCATATTCCCACTATCGGCATCTCCGCAGGCTCGGCGGCCTGTTTGGCTGTACAGGAAGCCATCAAAATCGTTCACCACCAAAAGAACCCCGACAGCCGTCTTTACCCGCCACGATTCGGCTGGATGTCTCATTTTACGGCGGAAGAGAACCGTCTCCATAATATCTTTTTTCCGGTGCGGAAGAGTTGCCCCCACCACGACAGCTACGAAGCGCACGGCGGTGTACAGGAAACCCCGATCTCTGCCCACTGGAAGCTGAAGGATGCCCTTACCTGGGTGCGGACGCACTATGGTCACGATTATGCCATTGCACTTTACAAGGACTGTGTTTGTGCGGAGCGCAGCTTTATTACAACAGCGTGCTGTAAGCACTGCGGAGAATCAATCGAGGTATACCGTCCGCAGCCACTGCAGGACGAGGATCTGCTCTGCGCAAAGTGCCGCGGCAAGCAGCCGGTGCAGCTTTCCAACGCGGTCCTGAAAAGTCTGTTCAATTCTTTGGACGAAAAACGTCTGCAGGAGCTCACGCTGTTGGAACTGGGAATCCCGCTTTTTCATATTGTGGAATTTAGCCCCTGTGACGGAAACGGCGAGTCCCTGTATCTTGAGCTGACCGGTGACCGCGAAGAAGTTTTGCCCAATCTGCCGGAGTGAACCCACATGACACGAAAGGAGGCTCCTGTATGCGTAATGAAATGACGATCACCCGGGCGGATCTGGAGAACCGTTTTTACGGGGAGCGGGATCTGGTGAGCTGCGCCCCTTATCAGGTGGGGGATAGAGTCGTCCGCTGCGGCAGCTGCCACGCAGTGGTCAAGACCAACTTTATCATAAATAACTGCTGCCCGCTCTGTAGCCATTCCCCGTTTATTCCAATCCCTGTTCAGCCTGTGCAGGAGCAGCTTACGGAAAACGGCAGCCTCAAAGTGTTCTTTTGGCTTCTGATTGGTTCTGCCGGCTTTGCCGTGCTTCCGCTTCTGTTCCCGGCTGCATTCTTCTTCCTGCAGGAAGCCGCTTTCGGCGTTCCGGCTCCGTATTTGTTCGCATTTTTCTGTGCTAGCAGCCTGATTTCGGCGTTTCTGCTCTATGCCGATCAGGACAACCAGCGCATTTGGCAGAATGGCGGGGGAGGGCTGTTCATTCTGATTCCGGCAGCTGTGCCTTATCTGATCCTTACTGCTGTCTGGTGTGTCCTGCTCGTTTTTGTTATTGCAGCTGCGTTGATCGGCTGCGTTCTCCTGTTCTGCATTCTGGCATCTTTTTCCGAGTAACGAACAAAACAAAGGAGTGAGTTTTATGGAGCACACTGTTTTATCCCGCCAGACCACCGAGACCGGCACCGAAGCATGGTCCAGCTGCACGCCGCGGCTGCTGGTCTACACTCCCTACGCAGCCCGGCGGCAGAAGGAATTGATCGGCTGGCTGCGCAATGATTTTCCACGCAACAAAAACGAGCAGGGCGGCTGGCTGATCGGCCGCTATCTCCGGGATGCTTCCGGCAAAATCGTACAGGCCGAAGTCATTGAGCTTCTGGAAGCCAAAACTGACTGCCGGCAGCCCGGCTATATCGAGTGGAGCGCCATGGAGGAGATCCGTCTGCAGCAGGAATTTTTCTGCCTGAAAGAGCGTCTGGCGGTATCCGACCCTGTCGGTGCAGAGGAGCTTGCCTGCATCGGGTGGTGGCATACGCATCCCAATGAGCTGTCTGTGTTTTTTAGCAGTACGGATTTGGAAACACAGCGCCTGAAGTATTATAAGGTCGAAAAATACGCTGTGGTCCTGAACCCGCACAAGGGAGTCTGGCGGGCCTTTGCAGGTGCGGATGCCGTGGAAGTCCCCGCAATCATGCTGGCAGAGCCGCCCTCTTCTGAGCTGCAGAGGGATATCTCGCGGCATAAAGCAAAAACCGCCAAGCACAAGAATCAGAAAGAAAAACGCCGGAAAAGGAAGTGAATCTTATGGCAGCATTGGACAGAGTGACCCCGACACCGGGCTATACCTACACTCAGCAGGAACGCATCGCACCGCGGCCTGACTTCAAGCCGACATTGCTTCATACACGGGCACTGCCCGAAGGAAGCATTGTGAAAAGCACCGAAGCCGAATATTGTCCGGTCTGTCTTGGGAAAAAACTCCGGGAACGCATGGTGGACGGACGGCCTGTCTGGCACTGCGATGAATGCGGGAATGAATGGTAGGGAAGGAGTGTGCTGAAGGATGATCGCACCCGCGTTCTACCGCTCGCTCCTTACGCCTGCGGAACAGCTTGCCTACCGGCAGCTTGTCACCGGTCTTTTGGCGCAGAAGGACAATATCTTTATTTCTCAAAATACGGTGCCGACTGCGCAGCTGTACCGGATCGTTCAGGCGGTGCACTTGGATCATCCTGAACTTTTCGAGATTCAGTGGTGGGAATACCAGTTTGCAGCAGTACCAGACGGTTCATATCTCCGTTTTCAGCGGATGCTGGAGCCCGAACCCTCTACGGCGATCCGCAACTCTTTGAACGCCAAAGCAGCCTGTCTGCGTCAGAAGTTCACAGACAGTCCCTCGGATGCAGATGCTTATTTTCAAATTGCAAAGGAGATCGCATCCACAACAAAATATATGGACTCCGGCAGTGCTTTCTGGGATCACACTCTGGTGGGGCCGACGCTCCGGCATACGGCAGTATGCGAAGGCGTTTCCAAATTTTATCTCTTCTGCTGCCAACGCGCTGAACTTCCCTGTGCAATCATTACCGGCACGCTGTATGGAGTGCCCCATGCCTGGAATATGGTCGAGCTTGCCCCATACGGCCGGGTGTATTTGGACGTGACCAGTATGCTCCACTCGAGCTTTTACGGCATGCCGCTGAAATCATCCCTGTTCCGGACAGGGCAGCAGCTTCGGCGGAATGGCTACCAGTGGCCTTCCGCTTTTATCTGTCAAGCAACGTAAGAAAGGACTCTCTTAATATGGAAGAAAAAAGCACCAGCAGTTTCAGCAGTATCGTATGTTTTCACCAGACAGGAACCCATCACATTCAGGAAGGAGCTGCCTGTGAAGATGTCTCGGTCGTGATCGAACAGGCGGATTTCCGCTTCTGGGGGCTGGCAGATGGCCAGTCCGAAAAAAAATATTGCAAAACCGGTGGCAGAACTGTACTTTATGCGGTTGCCGACTACCTGCAGAAAAAGGGGCTGCATTCTCTGGTACAGCATGGGTATCTCGACGAAGTGCAGTATGAACTGATCCGGGTCATTCGTAACAGCCTAGATGCCCTGAGCAAAGAATATCAGGCCGCTCCTTCAGAATTTGCATCCACGCTCCTTGTTTTTGCACAGAACCCTGTTACACAGGAGTATATCGCTGTACATCTTGGCGATGGAAATATCATTGCGCTGGATCAGGACAACCGTGTTTCGGTTCTTTCCGGCGCAGAGAACGGTATTACGCATGACTATACCTGGCTTACCACTTCAGCAAACTCTATGCAGCACCTGCGGATTCAACAGGGGACGACAGCGGACATAAAGCGCCTTGTGATGGTAACGGATGGCGCAACGGCGCTCTGCTGCGGCTGCAACATTGTTGCACACGAAAACATTCTTACTGCTGCTGATGCATGCAGCAGAATCCCCGGAATGATCCGCCAAAGTGCCCCTAAGGACGATGCCAGCTGCATCATTGTCGATTTTTGATAGTTTTTGCCTGACATCTTTGTATTGTATATCATTGACGTTATCCTGAGAAAATTATATAATATTTTATGCAATATCATCCGATCCGGAGGTGTGAAATGGGAAATTATACGAAATCTATCCAGAACGGCTTCTATGATATGATCGAGAAGGACATCACAGATATCTGGGCTGAACTGAATATCAATACTGCTGCCATCGCCTCTGAGGATTGGAAGTCTTATTTCAGCAGCGTCGTGGCAAAATACAGGGTGTCCATGCGCTTTGCTCTTATGCGGATCCTGTTTGAAATTGCCAGCGACCTTCCGCCTGAAAAAATCACGGATGACGATTTGAAAAAAGGCTTTTCGGTACAGGGAATCGGCAATTTCCCGGATATCACGATCCGCCACGCAGAAGAGCTGGATCCGGACGAGATCCAGCAATATAAGGATCTGCTTTTGAAGCGTGTTTCTGAAAGCAGCCCGAAAAGCAAGCCAAAGCTCTTTGAACAGGCGGGCACTCTGATCGATTCGGCATTGACACTTCCGGCAGAAGGTTCCAAGAGCCTTCTGTCAAGGGAACAGATCATTCTGCTGGGTCACCTTGTGGATTTCTCCTATGCGGACATGCAGTTTCTTCTGCTTCGCGTTCTAGGTGATAACGAGGTGGGGTTTTCCTTTAGCGCATCGTCCGATCTGATCGATATTTATTGTTTCTTAAAGCACAAGAACGCTGATGCAGTCAACAGGCTCAAGCGCTGGTACGCCAATGGACCCGCGACGTGCGAAAAAGTCGAGGAGGAAGAAAAAAGCATCTGCTGTACGCAGGACATCGCCAATTCTCTGGAAAACCGCTTCCTGAAGATGAAAGAAAAAGATTTCCAGTTCTACATGACCCAGAACGCATCCGTTCTCGACCTCAAGCCCAAAACGGCCCACAAAGTCTATCTGAACCTTGCGGGATACGCTTCCCTCTTCTTCGGGGGCTTTACGGTTCACGACGACACCGTAAGAGCACTTTCCAATTTTAACGATGAAATCACCAAACTGATGAGTCTACGTAACCTGAGCCGGGAAGCAAAATCTCTTTTCTTCACCAATTTCAAACCGGATGCAAAAAAATGCAGTCAGTACGCCGCCGCTCTTGTCTCTGAGAACTACGAGATTGCCACCAACTTCAGCATTCACCGAAAGGGCACAAGTCTGTTCTACCATGTTCCCTTTGTGGATGGGGACGGGAAGGTAAACGTTCGCGGGACACTGAACAACAGAATCCGGGATCGCATCACCCGGATTCTGATGGGGGAAACTGCCCCGCAGAAGAGCGATATTCTCTACCTGTTGTGGGTGGTGGCCGGGTTCCAGTGGATCGGCGAGGATACCGGCTCTGCTGCCGAAAAAAGAACATTCCTGAATGATTTCCTCGCCGCTGCTTCCTGTGTGCTGAAAGCGGCTCTCCTCCCTGCGTTTTACCCGCCAAGTGTTCTTGAACAGACTATTCTGATGAGCATTGTGCAGGAGAGACCGGAGCGTTCGCCAGCAGTGGTGTATGAGGATATCTGTTCAGCATTTGTAAAGAAAAGAAGTCGGTAAAGAAGTTCGCTCAGCGCCGGCT
Organism: uncultured Faecalibacterium sp.; assembly: GCA_934512105.1. GTDB lineage: Bacteria > Bacillota > Clostridia > Oscillospirales > Ruminococcaceae > Faecalibacterium. Next base: position 44,835 of record CAKSWQ010000007.1, on the reverse strand, counting down.
CCGATCCCAAATAAACATTCAGAACCGCTGCCGGGAAGGAGGAAACTTTTATGGGAATTCGCATTCCGCTCAAGGCAGGGAGTATCATCAGGATGCCAAATCAGGGCAAGTACATCATTGAGGAAAAGATCGGGGAAGGCGGACTCTCCTTGGTTTACTCCGCAAAGACAATGACAAACGGCTATCCAGTCATGATCAAAGAGTTTTTCCCTTACGGGTATGCCCAGCGGGCAGTCAGACCGGTAAGGGCGGCAGACGGGACTGTTCTGGTACGAAAGGACCGCGTTTATGCCGAAGCCGGTTCTGAAGAGCGGTTCCAGCGCTGCTTGAAGGCGTTTGAACAGGAGGGTCAGCTTGGGAGCGCTGCACGTCTGACCAATTTTCAGGTCATCTCCTTTGCCGACTGCGGGGACGGCTATGCGGTCCTCCCCGGGTGGAGCAGCGACACCTGCTCTGTGGAGGATCTGGTAAGCGGGTGGCTCGAGTCACCGCCTACCGCCATTGATCCTGTGTTCTCAGATCTCGCCCGTGTGCGGTTTGCACTGATTATCATCAGCAGTCTACTGACCGCACTCTCTTCCCTCCACGAACAGCTCCGTTTACTGCATTTAGATATTTCCCCGAACAATATCGTCTGGGCAGGCCAAAACCGTACCTCCCCGCAGAACGGAGCGGCATTCCTCACCGATTTCGGCTGTTCGGTGCTTCTTGCAGAAGGCTCTTCCTTTCCGTCTGAGTACGTCTTGAGCTGCAGCAGGGACTATGCAGCACCCGAATATCGAGGCGGAAAGCTGGACTATACGACTGATATTTATGCCGTCGGGCGGTTATTGGCTTTCCTCTGCCGCGGACACCGCGTTTTTGAGCCTTATACGACTCCGGAAGCTGAGATACAGCAGCTGAAGATCCCTGACAGGCACCGGCAGACCTTATCGGCAATCCTGCAAAAAGCCACAGCCGTGCAGATGACCGCACGTTATCCATCTGCCAGAGCAATGCAGGAAGCTGTGCAGGCACTTCTGGATGCGATGCCGCTTCATCCTATCAACGAAAATAACACCGATGCCTTTACGCTGTACTCTCTGAAATTTTTAATGGAAGGCAGCCGAGCAACCCATTACGGCTGGGCGAACGAATTGTGCGACCGGCGCGGCGTGTCCATTGATATCCCGGAATTCGCCTGCTGTCCGATTGCCAGCATTCCCAACGGACGTTTTTCGGATGACCGCTGCTTCCTGCAAACAATCCTTCCGGAGGAAATCTTCGACTATCTCCAAAAAAGAATCAGTGGTTCTCCTGATCCTAGGCAGACCCTTGGTCAGATCATGACCGGCAATTATCCCGATCTCTGGAAAATTGATCTTTCCTCAATGTTCATGAACTACGGACTGAACCGCTTGTTTGTGATTTGCCGTTCTCTGCTGACCTCAGAAGCAGCTTTTGATATTGATATCGACCTGCTATTTCACCTTCCTGGGGACGACATTGACTACTTTCAGCGCTGCTTTTTGGAATGTACCGGTGGTGACCGCAGCAAGGGGCTTGCACTGCTGGTGCTTTTTGCACTTTTAGGAAAAGGAGAATTCGGTTTTGCGCACCTTGCAAGGCACAGTCCTTCTGAGCTGCGCAGAATGTTTGCCCAATGATGTGACCCTGATCTCAAGGAGGGGAGGTGGACAACATCAGCAAATTTTCATCCTCGGAAGAGCAGTCTTATTTCTCCTTTGATCGAACATCTCTGAACGATAGTCTCAAGTCAAACCAAATGTTTTTTGATGATTTTATCCACCAACAAAAAGCACATCAATTCCTTTCTTCCGATGAAGCGGCTGCTATCCGTAAAACCCCCCGTCAGGCAGAAAGGATCGTTCGCTCCATTACCGATAAAAAGCTCAAGGGGAGCGATCAGCAGTTTCTCGAGATCATTGACCTTCTTCTGGATCAAGGACAGAACCTTCTTTCCCTTGAGTTATGTACATATGCTCTGCCTTTCTGTGCGAAGAAAGGAAGCTTTTTCGCAGCTCAGATTGAAGCTCTTCTTGAGCTTAACGGAGAGATTGCTGTTTCATCCAAGATGATTGAGGAGTTTAATCTCGAATTTCAGCAGTACCCCATTTATCGCCTTGGCAAAGCGATTTGCCGGCTGCTTCTGTCTCTGGCTGAGATCTTCCCTGAACAGCAACAAAAAGAATATGCAGAAAAAGGGCTTCCCTATGCGGAAACGCTGAAAAAGATGGAGCCCAAAAATGAATTTGGATACTATTTTGAGGTCCAGCTCCTCCGCTTCATCGCCCCTTATGAGGCCGAAAAGCGGCTGAGTATGTATGTCATGCTGGGCCGACCAACTGATTCGGCTCAACCACTTGTGGATTCTGCGGAACGGCTCAATTGTCCCCGATGCTGTGATCTTTACATCAAGGATTATCTGCTTCCTCGTGGAATGGAGACGGCACTGGATCTTGTTAAAGATGTTGCTGAAAAAGGAAACTTCTATTCCTCTTGGCTTTTATTCCAGAAGCTTCCCGCAAAAGAAGAACGGGAATTGAAAGCACTTCTGAAATCTTTTCAGGAAGTGTTTAAGAAAGCGATTGATCTTATGGACCAGAATAAACAGATTCAAAAGCTCCGGACGCCGCAGATGGATGATTTTCTCAGAAATTCGCCGCAAAAATTTTCTGATGCAGATTCCGCTTATCTGAATAATAACCTTCCGAACACAAATATTACAAACAAGGAGTAATGCACTATGAATGAAGATACGCTGAAAAGACTGGCACTCTTAAAGGCACTGCAAGACGCGGAAAATCACGACACTCCTAAAACACAAGATTCTGAGAACATTTGTGTTTCATCGATCCACGATGCCAATATCCTTCTTCAGATGCATATGGATGAGAACAGCGCAGCGTACCGCAAGTGTCTGGTCAGTTACGTTACCGATCCGGCAAACCAGGTGCGGAGTGAGTGCAATGTATATCATAATTTTATTATGGATCTGTCCCGTTGCGGTGATTTTCTTCTTGCCCTTCAGGTATGTGATTATGCATTGTCCTTTGCTCCCTATAACCGCGATATGCTCGCAGATGCAATCAACGCCTGTGCTGAAAGCAGCCATTTTGAAAAAGGAGAAGAATACCTCGGTCGAGCTTTGGAGATTCCCAAAGAACTTTGGTCGTTCCGCCTTTTTCTTTACTCGGTAAGTTTTCTTAAAAAAAAGCTCAGCGCCTATCCGATGGATGTGCAGTTGTATCAGCGTGCTCTTGATCTTTCAAAAGAGTATCAAAAATTGTACCCATTTGACGAGCATGGATACAATCAGGAAGCTGAACTTCTCCTAATGATGAATAAACGCAGCGATGCAATTTTGATCCTGACAAAGTACATTAAAGATTTTTCGCCTGATCCCAAAGATTCAAAATCCCGGCTCGTTACCGCCCAGTGCTGCGTGACGCTCCTCAATACACTGGATGATAGCAGTGACTACCAGGCTATTATTGACATCGCTGAGATCGGGTTGCGGAATACAACACAGGAACAGCCTTCAGCACTGATCTGCTTCTTTGTCTACAGAAAGGCGCTTGCTATGGACGCCCTGTGCCATGCGGAGGACTTCAAGGATCAGGAGTATCTTGTTAAGACGTTAAAGACCTACCAGGCTGCTTATGATTTGGATCAGAACCGCCAGTTCAGCAGCACCATTGAACAGCGCTACGCCGTTCTGAGGCCTTATGCAAAGAATTTTAAGCCCCTGGTCAAGCGCCATCTGTACGTTCTGGAAAAGGAGAACGCAGAAGAAACTACATCCATCGATCAGATTCTCTGATATTCTGGTCAGAGCATCTGCCGCCATCGATACATTCGGCAGCGACGTCTGGCTGGGCGTCAATGTGACCGTTCTTCCGGGTATGACCATCGGCAACAATGTCGTTGTGGCGGCGGGTGCTGTTGTGACAAAAGATGTGCCGGACAACGGCTTTGTGGGGGGCGGCATTCTGTAGCAAAACGCAGTGCTCACTTTTCTCTTGCCGTCTTCTGCTTTTTAGAGCGATGAATTTCATTTGTTGCCCTTTGCCGACTTCCGATGGCTAGCGGCGAAAAAGCGCTGGTTTATGCTAGAAATTCATTCTCTTCCTTTAGCCGCCGTATTTCTTTCTCCTACTGTTTATTTGCTTGCGTAGGGTATTCAATTCTTCGGCCGGACTCATTGCAGTCTGCGGTGTATACGCTCCGCATCCAATGTCCAAACGCCCTCGTTGGCGACCTTGACCCCATCCGTATAGTGCATCTACTGGTATCCTCAATTCGACTGCTGCTTTCGATGATCCTACTTCATTCGACAGCTTTACGGCCTGCACCTTATATTCCGTGTTGTATTTTCGTTGATTCCGAGCCATCTTTTATTGCCTCCGGTTTATCCTTTTCTATATATTGGCTCTTTGAGTTTCCTATGTCAACTTTTATTGTACAACACCAGTCTGTCGTGTTCGCAGCCAAGGGAAAGATAATGATCAATCTCCCCACCCAGCACAAGCTGGGCATACTCCAAGGGTTTATTGTACAGCAGCCAGTCTAGCTCTGCCCGCTGTGCCGGGGTGTTGCCGTACTCATCCTCAATGGCGATGCAGTCGATGGTAAGGGTGGTGCCATCCTCGAACCGGGCTTCCACCCAGTTGGTGTCCATGCTGTAGTGGCAGGAAAGCAAGTTCATCATAGTAGTATCCTCCTAGACTTGATTTTGGTGTACGGCCACTCAAACCAATGCCGTCAAGTCGGTGGGGGATAGATTGATTTTGTTTGTCAGAGAGTAAGTGCACGGATTTTGCACGGTTTCAAAACGTGCAAAGGGTGCTTTTTGATGCAAAATTCGACAAAGAGTGCAGAAATTTCAAAGCGAGAAATCGCGCTGATTCGATTGAAAATGACGATGAATCGGAATATCCAGAAATTGAGACGAATCTGCGGCTTGCTCTCTTAATCAGTGGGCCCAGGGTTCGAGTCCCTGGAGGTGCGCCAATAAAAGAGCGTTGAATCGTAAGATTTGACGCTCTTTTTCGTTATGTAACCCCGAAAATTCGGGGTCTGCACGGTCAATGCACGGTTTTTGCACGGTCGGCTTTTTCGTGGGAATCCTCTGCATGGGCTGGAATTGCTTTGAAATGCGTGGTAAATTTTGCATCATGTCAGCAGAGCCAGACGGAGCTGCGCCTTTACTTCGGGGTCTGCATTCTTTAGAAGTTCCAGCAGAGCGGTCATAGAGATGGTCGGTTCGCCTGCGGCGGGCACAGCCTGCGGGCTGGAGGTGTCGGGCTTGGCATAGAAGCCGCTTTCGAACTTCTTGCCCAGCTCTACACGGGAAGACTGCTGGATATGGGCGTAGGTGTTCACCAGCACATCTGCCGTAATAAAACAAGGGGGCTGTTGCACAAGCGACAGCCTCTGTTTTTGTACGAATAGGCGTAGGAATCCAGCAGTATCAATACCCAAAACAAAAGCATGTGCAGCAAATTTTCTCGAAAATTAGAAATTTTCGATGGATTTGTGATGCACATGCTTTTTTGAATTGTTTGATTATACGTTTGATTTTGAAAATGGCTGCTGCACTTTCGGCTAAAACGATGTGCAACAGCCCCCTTTTCTCGCATCAGGAAGCGTTATCTGCTGTACCGCTATGGCTTCACCGATGGCGAGGAACAGCCGTTGATCGGCACGGCGATGTACTTTCACCTGACAAAAGGCCGCGCCCAAAAGACGGAGGAACAGGCCATGGATAACCGATGGCTGGAACTGCCATGGTGGTTTAACTGAATGGGCAGAGAGGAATTGTGTCAAATTGACATAATTCCTCCCGATAAGAGGGATGTGAGCGAAAATGCTGGCAGAGGATGCACTACAAGGTGTACAGGTTGTCCAAGTTTACAATCCGTACTCGATTACTCGGTAGCAGTACACCTTTCCCCAGTCATCCTCTATCCAGACACTCTTTCTGTCCGGCCAGAGCCTTCGGCCACTTTCCAGAATCGCACATTTCCGCAGAAAAAAACTGGAAGCCTCACGATTTTTATCGGTTTTCTCATAGCGATCATGCTGATATGACACGGACAGTGGGAGATGCGTATCAAGATATATCGGCCCACCTGCTTTCAGCACATCCTGATTGACATGAAGATATGTTTTTGAAAGCAGAGATTCCGGCAGATAAAGCGTTCCGTCCACCTGAATTGCCTGATCCAGCGCTACCAGTGCATGACGGATATGGATCCCCTGCTCGTCTATGTACAAAAACTGTTCCGATACCATTTCCTGCAGGGGTTCCAATGAGAGATAAAGGGTTTCGTTCCATAGGAGCGCCGCATTTTTGGCGGTAACCTGTTTTCCATTGATATAGTAGCAGCCGGTGTACTCCGTACACTCCGACATGCTGCAAATAACCGGCTGCGCTGATAATTCCATCGTATCTTTTCCTCCCGCTTGCGTGCAGCCAAACAGCAGTAACGCCGCACACAAGAAAATGTTACTCATACGTACTGCAATGTGTGGAAACATAGCATGGCTCTCCCTTTTTTATAGCAGTTTGCGTTTTTATACATAAGCAGTATCCGCAAACTGCATATCGCAAATATGCCGTTTTTGATTGGCACTATTTTTGAAAATTGCGATAAAAAAGCTCTCGCCGGACGAACCTGCCCGGCGAGAGCCTTTTACTTCATCTTCTATATTTGCTGACCTGCATTCCTAAACTGCACATCAAAGCAAAGATAGAACCTTAATCAAGCTCGATCGGTCCTTCTACCGGCACATCCAGTTTTGCCAGTTCCTCAAGATATGCTTCGTCAACGGGATCGTCTTCAAAAGTCTCTTCCTTTTCTTCACTCTCATCGATCTCGGCAAGCATAGCATAAGGCGAAGTATCGTCCTGCATGGTAACACTACCCGGGTTGGAGATGTTTTCCATCGTATTTACCGGGATCAACTGGTTGCCCTGGATATCAAAGACGTTCCAGACAGTGCCTACCTTATTGATCGGTACGTTGAAAGTAGCAATCACGCTATTGCCATGATAGACAACGATCTTTGCGCCAGACATAGACAGTGCCTTGGATTCAGAACTATATCTATTCGTGAAATCATGCACTGCGTAATGATAGACACTGTCATTGGACAGCTTGATCAATGTAATGGTTTCCGGACCGTAAGAACTCGTGTCATCATGGTCCAGTTTGGCAACCGTTACATTACCGTCCTCCGTAGACGCAGTTGCAGATCTATTGTAATAATAAACATGGAAACGGTCGCCATCCTCATTCCGAGGGCCGGACAGATGAGAATCCAGATCCTCCGGTTCTTCACCCCAGGTCAGAACAATGCGGTACTCATTTTCGTTCAAAATAGGTGTCATGGAACCATCCTGACTGGTAGAGTTGCCTTCAAAGCAAACCACATTGACGTAGCTGGTAACAAAGCCCTCCTTGCTAAATTCAGCAGTATAAGTGCCTTCTTCCATTTCCAAAGAATAGCAACCGTAGGAATTTGTTGTTGTTACAGCATCTGTATCCGTGCCATAAATCTTTGCCAGCGCACCGGTCTTGCGATTCCAGCCCGGGCGCAGCTTGACGGTAACGTCAGAAATGTTGTCGCCAGTCAGAGCGTTAATGGCATAGCCGCTAAGTTCGGTACTATTATCGCTCTCTTCCACCAGCATTGCAATATCAAGATACTTAACTTCTTCTTCCGTCACAACAACATCTGCGTAAGCAAATGGTTTATAACCATCTGCAGAAATAGCAACATGGTATGTGCCAGCCTGCAGAATCAGTTCAAAATCACCATTTTCATCCGTATTTGTGGAAGCTGCATACTCAGACAAATTGCCATCGTGGGTCGAAACACGATAAGCCGAAATAGAAGCGGTTGCAATATAGTCACCTGTCTGGCTATCACTAACCCGTCCCTGCAAAATAGCGTATGCCGGGTTAACAGGAGCCGTAACATTACCAGAAGAGTTCAGGGCGCATTCAACGGCATTCTTTGCGTTGACCATAAAGTAGGCGCGATCACTTTCGTTTGCATAGCTATGATCGGTACGGCCATCTGTAATAGGATGATCCCTGTCACTGGTTCCAACAATGATTTTTTTGACTTGCTCTGCACTCAGAGAAGGATTCACAGCAAAGCAATCCGCTGCAACACCGGTCACATGGGGTGCTGCCATAGAGGTGCCGCTCCACGGGGCTATATCATTCAGCATATCCTGATATTCATTACCCGGAACCGTGCTATAGATTTTGATGCCAGGAGCAACTACATCAACACGGCTGCCATAGTTGCTGAAATCCGCGAAGTTATACCCTTTAAAGATACGATTTTCGAACAGTCCCAGGAAATCGTCCTGCCCACTTCCGTTCGTACCGACTGCACCAACTACAATGATGTGTTTGGAAACTTCTTCATCTGTAATTCCGCAGAAGATACCATTCAACGTTGCGTCAATGCTGTCATTGCCGGCAGCCTGAACGATCAGGAAATCGTAGTTTTTGTCCAGCAGTTTGCTCAGATAGGGAGTGAGAATGCGTGCGCACTCCTGCGAAGCTGCTGCACTAGGGTATGCCAGCCCCATGCTAACGTTGATTACACGGCAATTGGAGGTGGCCAGCTTTGCAATTGCATATTTCCACTCCATATAACCGACCAGATCAGAATGCTCTGTCACTGTACTATCCGTTTGGCTGCCAAGTATAGAATATCCATACAGCTTTGCAGTCGGCGCAACACCTGCCACACCGATGCCATTATCATACTTTGCAGCAATCGTACCAGAAACATGCGTTCCGTGACTGCGAGTTGCCTTGCTTCCCTCATCTCCGTTGTTGATATTTTCCGGGTTGTTCCAGACCTGAACAAAATTCAGATCGTCGTGATTGGTATCAAACATGGAGTCAATGATGCCCACACGTACATCCTGCATCTGAGAGCGGTAGTCCCACGCACCCATGGCATCAATGGCTTCTACACCCCAGTTTTTTCCTTCAGGAAATTCAGCGCTCCATTCTTCGCTGACCCACTCACTGTCATTGGGAATCGCAGTTGAAGCAGTCTCATTGAGCTGATGGATAGATGCATCTTCCACTTTTTCGTTCAGCTTCAGTTCATCCACGATGTTCTGCAGCTCGTCAATGGTGTAGACCTGATTGAAGCGAACCTGGCAGTCGTTGGTCAGCTCAATATAGCCAACGATCGAGCCGCCGTAGGGGCGCACCAATGCCGTGATCTCTGCTTTGGTGACACCTTCCACAGCCGTAAGCAGAATTTCGTTGTTGACAAAATAGCTGCCCTCGGTCAGAACATCTTCTTCAATGTTTTCTTCTGCCGGTGCAGTATAGGTGATCTCGCCTTCCGGGCGAATGACCGGCGGATCCGGTATGCCGCCTCCACCACAGCCGGTCAAAACTGTAGCCATAAGTCCGACTGCGGCAATGCCTGCTGCGATTCGTTTGAATAATCTTCGCATAAATCAAACCTCCTGACAAAAAAGCGTTCTGTTCCGAACCCTGATCGCACAATCTCTGGAAAACTTTGAATGTCTTGACGACAGAAACCGCAAATGCTATCATAGTCTGGAACTTTGATTTCAGTTTAGCACATTCTAAAACCTCCATCAATTATCACTACCTATGAAAAATATACTTGGTTTTTGTGTAAATTTACAAAGCTGCCCTCGCAGCAGACAGAAGGTATTCTTCTATGATTCAGTTGAGATCTGTCACCAAAACCTATCAGGTACATGGATTTTCACAAAATGCGCTGCATAATGCAACGATCTCGTTCCGTAAAGCAGAGTTTGCTGCTGTTCTCGGCCAAAGCGGTTCCGGCAAAACAACACTGCTCAATTTAATTGGGGGACTGGATCGCTGTACCTCCGGCGAGATCCTTGTAAACGGAGTGGATACCCGAAATTTTTCGGAAAGTGATTGGAACCGTTACCGCAATCAGTGGATCGGGCTGGTGTTTCAGAACTACAACCTGATCCCGCACCAGACGATTTTTGAAAACGTAAAACTGGCGTTTTCCTTTTCCGGTCATCCTCAGGATCCCGATCAAAAAGTCCGTGAAGTGCTCCGGCAGGTAGGGCTGCAGGAACAGATGTACAAAAAGCCCGGCCAATTGTCCGGCGGACAGATGCAGCGAGTCGCAATCGCACGGGCTTTGGTGAACGACCCCAAGATCATTCTGGCTGATGAGCCGACTGGCGCACTAGACTCCCAAACCAGCGTCCAGATCATGGAAATCCTGAAACAGATCGCAAAAGACCGGCTCGTTATTCTGGTAACGCACAATACGGTGCTTGCAGAGCGCTATGCCACCCGTATCATACAGCTTCTGGATGGCGAGATCATACAGGACACCGCGCCGTATGAGGAATGCGTAGCAGCCGAGCCGGGGCATCTGCCTATCGGCAGACCTCCCATCTTACCTGCCCTGCAAACCGCCTTTTCTCTCAGTTTCAGCAACCTGAAAAATAAAGCGGTCCGTTCTTTGCTGACAGCAGTGGGGGGAAGCATCGGCATTGCCGGCATCGCCGTGATCCTGGCTTTGGCTCATGGCTCCCGGAATTATCTGACACAGATGCAGACAGACCTGACGGCACTGTATCCGATCACGATCCAAAGTGAGGCACAGGATCTTGGTGGTTTAGAAGAAACACTTCAAATCCTGTCTGATAAGCAATCTTCTACAAGCACTGGCACCGACACTGCATCTTCCGAAAATAAAGACAGTTCCTCTCTGACCGATTTCAAAGCCTATCTGGAAAGTGACGCGGGGGAAGCGATCCGAAGCAACGCCCGTGCGATCCAATATTGCTATGCCCTGCCGATGTCTGTATATGCCGTGTGCGCGGATGAAAGCTATCTGCAAATTTATCCGCTTGTTTCCTCCGCGCAAAAAAGCAACAGCTTAAATGCTGCAGCACAGGCTTTGGTACAGTCTATGGGGCTGTCCGATTCGCTTTGGCAGGAACTTCCGGGAGATACAGAATTTCTAAAAGATCAATATACGCTTGTTTCCGGTCAGTGGCCCACCGAACCGAATGAGATCGTTCTGGTGGTAAACAGCGATAATGCCATTCACGCACAGGTCCTTTATATGCTGGGTTGTATCGACCGTGATACGCTGGAACAGCAAAACGATTTTATTACGCTGTCCGCAGCAGATTATTCCAGCCTTTTGAACCGGGAATATACGGTTCTGCCAAATACATCTTATTATGAAAAGGTGGATGGCCTGTGGGTAGATCAGCATCAGAATCATACATATTTGTGGCAGCAGCTCAATCATGCTTACCGCGTCCGGATCGCAGGCATCGTAAAGCCTCTTCATCAGGAGAATGCATCGCTTATAAAAGGTTTTCTGGGGTATTCTCCTCAATTGACGCAAAAGATTTTACAAACGATCCAAAACAGTCCTATTGCAAAAGAGCAATTGGCTGATCCATCGATCAATGTTTTTACAGGGCAAAAGTTTGTTTCCTATATCAACTACACGGAGGAGGAACTGATCGAAACTCTGCCGTCCGTGCAGCAGCTGCAGCTTTCCTCTCTGTCTGAATCGGAGCGCTCTGCCTTTTTGGAAAATTACCGCACCCTGTTTTCAACTTCTTACCAGTCAAATCTTGCCGAAATAGGGATCATCAATCTGGACAGCCCTTCTTCCATCAACATCTATCTTGTTTCGCCGGATTCGCGCGAAATACTGTTTTCGGCCATTGAAGCCTATAATAAGACACACAAGACCTCACCTTCGGCAAAAGACCCTATCAACAGCACAGATATTCTCGACCTTGTAACCGGTTCGGTTGAGAACATCGTCACTCTGATCACGAAAGCGTTGTTGGTAATCGTTTCTGTTTCTTTGCTCGTATCTTCGTTGATGATCGGGATCATTTCCTATATCTCCGTTCTGGAGCGCACCCACGAAATTGGCATTCTGCGCAGCATCGGTGCTTCACGGTGGAATATTTTCTGTACCTTCTGTGCGGAATCCATGATCATCGGTTTGTGTTCTGGCCTTTTGGGAATCGGTTTTTCTGCAGGACTTTTAATTCCTGTAAATCGTATCCTGCAGCAATACATCCATTTTTCCAATTTTGCCAGCATATCAGCAACTTCCAGCACAGCCCTTGTTGTACTAAGCATTATTTTAAGTATTCTGGCCGGTACACTCCCTGCCGCCGCAGCAGCGAACAAAGATCCCGCCGCAGCGCTGCGAAGTGTTCAATGATCTACTGATCCGAAACCAGCGCGTTTCCTCAGGAGCCGTACGGGTTTTCGATATGCTTTCAACACAACAAAAAACAAACGAGGTGGAATCATTATGCGGAACAAAATTCAATTCCCTGCTCAGTATGCATCACTCACCATGACCGAATGTGTCGAGGTGTTCGGTGGAGAATCCCAAACTTCCAGTACAGGATTGGCTGAATTTATGTCCAATGTATCCAAGGTGAGCAAGGTGTTCGGTTATGTTGCACGGCTTTTTTCTGTGGCAAGCTCGATGCTAAATAATGTTAATACCTTTTACACGACCTTTAACACCCTGACCGACTATATCCGAAAAAACTTTTAAGCTTCTCCGGCCTGCTTGAAAATATTCTCTTCGGGATTTATCCCCAATATACATTTCTCCTGATGATGAAAATATATGCGGCGTGGTCTAACCCAACAGTTCGGATTTTTTGTATTCTTTGGAAAACAAAATGAATCCCTTGCTTCCATCGAAAAACGTCCTAGACCTTATCATAAGAAAGCACGACAGACCACTGTAAGAGTGCCGTAAGGCAGAAAGGACGCAAATATGAAGTACAACGAGAGCATTTGCAAATTTAACAGGGACACCGGGTGCGTGGAACTGCTGCTCCAAGATGGGAGAAAAATTTCTATTGACTGCACCGAGGGTCGAGGATGCACTGGATGTGACCATGGCACAGAGGTCAGAACTGGATTATCTTATCTATAATGACCCACTAAGCTATACGGATTTGATACCACATAAACAAAAAGAGGACGGACGGTCATTTTTGTTTACGAATTGAGCGCCTGCCACAACGCATCTGACGGATCGAACACCGCCACGCTGTACCCGGCAAAGCGGCTCTGGATATCCACGGTCTGGCTGCCATCGGCGGCGGTATTGTAGCTGCCGAGATCAAGGGTTGAGAGCGTGGACTGCTGGCTCCACGGGATGAGCTTTGTCTGCCAGTCCGCGCCCAGCTTTTCGCTCAGCGCCCCATAGGCCTGTTCAAAGCCGTCCGGGTCCTCTAAGATCCAAAGCTTGCTCTCGCCGCTAGAAAGGTCGGTGTTCATCTGGGTGGCGCCCGCCATCTGTTGGTTCTGCTCGGTCAGGGCGGCGTCGGCGCTCCATGTGTAGTTATTCACCTGTACCACCACAGCCCCGTCACCGTTGGTGTCCTCCGCATAGTCTGCCAGTGCAGTCTGCAAGTGCTGCACGGCCTCGTCCGGCAGGGCTTCTGCCGTGACCACCGCCACGGTATAGTCCGGATCTACGGTGGTCAGCAGGCCGTGCGCCACATACGCTACGCCCACAACGACCATTGCCGCCACCGCCACGATGCCCCAGTTATAATACCACCAGTTGGCGCGGGAGCGCTTTTTCTGCTCCTGTGCGGTCAGGGGCTTTTCCGGTGCTGCCGGGCGCGGGATGGTGCGCACCTGCACGCCGTACGCCTGCCGCAAAACCGGGAACAAGGTCTGCATGGCCGCCAGCCCCGGCAGCCAGAAACCGAACAGCACCGCCCAGAACACGCTGACCGGGAACAGCAGGATCATGCCGCCGATGCCCGCCAGCATGATAACGCCTGCCAGTACGCAGCGTGCCGGGGCAGTGGCCAGCAGCCTGCCCGCCCGGCGCAGCAGGCTGTCCGGGGTGGGGATTTGCGGCGGCAGCACGGCGGCGCAAAGAGTAGCCAGAACCGCCAGCACCAGAAAGTCCAGCGCCAGAAAAACGAGAATGGCAAGCCCGGGGTAATACCCCTGCTGCGCGGCGGCTTCAAACACAAAGGCCGATACAAAGCACAGCAGCCCCAGCACCAGCGTGCCAATGCAGCCAAAGCCGCAGGCGGCTTTCCAATGGGCGGCAAGGGTCTGCTTTGCCCGGGGCAGCCACTGGGAGGGGTCGTTTTGCAAGCTGCGCAGGGCGCAGTCTGCCAGCAGCACCATGGCAGGGCCGGCCAGCAGACCGGTGACTGCGCTGCACACCACCGTGAGCGGCAGGGAGAGCAGGGTGACCCCCAGCGAGACGCCCAGCGCGGCGGGCAGGCAGAGCACGCAGACCATCAGGTTGGTGCCCAGCAGCTGGCCAAGGTCGCGGCCGACTATCTGGCAAAAGCGTGCAAAGCCTTTTTTCTCCGGCTCGTTCGGGCCTACGCCGTGGCCGTCCCGCCCATAAAGGGCATTGTAGATGCTCATATCACTGTACCTCGGTGCCAAAGGCTTCGATCTGGGTCAGCGCCGGGAAGGGGGAAGTCCCCTCGGCCTGAATGAGATCCTTCAGCACAAGGCTGCGCACCCGTTTGGGCTCAAAGGTCACGCTCTGGGGTTTGGCACTTTTCACCAGCGGAATGTCCAGCGTGCTGCCGTCAGAAAACGCCACCGTGGCCTTGACCCAGTAGTTGTCGTGGGGAAAATCTGCCCGCTCGGTCAGGCGCAGCTCGTCCAGCAGTACCTCCCGGCCAAAATCCAGCGTTAAAGCTGCGTTCGGGTCGCGGTTGATGCCCCAGCTCTGGTAAGGGTACTCGCCGTGGGCACTGTTCTCAAAAATGCCGTCGATAGCGTTGCGGGCGGCAAACACTGCCTCGCCGCGCGTTTCCACGTTGGCGCTGGCGTGGGGATAAAAACCGGTGTCGCCGTGCTCGTCATAGCAGTTGAAGGCTAAGTTTCGCCGGGCGGCGATCTCCTCCGGCAGCGCCAGCCGTGCCCGGATGACGTGACGGCTGCCCACAAAGCTTTTGGGCGAGTAGGTGATAGCCTGCTCCCCGAAGGGGATGTGGAAATTGATCTCCCGCTTGACCACGTACACAAGGGCTTCGGGCATGGTGTCCTCGAACTGGATAACGCAGTACTGCCCGGGGTGGTCGATTTCCAGCGCCACCCGGTCGCCGGGCTTATAGCAGTTGGTGTAAACAAGGGATACGGCGGTGTCGGCGTCGCAGGTCATCAGGGTGTGACCGACTTCGTCCAGAATTTTCAGCTTGATGGTCTCCATAGCGGTTCTCCTTAGTACAGTTCAAGGCTCAGCATTTTTTGGAAATGCAGGGTGATCTTATAAATCATTTCCGGCCATGCGGTGCGCAGGCGCGGGTCGGTGATGGGCACCGGCGCAACAGCAGCCGCTACGGCATCCGTGTCAAAGCGGATGCCGCCCAGCGTGCCCACCGCAAAGCCATCCGCGGTGGGGGCGGGCTTCTGCTCGGTGAGCAGGGTCAGTTCCACCGTGCCGGGATAGTCCGTTTCGTCCCGCAGGGTGATGCCCTGTTCACTGACCGATACACAGCGGCGGTAGGTGGTAAGCCCCGGGATGGGCGGGTACGCGCTCGCCAGCTCGCCGGTGATGCTGTTTTCCTCAGTACACACCTCCCGGGCGGCGTATTCCGCGCCGGGCAGCTGCTGCACGCCGTCAAAGGTGGGCAGATTGTGCCATGCGCTCTGCATCGTCCAGATCTCATATCGCTGGGGGCTGAAGGTCTTTTGGGTGTAGCTTTCCACCCCGATATCGATCAGGAACGGCCTGCCGTCCTTGTACACGGTAATGCTGCCGGTATCGTTGTGGTTGTGGCTGTCGCCGTTGGAGCCGAACTTTGCGCCCAGCACCCAACTGTCCTGCCGCGCGGCATAGACGCCCACACTGGGGTACCACACCGCAGACGGGTGCAGGGAAACTGCGGTGTATTCCATCAGTTCCTGCTCTGCAAAGGCGGTGGTCAGCCGGTACCACAGGTTGATGTGGGTGCTGCCGTCCGGGTTCTGCAAATGGTCGGGGTCGGCATCAGCGCGGAAATCTGCCGCCGCAAGCGACTGCAAGGCATCGCTGCCCACAGCCTGCCCAAAGCGGTATTCCCGCACACCGCACCGCCCGGCAAGGGGGCTGCAATCGCCAAAGTTGAGGTAATAGGGCCCTTCCACATGGACATTGCAGATGTACTCGGCAATGTTTTTGATTTTAGGTTCACGGAACAGGGGAGAGAAGGCATCCGGCGCAACGTTGGATAAAACCTCAAGGCAGCCCCACAGGGTCAGCCCGGCGTGGCGGTAATACTGGGCACCCTCGTTGCAGCAGCCGTCCGCGCCGTAGTCCTTCAAAAAGCAGTCGAGACTGTACGCTGCCTGTCTGACGGCAGCCTGCCGCTGCTGCTGCGTGGTGGGCAGCAGAAAGACCGTAAGCAGCACGTTCTGGGTGCACCAGCTCGTCCAGTTGCACAGAGGCTCTTCGCCATTGCCCATCCACCAGAAGTGGCTTGTAAAATAAGGTGTCAGAATGCGGGCGTCCAGCTCCCGCTCCATCCGCGTTGTAATGCCCGGTGCGGCGGCGTCCAGCTCGTCGGGCAGTAAGTACCGGGTCAGCGCCAGCAGAGCCCCGGTCTCGGCGGCAAACAGGTCCACGATGGGGCGGGTGGTGTCCGGCAGGGGCAGCTGGGGCGTATCCCGGATGTAGCTGTTGTGGGCGGGCAGCTGCCATGCGCTTTCCTCACAGAGCGCCCATACGGTATCGGCAATGGCACCCAGAAAGCGCCCGGTGTGCTCCACGCACTCGGCGCATACCAGTGCGCACAGCCATGACCGGCGGGAGAAATAAGCCGTCTCCCATGGGGTGCGCCGCCCGGTATGGATGAAATCCAGCCAGAGCGAGAGCGGCAGGGGCGCAATGGGTGTTTGCAGCGCGGCTTCTCCCGCCTGCAAAAAGCGCTGTTTTACCCGCAGGGGCAGCCCCTGCCATGCGGTGCGCTCTTTGGCAGGGGGGAAGGGCCGGTAATCGGGAAGAAATTCCGGCAGATGGGCAAGCTGTTCCTGTATCATAAAAAGCCTCCGATTTTAAATACTTTGCTGATATTCCCGCGGGCTTAAACCCGTGACCTTTTTGAACACCTTGGAAAAATAGAAGGCGCTTTCGTAGCCCAGCTTTTCCGCAATTTCGTAGACCTTCAAATCGCCCTGTTCCAGCATCTCCTTGGCGGCAGCAATGCGGGTCTCGGTGATGTACTCCACAAAGCCGCTGTCGCCGTATTTGCCAAACAGCTGGCTGAGGTAGTTGGGCGAAAAATTGAACACCGCAGCCACGTCGGCCAGCGTCAGTTTTTCCGAAAGGTGATTCTTGATATACTCCTGCACCTGTGCCACCACCTGCATCTTCCCGGCGGTGGCGTCGCCCTCGTTGACCTCCACGAACTGGATGGGCTGTTCCACCGTGAGCAGGGGCTGCAAATGGGCGTTTTCCCGGCAGCAGCGCGCCAGCCCCAGCAGGGAGCCGGTGGGGCGACCTACCGCCCAGAGCAGCCGCACCGTGAAATAGTTGTATAAAATCTGGCTGGCGCGTTCCAGCAGCGGGCGCAGCACCGTCCGGTAGTTCTGGCACTGGGCATCGGTCAGGCAGAACAGCACATTGCAGCGCATGGCATCCGCGCCGGTCACATAGCAGGGCAGGTAGTTCTGCAGGGTGGTCTCCAGCATCCGCCCGCAGGAAAAGCTCAGCTTCAGCTGCTGGGCGGGGGTAAGGGCGGTGTTGGCAATGATCTCGCAGCTGGCTGCAAGGTAGGCGTCGCTTTTAAGGTTCAGCTCCATGTGCTGCAGCGGCTGCTCCAAGGATTGCTCATCCGGGAACAGCCCGGCGTACAGACGCACAAAAAAACGCTCCTGATAGCTGCGCACGCTCTCGGCAAGGTTTTCCTGTGCCGGCATCTCGCCCAGCAGGGCGTGTTCCTTTTTTACCTTTTCTGCGGCCTTGGCAAGGGCGGTTTGCAGGTTCTCGGGGGTCAGGTCTAACTTGACCAGATAATCCACCACCCCGGCACCCATGGCCTGTTTGATGTAATCAAATTCTTCAAAGCTGGTCAGCATGATAAAGGCGGGCAGGGCGCTGCGCTCCCGGCAGGTGCGGGCAAGGGTAAGGCCGTCCATCACCGGCATCTTTACGTCTGCAATGACGATATCCGGCTTCTCCCGCTCGATGAGCTCCAGCGCCAGCTTGCCGTTGCGGGCGGTGCCGCAGACGGTATAGCCCAGCTTTTCCCATTCCAGCATCCCTTGCAGGCCGATGAGCACCAGCGGCTCATCGTCCACAAGCAGTATCCGCAGCATGGCTGTCTCCTTTCTGTTGATAGGGCAGCCGGATGGTGACCTCGGTGCCCACGTCCTCTTCGCTTTCAATGGTCAGGCCGTAGCCCTCGCCAAAGGAATACCGGATGCGGCGGTTCACGTTCCACAGGCCGACATGGCGGAACTTTTCAGCCTTTTCGGCACCCTCGGCGGGCTCGTCCAGAAGATGCGCCACCAGCTCCGGCGGCATGCCCACGCCGTCGTCGGTAATGCGCAGCAATACGTCCCCGGTATCCGGGTCGGTGGAGATATCCAGCAGCACGCTGCCGTGGCCGCCCTTGGGCTCCAGCCCGTGGAAGATGGCATTTTCTACCAGCGGCTGCAAGGTGAACCGGGGAATCATGCAGTCCTGGCAAAGGGTCTCGCTTTCAATGCGGGAGACCTCAATTTCCAGATCGCCGCCGTAGCGGTACTGCTGGATGGTAAAGTAATCGTTGAGCAGTGCCAGCTCCTCCTGCAAAGGCACCAGTTTCTGGGTGCCCTTGGAGATGCTCTTGGTCAGCCGCGCAAAGGCGGTGACCATCTCGGCAATGCCGGGTGCGTGCTGGATGGTGGCCATCCAGCGGATGCTGTTAAGGGTGTTGTAGATAAAGTGCGGGTTCACCTCGTTTTGCAGCATCCGGTATTCCAGCTCCTGCTTGCGGCGCTCGTCCTCCACCCGGCGGGTCATCAGGCTGTCCACGTTTTCAGCCAGCTGGTTGATGCCCCGGCCGATGTCGCCCAGCTCGTTGTTCCACTCCACCGTGCGGTCGGGGGCAAAGCTGCCGCTGCCCACGGCCTCGATGCGCTTTTGCAGCGCCTCCACCGGGCGGGTGATGACCCACTCCAGCCAGTGCTGCATCAAAAAGCTCAGTCCCCAGATGATGGCAATGCCAAGGGCGATGAGCCACAGGTACACGCCGTAGTGCTGCAAAAAGGTGTTTGCGGGCAAAAGCTGTACCAGCGCCGCACTGCGGCCGTTCAGCGTTACCTTGACGACATAATAGTTCTGGCCGTCCAGCTGTACCTTGCCCTGCCATGCGGTCTGCTCGGCGATGCCGTTGTTGCTGCCGGTGCGCAGGGTATACTCTACCTCCCGCAGCGGGTTCTCGGTCTCGGTCAGGCGGCCGTTTTCGATCTGCCACAGGCGACTGCCCATCTCCCAGTACAGGGCGCTGCCGTCGGTCAGGCTGTAACCCGCTGCCGGGTCGGTGATGATGGCAGTATCCAGCGCAAGATAGGTGCTGCCCCGGTGCAAGGTACCCTTACCGGAGCGGACGGGCTGGCTGAGGGCGATGCAGTCCGGGCTGCCGGGCAGCAGCGGATCGGTGGTGAACTGCATCCCATACCCCTTGGTGAGAAACTGCTTTATGCTGGTGCGGTTGAGCGCCGCCGAGGAGTTCAGCGTGCCGAACTGCAAATGCCTGTCGTTCTCATTGGTAATAAAAAAGCGGAGGATATGGCTGTACAGGGTGCTGGAATAGTATTTTTCCTGCACGACTTTGTAGGCGGCAATGGTCTGGGTGCCGTTAATATTTTCCTGCGAGATGTACCGCCGCACGGTGCTGTCGGTGGAAGCCCAGTTCAAAAGAGTATCGGCGCTGTCCAGACTGGTCTCGATGGAGGTAGCCACCAGCCGTAGGTTGAACTCTGCCGCCTGCAGGGAGTTGGCGCGCACATACTGGTTGGAGAGGATGAACAGCGCCGCACCCACAGCCAGCGAGGTGAGGGTGGTAAAAAGGCGCATCCCCCACACGATCTGCCGCCGCAGCGGGAAACGATGCCTGCTCTTCATGACGGGGCCTCCTTTCCGGTAATATTTTGCATTCTTTCCTTTATACAGTACAGATTCCGGCGCAGTTTGTCAACGACTTTTTTCATGAAAATTGTGTACTTTATACGCTTTTTTCTCGTGCCACGGATGCAAACTGTGCAAGAAAGCAAGAAAGTGCAGACTCCAGTGTAAGAAAGTGCATCTTTTTTAAAAAGACGCAGAAAAACTGCAACTCTTCCCGGAATTTTTCCATTCCGGTTTTTGCGTTTGTGCGGTATCCTAGTGTCAACAAAAGCGAGCGGCTCCCCGGCACGGGGGACACCGCTGCAAAGAACACACACTGCCCTGAAGGAGGACACACTTATGAAAAAGATCTCTCGTCGTTCGTTCCTTACCGCTGCCGCTGCCTGCGGCGCTGCTGCTGCCCTGAGCGCCTGCGGCGGTTCTTCCGCCAGCTCCACGGCTGCTTCCTCCACTGCCGGTTCCACCGCTGCTTCCGCAGCCGCAGGCCCTGTTACTTTGCAGTGGTCGGTGTGGGATAAGGAGTCCACCCCCTACTGGCAGGCCATGGCCGACGGCTACATGGCAAGCCACAAGGACGTGACCATCGAGATGGTGGATCTGGGCTCCAGCGATTACATGACCGTTCTGGCTACCCAGCTGGCTGGCAGCGCCGATCTGGATGTCGTGACCGTCAAGGATATCCCCGGCTACGCAAACCTGATCAATCTGGACTACCTCAAGCCCCTGAACGAGGTGCTGACCCGCGATACCGGCGATTTCAACGGCACCATCGAGCAGCTGACCACCGACGACGGCAACTTCTACGCCGTGCCCTTCCGCAGCGACTTCTGGGTGGTGTACTACAACAAGGATCTGTTCGATAAGGCCGGTGTGGAGTATCCCTCCAACGACATGACGCTGGAAGATTACGATGCTCTGGCCCGCAAGATGACCAGCGGCTCCGGCGACAGCAAGGTCTATGGCTGCCACTACCACACCTGGCGTTCCGCCGCTTCTCTGTTCTCCATTCTGGACGGCAAGAACACCATCATCGATGGCACTTACGACTTCATGAAGCCCACCTACGATATGGTCATTGCCCAGCAGAAGGACGGCATCTGCATGGACTACGGCTACCTCAAGACCTCCTCTCTGCACTACTCCGCAGCCTTTGAGAACCAGCAGTGCGCAATGGTCAACATGGGCAGCTGGTTCATCTCCACGCTGGAAGCCTACATGAAGGATGCCGAGACCAAGTTCAACTGGGGCATCGTCAAGTACCCGCACCCCGCCGGTGCAGCTGCCGGTTCTACGCTGGGCACTGTGACCAGTCTGGCCATCAACGCCGATTCTCCCAAGGCAGAGACCGCTGCCGACTTCATCAACTGGTGTGTCTCTGAGGAGGGCGCACAGGCTATTGCCAAGACCGGCACCTTCCCGGCCTGCGGCTCTGATGCTACCAGCGAGATCATCAAGTCCACCGAGGGCTTCCCCGAGGACAGCAACTCCGTGGATGCACTGACCACCTCCAACGTCTATCTGGAGATGCCCTACACCCAGTACGCCTCTGACATCGAGACCATCCTGAACGCCGAGCACGATGCCATTATGACCATGAGCGAGACCGTGGACGAGGGCATCCAGAACATGAACGATCAGGTTCCCGCAGTTCTCGGCTGATAAAGCGTTTCCCGCAATCATTTGCGGTTCTCCTTCTTCATCATTTTCGATCCCCATTCATTTTCCGGTGAACGAGCATCGGAAAAAAGCCCTGTCCGAGCGGGGCGGGTATGCACAACGCCCGCCCCGCTCATTTTTTGGAAAAACTGTTATACTTCTGGGAAAGGAGGCTCTTTTATGGCGAGTGCTGCTGTCCAGAATAAAACTCCCCGTAAAGTGCTTAAAAAATCGACCCGCGATTCTCTGATCGCGTATTCCTTCATTGCGCCAAACTTCATCGGCTTCTGCGTGTTTACGCTGGTGCCCATGGTGTTTGCCATTGCGCTGGCTTTCTGCGCATGGGACGGCCGCCACGCCATTGAATTTGTCGGCCTGAAGAACTTTGTAAAACTCTTCACCACCGATAAAATTTTTCAGGCGGCGCTGAAAAACACCATCGTCTATGTTATCGGCACCGTGCCGCTGACGCTGGCCTGCTCGCTGGCCATGGCCGTGCTGCTGAACCAGAACGTGAAGCTGCGCAACTTCTTCCGCACCGTGGCATTCTTCCCCTACGTTGCCTCGCTGGTTGCGGTGGCAGCGGTGTGGAACATGATCTTCAACCCCTCCATGGGCCCCATCAATATGCTCCTGAACCAGTTCTTCGGCGTGGCGGTGGAAAATCTGCCCCGCTGGGCTGCCGGTAAGGACACCGCCATGATCACGGTCATCCTGTTCAGCGTGTGGAAGAATATGGGCTACTACATGGTCATCTATCTGGCCGGTCTGCAGGGCTGCAACCCGGACCTGAACGAGGCTGCCGAGCTGGACGGTGCAAACCGCTGGCAGCAGTTCTGGCACATCACCCTGCCGCAGCTGCGTCCCACCACCTTCTTTGTGGTCATCATGCTTACCATCTCCGGCTTCAAGGTCTACGACCAGATGTACATGATCACGCAGGGCGGCCCCGGTACTGCTACCATGACGCTGGTGTACTACATCTATAATGTGGCCTTCGTCAATACCCCGAAATACGGCTACGCAAGTGCCATTGCC
The DNA here is from genome assembly GCA_934512105.1 of uncultured Faecalibacterium sp. GTDB lineage: Bacteria > Bacillota > Clostridia > Oscillospirales > Ruminococcaceae > Faecalibacterium. The sequence goes on along the minus strand of CAKSWQ010000007.1, from coordinate 21,987 downwards.
ATGGTGCTGTTCGTACTGGTGCTGATCGTTACCATCATCCAGTTCCGCGGCTCCAAGGGCGATAATTAAGAAAGGAGGAAGAAACCATGGCAACCGCTGTTATTAAAGACCACGCTTCCCAGAAGCGCCGCAATTTCATCTCCAAGTTCCTGATCTATTTCTTCCTCATCGTCATCACAGCCTGTATGCTGCTGCCCTTTTTGTGGATGCTGTCCTCCTCCTTTAAGCTGAATAAGGACGTGTTCGGCTTCCCCATCCAGTGGATCCCCAAAAATCCCCGCTGGCAGAACTATGTGGACATCTGGACCCAGATCCCGCTGCTCACTTTTGTAAAGAACACGGTCAAGATCACCGTGGTGGTCACCCTGCTGCAGCTGTTCACCTCCTCCTTTGCGGCCTACGCCTTTGCAAAGATGCAGTTCAAGGGCAAGAATGTGCTCTTCCTCGGCTACATTGCCACCATCGCAGTGCCTTGGCAGGCCTACATGGTGCCCCAGTTCATGATGATGAGCTCGTGGCATCTGAACAACACCCATCTGGCGATTATGTGCCTGCAGGCCTTCAGTGCCTTCGGCGTGTTCCTGATGAAGCAGTTCTACGAGGGCGTGCCCACCGAGCTGTGTGAGGCTGCCCGCATTGACGGCCTGAGCGAGTACGGCATCTGGTGGCATATCATGCTGCCGCTCAGCCTGCCCGCCCTGTCCACCCTGACCATCTTCACCTTCGTGAACACCTGGAACGACTTCCTTGGCCCCCTGATCTACCTGACCAAGACCGAGCTCAAGACCATCCAGATCGGTCTGCGCATGTTCATCACCCAGTATTCCGCAGAATACGGCCTGATCATGGCTGCCTCTGTGGTGGCACTGATCCCGGTGCTGATCGTGTTCCTCTCCCTGCAAAAGTACTTTGTGCAGGGCGTGGCATCCACCGGCATCAAGGGTTAAACAAATCACCCGTAAGCGGGGCGTGGGCAGTACCCGCGCCCCGCATTTTTTGCAGAAATAGAGAGAAAGCGTTATGTTATATCCTGAACAGAATGAAGTGCGCTTGAAGCTGAGCCTTGACGGCACATGGGCGTTTGCGCTGGGCAGCTGCGCGGAAACCCAGTTCGACCCCGCAAAGCCCCTGCCGGATGCCCAGCCCATTGCCGTGCCCGCCAGCTACAACGACCAGAACGACCAGACCACCGCCCTGCGCCGACACTACGGCTGGGCGTGGTATCAGCGCAAGGTCACGCTGCCCGCTTTCTGCGCCGGGCAGCGGATGGTGCTGCGGTTCGGCTCGGTGACTCACACCGCAAAAGTCTGGCTGAACGGCCAGCTTATCGCGCAGCACAAGGGCGGCTTTACCCCCTTTGAAGCAGATGTTACCGCCCTGCTGCACCCCGGCGAGACTGCGCTGCTGACCGTAGCCTGTGACAACCGGGTGAATCACAGCACCCTGCCCGTGGGCAACGAGGACGGACAGCTGGCTTTCTTTGGCTCGGACAATGCGGGAATCCCCAGTGTGGAGGCCGCCAAGCGCGCCGCCGCACCCCAGAACCGCCCGAACTTTGACTTCTTCAACTATGCGGGCATCCACCGCCCGGTGGTGCTCTACACCACCCCCAAAGAGTACATCGAGGATGTGACCGTGGTGCCCGCCGTGGACGGCACGGTGCAGTACGCGGTAAAAACCACCGGCAGTGCGCCTGTCCATGTCACGGTGCTGGATGCGGACGGCAGCGCCGTAGCCGGTGCAGAGGGGGCAGAAGGCACGATCACCATCCCGGCGGTGCATCTCTGGGAGCCCAGACCCGGCACGCCCTACCTGTACACCCTGCACGTCACCTGCGGGGCAGATATCTACGACCAGACCTTTGGCGTGCGCAGCATTGAAGTAAAGGGCACACAGGTGCTTTTGAACGGCAAGCCGCTTTATTTCAAGGGCTTTTGCAAGCACGAGGATTTTACCGCCCATGGCCGCGGTTTTGACCCGGTGCTGAACGTGAAGGACGTGAACCTGCTCCACTGGGCAAACGCCAATGCCGTGCGCACCAGCCACTACCCCTACGCGGAGGAATTCTACAACCTGTGCGACCGAGAGGGCATTCTGGTCATGGACGAGACCCCGGCGGTGGGTATCGGCGGCGGGGCGGCAGTGAACCCCTATAAGGAATACCCCCTTGCGGAGCATCACCGGCAGGTGCTTGCCGAGATGATCCGGCGGGACAAAAACCACCCCTGCGTGGTGCTGTGGAGCCTTGGCAACGAGCCGGATCTGGAGCATTTCCCGCAGGATGCCTACGACTACTGGCACCCGCTGTATGAACTGGCGCATCAGCTGGACCCGCAGAACCGCCCGGTCACCCTCGTCTGCTGCCAGAACGACTACACCAAGGATATCACCACCCGCACCATGGATATCGTCTGCATCAACCGCTATTATGGCTGGTACAACCTTTCCGGCGACATGGACGCCGCCTGCTGCGGTTTGAATCAGGAACTGGATTTCTGGGAAACCCAGCACAAGCCCGTGATGATGAGCGAGTACGGCGCGGACACCGTGGCAGGGCTGCACACCGCCGGAGCCGAGATGTTCAGCGAGGAGTTTCAGGTGGAGTTCTACCGCCGTCTGGATGCAGAGTTTGACAAACGCCCGTGGTTTGTGGGAGAATTTGTCTGGAACTTTGCAGACTACGACACCGTGCAGGGCCCCATGCGGGTGGACGGCAACAAAAAGGGTCTGTTCACCCGGGACCGCCGCCCCAAACTGGGTATGCATTTTTTGCGCCAGCGCTGGCACGATATCCCAAACTTTGGATTTAAGGAGTAATCAAGATGAAAACCTACCAAACCCACGCCATGACCGATGCCGAGGCACGGCAGGCACTGGCCGGTGCCTGCAAACAGGTGGAGACCAATCTGCCCCTGTACACCTACCAGTGCCAGAACCATTCCAGTGTCAATAATATCTACCCCGGCTGCGCCAATAACCAGTGGACCTGCGGCTTCTGGCCGGGGGAGATCTGGCTGGCCTACGAGGCCACCGGGGAGGAGAAATTCAAGACCGCTGCCCTCATTCAGGTGGACAGCTTTGCGGACCGCATTGCCCGCAAGGTGGAGGTGGATCACCACGACATGGGCTTTTTGTACAGTCCCACCTGCGTGGCAGCCTGGAAGCTGGTGGGCAGCGAAACCGGCAAAAACGCCGCCATCGCCGCCGCCGACCAGCTGCTGACCCGCTACCAGCCCAGCGGCAGATTCTTGCAGGCATGGGGCACCATGGACGACCCCGACAACTACCGCTATATCATTGACTGTATGCTCAATGTGCCGCTGCTGTACTGGGCGGCGCAGGTGACCGGCAGCGACCACTACCGCGAGATTGCCGCCGCCCACACCGCCACCACGCTGGCAAACTCCTTCCGGCCGGACGGCAGCACCTACCACACCTTCTTTATGAACCCGGACGGCACCCCCAAGGGCGGACGCACCTGTCAGGGCTACAAGGACGACAGCTTCTGGGCGCGGGGGCAGGCGTGGGGCGTGTACGGCAGCGCCATTGGCTACACCTACACCCACGATGAAAAGTTCCTTGAGGTGTTCCGCAAGGCGCTGGCGTTCTACCTTTCCCGCCTGCCGGAGGACATGATCCCCTGCTGGGATATGCTCTTTGCCCCGGAAAGCGGCGAACCCCGGGATTCTTCCTCCGCGGCCATCGTGGCCTGCGGTCTGCTGGAAGCGGCCAAGTATGCGGACGAAACAGAAGCTGCCCAGTGGCGCACGCTGGCGCGGCAGATGCTGGCCAGCCTTGCCGCAAACTACGCGGTAAAGCCCGGCACGCTGGGTTCCGGCCAGCTGCTGCACGGCACTTACAGCAAAAAAAGCCCCTACAACACCTGCACCCCGGAGGGTGTGGATGAATGCACGAGCTGGGGCGATTATTTCTATATGGAGGCGCTGACCCGCCTGACCAAAGATTGGGAGATGTACTGGTGATGAACTTGCAGACCAAAGCGGATTTTACCGCACTGATGCACAAATTTCTCGACCCTCTCAAGCCCTATTATTCGGCTGGTTGTGCCCGGCTGCATCTGGGCGAGACGGGTGTGACCTACAACCAAAACGCCATCGAGCTGGAAGCCTTCAGCCGCCCGCTGTGGGCGCTGGTGCCCTTCTGGGTGGGCGGCGGCTCTGACCCGGAGTTTGAAACCATCTACCGCAAGGGACTTGCCGCCGGTGCCGACCCGGAAAACCCCGAATACTGGGGCACCACCGGGGAGTACGACCAGTGCTATGTGGAGATGGCCGCCATTGCCTGCGGCATCCTCACCGCGCCGGAAAAGCTGTGGACACCGCTTTCCGATGCCGAAAAACAGAACCTTGCCGCATGGCTGGGGCAGATCAACGCCCACACCATCCCGGACTGCAACTGGCAGTTCTTCCGCATCCTTGTAAACCTTGCCCTGAAAAGCGTAGGCATGCCTTACAGCCCGGAGCTGCTGGAGGACGGCCTTTGCAAGATCGACAGCTATTACAGCGGCGACGGCTGGTCCACCGATGGCGCTTCCGTGCAGAAGGATTACTACATCCCGTGGGCCATCCAGTATTACGGGCTGCTCTACTCTAAATTTGCCGCCGACACCGACCCCCGGCGCGCCGCCCTTTACCGCCAGCGTGCCCAGCTGTTTGCACAGCAGTTCGTTTACTGGTTCGACGCCAACGGCGCAGCGCTGCCCTTCGGGCGCAGCCTGACCTACCGCTTTGCCCAGAACAGCTTCTGGGCAGCCTGCATCTGGGCAGGGCTGGAGCCGCTGCCCCTGCCGGTGATGAAGGGGCTCATCGTCCGCAACTTCAACTGGTGGCTGGGGCAGAAAATGTTTGACCGGGACGGCATCCTGACCATCGGCTACTGCTACCCGCAGATGTACATGGCCGAGCGGTACAACGCCCCCGGCAGCCCCTACTGGGGCATGAAGAGCTTTTTGCTGCTGGCTTTGCCGGACGACCACCCCTTCTGGTCTGCCGAAGCCGCGCCCATGCCCGCATTGGAGCGGCTCAAACCTATGCCCTACGCCAATATGCTGGTGCAGCGCCGGGAAGGCCGGGTAACGGCTTACGCTGCCGGTGTCAACGAGGGCCACGGCCACGGGCAGTTCCCGGAAAAGTACGCAAAATTTGCCTACGACACCCGCTTCGGCTTCTGCGCTTCCCGTAGCCGGGAGGTGCTCAATCAGGCCGCGCCGGACAGTATGCTGGCCTTTGTCATCGACGATAACGTATTCGTGCGCAAGGTGAGCAAAACGTGGGAAATTGAAGCAGGGGCTGTGACTGCGCAGTGGTCGCCCTTCCCCGGCATTGAGGTCACCACCACCATCACCCCCACTGCCACCGGCCACCGCCGCCACCACGAAATTGACAGCAGCTTTGACTGCGAAGCCTACGACTGCGGTTTTGCCGTGCCCAACTTTGCACCGGGCTACGCCGAAAGCGTGGAAAACGATACCGCCGAAGCTCATTGCGACACCCTGCGCTGCGCTGTGGCGGGCAGGGGAGAAGCGGTCATCATCGGCTGTGACCCCAACACCAGCCTGTACTTCACCAATGTCCATCTGCCCGCCGTGAAGTACCATATCCCCAAGGGGCACACAGAACTGGACACCGAGGTCTTTGACGAAGCGGACTGATGCCGCTTCTTTCCAGAAAAACAGTCGTTTTTGTGCGGCTGTTTTTCTTATATTCTGTGCTATAATGAAAGCAGAAAATGCTGCGAGGTGACACCTATGCCTTTACACGAACCGATTACCCCGGCGCTGCTGGCTGACCCGGAAATTTTCCAGCAGAACCGTTTGTCCTTCCATGCCCATTTTGCGGACCAGACCAGCCCGGAAATGCCCCTGACCGTCAGCTTGGACGGGGCGTGGAACTTCCGTTATGCGGAAAACCTGACCGCGCCCTTCTCGGAGTGGGACACCCTGACCGTGCCGGGCTTTATCCAGATGCAGAGCCTGCAAAAGCCCGGCCGGCCCTACGGCATGCCCCATTACGTCAACACCCAGTATCCGTGGGACGGCCACGAAAAGCTGCACCCCGGCCAGATTCCGCAGGACTATAACCCCATCGGGGAATATCAGCGCAGTTTCACCCTGCCGGAAAACTGGGCAAGCTGCTATCTGCGCCTGAACGGGGCCGACAGTGCCGCCGCCGTCTGGTGCAACGGCGTTTATATCGGCTACTCCGAGGATACCTTCACCCCGGCAGAATTTGATATGACCGCCGCCGTCCACCCCGGTGAAAATACCCTGACCGTGCAGGTGTACCGGTTTTCCTCCGGCAGCTGGCTGGAAGATCAGGATTTCTGGCGCATGAGCGGTTTGTTCCGCTCCGTGGAGCTGTTCACAAAACCGGAGCTGCATCTGGAAGATGTTTTTGTAAAGCAGGATTTTGCCCCGGACTTTTCCAGTGCTACCGTCACCTTTGATTGCAAGGTCAGCGGTGCAGGAACCATCTCCGTGGTTTTTGACGGCAAGGAGCAGTCTGCTGAGGTAGGGGAGCCTGCCGAATACGACAGCGGCGTGGTGTTCGGCAAGGGCGAAGCCGACCCGGACGTGGAAGAGGACGTGCAGGACGTTTCCTTTACCTTTGCGGTGGAGCATCCCGCCCTGTGGAGCGCCGAACAGCCGAACCTGTACGAGGCCGAAATTGCCCTGCTGAACGAGGGTGATTTAGTGGAGCGCACCGGGCTGAAAGTCGGTCTGCGCAAGTTTGAGCTGAAAGACCGTCAGATGCTTTTGAACGGTAAACGCATCGTATTCAAGGGCGTGAACCGCCACGAATGGAGCTGCCGCACCGGCCGCACCGTCAGCCGGGAAGAGATGCTGTGGGATGTGAAAAACCTGAAAGCCCACAACGTGAACGCCGTGCGCACCAGCCACTACCCAGACGACCCCTATTTCTTGCAGCTCTGTGATGAATACGGCTTGTATGTCATCGGGGAGACCAATCTGGAAAGCCACGGCACATGGCAGAAGCTGGGTGCAGACGGCTCCGACCAGTGGACGCTGCCCGGTGCCCGCCCGGAGTGGCGGGAGAATGTGCTTGCCCGCGCCGAGGCCATGCTGGAACGGGACAAAAATCACCCTGCCATCCTGATCTGGTCCTGCGGCAACGAGAGCCACGGCGGCAAGACCCTGTGGGAGATGAGCGAGTATTTCCGCCGCACCGACCCCAGCCGCCTTGTACACTACGAGGGCATTTTCTGGAACCGGGAATACCCCGCCACCTCCGATATGGAAAGCCAGATGTACACCCCGGTGGCGGACATCAAAAAGTTTCTGGCAGATCACCCGGAAAAGCCTTTTATCATGTGCGAGTACAGCCACGCCATGGGCAACTCCAATGGCGGCATCACCGACTACACCGAGTACGCCTACGAAGAACCGCTGTATCAGGGCGGCTTCATCTGGGAGTACATGGACCACGGCATCGCAGTGACAAGCCCGGACGGCAAGCCCGCCTTTGCCTACGGCGGCGACTTCGGCGACCGCCCCACCGACCGGGAATTCTGTGTGGACGGCCTTGTGCTGCCCGACCGCCGCAACACTCCCAAAATGGATGCAGTCAAGGCAGCCTACGCACCGCTGAAGATCACCCTGACCGACACGGAAGCCGTGATTGAAAACCGGAACCTCTTTACCGACCTGAGCGCCTACGACCTTGTGTTTGCGTCCTCGGTCAACGGCAAGCCGGAGCGCCGCGCCGTGCTGCGGACAGACTGTGCACCCGGTAAAACTGTGCACATCGCGTTCCCGTTCGCTCTGCCGGAAGCAGGACTTGCCTGCATGACCGTTACCGCCATCCAGCGCAACGCAGCGCCCGGCATCCCGGCGGGCTATGAAGCCGCTTTTGGGCAGGTATGGCACGACCACGCCGCCGCCCGGCTGACCCTGCCCGCCCCGCAGCTGGTGGAGATGGACTGCAACATCGGCGTAAAGGGTGAGGGCTTCGAGTATATTTTCGGCCGCGGCAAGGGGCTTGTGTCCATCCGCTACAACGGCGTGCAGCTGCTGGACGATATTGTGCGTCCCAACTTCTGGCGTGCCCCCACCAACAACGATGAGGGCTGTGTCGAGCCGTTTGAATTTGCCTTCTGGAAAACCGCCGGTCTGTATGCCCGGTGCGATAACCTGACCGCCGAAACAAAAGGTGAGTTTGTTACAGTTCATGCCGTCTACACCCTGCCAAATGGGCAGACGCTGCCCATGGATTTTGCCATTGACGGCGCGGGCCGCTGCGATATCACCATGATGTGGCAGGGCGCGCATACCGAGCTGCCGGAGTTCGGCCTGCTCTTCCCGCTGCGCCGGGAACTGACCGATGTTTCTTACCTCGGTCTTGGCCCCCGGGAGACTGCCGCCGACCGCACCGCAGGGGGCAAGATGGGCGCATGGAGCTACAATGTCCGGCAGGATTTTGCCCAGAACAGCCCGGTCTATCCGCAGGAGTGCGGTGGCCGCACCGGCGTGTACAGCGCGGCGCTCACCGGCAGCGGATTGAATATAGGCATCTGCTTTGCAGGGGACGGCATGACCTTCTCGGCGCTGCCCTATACGCCGCACGAGCTGGAAAACGCCCGTCATCTCTACGAGCTGCCCCGGGACGACAACAAGACTGTTGTGCGCTGCGCTTTGTTCCAGCGCGGCGTGGGCGGCGATAACAGTTGGGGCGCAAAGCCCCATAAGGATGCCTGTTTTGTAGTGGAGACGGGAACCTCGTTCCGTTTCAGGATTCAAAAATAAAGATTCGCTTAGCTGAAGGGGCTGTTGCACTGGCTTCTATCCTTGTGCAACAGCCCCTTGGCGTATTCCGACATTAGAAGTCGTTTTTACGGTTCGATCACATTGAAGGTCTTTTCAAACTTGGACGCATACGCCAGCAGACGCTTCAGGGCAGTGGCATCGCCGCTGATCTGTATCTGCCCGGCCTGCTGACCCTGCATCAGGGCAAGGAGCTGCAGACGTTTGCAGGTGACGGAAGCCTGTGCATCCGGGCGGTTCTCCCCCGGATAGGACAGCAGAATGCCGTTTTTCCGGGTCACATAGAACTTTTCGTTCACGTCCGTCACGATCAGGTTCAGGGTCACATCATCATTCTGGGCGGCGTTGGCATCGGTCAGGATGGCAATGTAATCCAGCAGCATATCCACGGTCATCTCCTTCATAGCGGAGCCCAGACCATTGGCGGTGCGTGCCAGACCGGACAGGTTGCCCTTGCGCAGCTCGGCAGCGCCCATCAGGTAGGCGTTGCGCCATGCGCCGGACTCTGCCTGATAGCCCAGCTGCTCCAGTGCATCCGCGCACAGATTGCGCGCCTTCTGGTTGGACGGGTCTGCAAAGACCAACTCCTTGGTGATCTGCGCCACCCACTGATATTCGCCTTTTGCATAGTCCTTTTTCGCCTTGCAGAGCACCAGTTCCGTGCTGCCCAGATATTCCACCAGCTTCTTGGCGGTATCGCTGGGCGGAAGCGGGTTCAGGTTGACCGGGTTTGCATCGTACCAGCCCAGATACTTCTGGTAGACCGCCTTGGCGTTGTGTGCCAGCGTGCCGTAATACGGCCGGGTGTACCAGACCTTTTCCAGCTTTTCGGGCAAGGTGAGCATGGCGGCGACCTCAGTGGAGGTATACCCCTGATTCATATAATGCAGGGTCTGGTCGTGAATAAACTTATAGATGGCTGCCGTATTCAGCAGGTAATCATGGATCTCCTCGCCCCAGTGCGGCCAGTTGTGGCTCTGGAACACCACATCGGTCTTGTCGCAGAAGCGCTGGTCTGCCTCAATGATGTACTTTGCCCAATCGTTGGCATCGCGCACCTCTGCGCCGCGCAGGGTGTACAGATTATGCAGCGTACTGGTGCAGTTTTCCGCCATCCAGAGGGCGCGGTATTTCGGGAAATAGGCGTTCATCTCGGCGGGGGCTTCGGTGCCGGGGGTCAGCTGAAATTCGATCTCCAGCCCGTCGATGGTCAGCTTTGGAACATCTTCCCCGATCTCGTAGGTGGGAGCGATGAGGGCCACCGTACCGGTGGACTGTCCCATGCCGATGCCCACGCTCAGTGCACCCTTTTCGCCCTTGTCAAGCACCGTGCCGTACTGGAACTGTGCGCGCCGCGCCATGGCGATGCCTGCATAGACATTCTCGCTGATGGCGTGCTTCAGAAAGCCCGCCGGCGCAAGCACAAGGGTCTTGCCGGAAGCCAGCTGCTTTTTCAGCGAAAGCGTTGCATCCGCTACCTGCTCCCGGGTGATAATGCCCTCCACGCCGCCGAAGTGGTCCACATGGGAGTGGCTGTACAGCACCGCCTTGATGTCCAGCGGGCCGAAGCGGTTCTCCATCAGCTCCTTGGCAGCTTTCATGTTCTCCTTGCACATCAGCACATCAAACACGATCCAGCCGTGGTCGGTGCGGATAAAGGTGGTATTGGCCATATCAAAGCCGCGTACCTGATAGATGCCGTCACATACTTCAAACAGACCGGCTTTGGCGTTGAGTTGGGTATTCCGCCACAGGCTGGGGTTTACAGTGTCAGGAGCATCCCGGTTCAAATCGCCGTAGCTCTGCAGATCCCATGCGGATCTGTTATCCTCACCATCGATGATCCTGCCTTCCGCGTTGTCCAGCCAGCCGCGCTCGGCGTTGGCAAACTCCCGCCGGTCGGAAAAATCCAGCGTTTCATACCATTCGGCGTTCTTTTCTGCTGTGATCGCCGTTGCTTCCTCTGTCTCACCCGGCTGGGTGGGGTCCTTGAAAATATCCGCGATAAAATTCAGGCCGTTTTCCGTGGTATTTTCCGCAGCATGGGCAGACAGAGATGCGCCGCACGCCAGCATTGCAGCAGCCGAAGAAGAAATAAAATTCCGGCGGGTCATTTTCATAGCAGGTTCCTTCTTATTATAGAATTACAAATCAGTTTGCGCGGACAACCGGCGGCTGCCAATCCTCCAGTGCAGCAGTATCCGGTTTATAGATTCGGAGGAAGAGGTGGAAATCTCCCTCCCCTACCGGCAGCCAATTGGTCGTATCCTCCGGTGCTTCTTTGGAAAGGACGATATCGATCGACCCGTCCGGGTTGCGGTGCAGCCCGGAGCGGTCGTTGACGCAGTAGCGGTCGATGGCGTTATCAATGAGGAAATCATCCTCGCCGTAGGCGGTCACCGACCAGAAGCCCTTTTCCTTCGTAGGAGGCTCTGCCTCTATGTGCAGCGTATAGGTCTTTTTGCCGGTCAGGACTGCGCCGGTGCTGTCCACATCCGTTTTGGGGTAGATGGCAACATCCGTGGTGTTGGCACCCAGCCCCCGCAGCGCCACCATGGTACGGTAGGTATACGCCGTGCCAAAGTTGCCGATGGGGTCGCCGTAATAGGTCCACTGTCCCATCTGGCGCGTATAGTTCTCGGATTCGCTCTGCAGCTTTTTCTTCATTTGAAGCAGCATCAGCTTCCAGCGCAGCCCGCTGAACAGACCCAGCGCCTTGTCATCGAACTTCTCGCCGGGGCCGACGTGCAGTGCTGCAAGCTCCCGGAGCACCGGAGCATCTGCCGCAGCGGGCGGGTTTGTTTGCATTAGCTGGTTTGCAGTGTCAAAAAACGCCTGCGGAGACATCGAAAGCACCTTTTGCACCGGCACAAAGTCGTTTTCCGGCGAATAACTGCCCTCCGGCGCAACCGCCAGCCCCGCCGGATAGGCCGACAGCGGCATCAGCTGCATCTTATCCTGGATCGCCCGGACATTGGGCAGATCCTCCTGCCCGGAGAGCACGATGCGGGCGATGGTCCAGACCATAGTGGTAGGCACATCGATCCGCTGCACCCCTTCCGGCAGCTCGCCCTGCCAGTCTGCACGAGTGATGGCATAAAGCCCCGGTGCTTCCAGCACGGCGGCGGTGTTGGTCCATGCATCCAGCACCTGTACGTTAAAAAAGCGGTCAGTCTGCGGCACACCATAGATCATCGGTTCTGCGCCGACATCCAAAAACGCCTGCGTGTAGATAGTATCCACATTCGGTGTTACCACGACACGGGTCGTGGCATTCGCCAGCTTTTTCGCGTGGATGAACTGGTTGATGGGTGCCTTAGCGCTTGTAACCGTGCGGGTATTCGTAGAAAACGTCCGGGTGGCATCCATGATCACCAGCGGAAAGGCATACAGATACGCCTGCTCCAGAAGATCCTGTGTCCCCATCGCCTGCTGCGCTGCGGCAGCTTTCTCTACGGGCAAAAGTGTAGCTGCGCAGACCGCCGCAGCCGCAGTGGAAACGTTCAAAAATTCACGGCGGGTCATTTTCATAACATGAAACCTCCTGTCATGCTTTTTTGCTTGATGCACTTCATGCGCCTTATGCCTTATGGAAAAAACATTTGGCTCTCTGTGTTCAAGATACATGGAGAATGATTAAAAGTCAATGATTTTTGCATTTTTCGCAATAAAAATGTAGGTTTCAACAAAAACGCCCGATAAAATTTGACGGAAATGCTATCAAAATCTTGCGTCCCGCACGATAGTGTGCTATACTAAGCACATCAATCGACAAAGGAGCAAGGCGATGAACGATCTGCATGAATGGTTTCAAAAAAACGATCTTTGCCCGGAAAACATTTTGTATCTTTACCGCAGTGACCGTAAAACGGTCGTTCACCGCATGGACGGCGAGGAAGCTGCGCTGTATGCGCCGCTGCACAGCGTTTTGTCTGTGCTGCCGGAGGATATGTTCCTGAACATCAGCAAGGGGATCGCGGTGTGCCGCAGCCAGATCGTAAATATCAGCAACGATGGGGTTTATACCATGTCCGACGGGCGCACCTTTCAGGGGCGCAAGCGCGGGATGAGCGACCATCGCCGCCTGCGTACAGAGATCGGGCTGGCAGATACACAGCCCCACCGTATGAGCATGAGCCTGCTGGAAAAATGCACCCTGCTGGACGATATGCCACTGGCGTTCTGCGTCATCGAGCTGGTCTTTAATGAGGATGGGCACGGCGTGGATTTTATCTTCCGCTACTGCAACGCGGAGATGGCAAATATCGAAGGTGTGCCGGTGGAAAAAATGCTGGACCGCTCTTTTTACGAGGTGTTCCCCAATGGGGATAAAAAGTGGCTTGTATCGTATGCAGATGTGGCATTGAATGGTACAAAGCATACCCTGCACGATTACAGCCCGGAGGTGGACAAATACCTGACCATCCATTGTTACCAGCCTGAACCGGGGTACTGTGCCTGCGTGCTGCAAACTCTGGACTCCTGACTTTGCATAAAAAGAAGAGAAGTTACTATAAAACGGCAAGGCCGCCTGATGTCAAGCGACCTTGCCGTTTTGTTCTATATTTTGGCTGAATCAGGCGGTTTTCTGCGAACTCACAGCGCCACGCTGACCGGCAGAACATACACACCGTCGGCGGTGTAGAAGGTGATCTGAGTAACAGTCTTGCCGATAATGGATGTAAAGTAAGGGTCATCAGCATTGAAGCCCAGCTTGGTACCATGCCAGATGTTAGTCACATGATGCAGGCCGTACTCACTGCCATCGGCGGTGGTCAGCACTACGCCGTAGACCTTGTTGGTCTTGTAGTCCAAATCAAAACCGGAGATCTTCATCTCGTAGGTGGTGTGGTGACCGTTGGTATTCAGCTCCACAGTGGTGCCCTCTACGGTGGTCTCGGCGGCGTGGACCTTGCCAAACTCCCACTTGCCGCTCAGCAGGTTGTACCATGCGGTGATGTAGTAAGCAGGGGTCTCGCTGAGCTTGTAGTAAGCGTAGCTGTCGTTCTCAAACAGAGCATCCATGCCGGTATAAGTGGTGGTGGATTCCTTGCCTTTTAGCGTAACGGTAATGTCATAACTGTCGGCATCGGTGACCTGCTTTGCGTTCTTCAGCGCCCACGGGGTCAGCACTTTGACCGGGAAAGAGACGCCGGTGATGTCGGTGCCATCAGCGTTGACGTGGTAGGAACCGCCGGCAAGACCACCCGAACGGGTCTTGTTTTTGGTGGCGCTGGTAACAGCATCAACCTCAGATGCGTTGTCCACACCGGCAGCTTTGTAGAAGTCGGCGTAAGGGATGTTCATCTGGACATAGCTGGAGGACAGGCAGTTCTCCTGCTCCACCTCTTCCGCAGCGAAGGCCGGGACTGCCACGGCACACATCAGCATAGCTGCCGCAAGCGCACCTGCAAATACTTTTTTCAATCTCATTGTAACACACCTCTATCTCAGTTTTGAAAATGGTTAGCATGGCCTAACAACTGGCGCAAAAAAATGCGGGGGAAAACCCCTCAGATGGTTAGGCAAAACAAATTTATGAAATAAAAAATAGCACGCCCACAGGGCATTGTCAAGCAGAAACCGACAAGTTTACAGGGGTGAATTTTTTCGATGCAGAAAACGATCTGCCATTTCTATGCCGCAGGAGGAACTCCAACAGCGAAATCGCTTTCGGGATCCCTGAAAACGCCTAAACTTCTTGACAGAGGCAGCAGCAGGGCGTATTTTTTTCAGAAGGACCGTTGCGATTTTTGCATGAAGGTCACTGCAAGCCCGCATTGCAGAGGAGCGGCTGGCAAAACCAACAAAAAACAAAGCAAGACATTGTGATACTTTACAAAATATAAAATCGCTTGACGAAAAAGCTGCTGCACATTTCGGATTGAAAGAACCTACAAAAAACGCTATACTTTCGTCAACGGAAGCAAAGGCGCTTGGTGAGAAGATCACCGGGCGCCTTTTTTATGCCCTGCGGGGCAGCTTCCGGTTTACGGCTGCGTCAGCACATCTGGTTCGCCGGGCTTATAGATATGGGTCTTGGTCAGGCGGCGCATGGTGTCCTCGTGGTTGCGGCTGGCGTAGGCGGTGTACAGGATATCCATCACGTTCAGCTGGGAAAGCCGGGAGGACATGGCACCGTTGCGGAACAGGCTCTCGTTGGCGGCTACATACAGCACATGGTCTGCCAGCTGCGCTACCTCGGAGGGGTAGTAGCGGGTCACCGCAATTACCGGTGCACCGCCTGCCTTCATTTCCTGAATGCACTGGATCATCTCCATGGTCTGCCCGGAGTAGGAGAACACGATGCCCACATCCTGCGCGGTGGCGTTGCGCGCCTGCAAAAGCTGCGAGTGGGAGTCCTCGTTGACCACGCAGGGCTTATCCAGCCGCAGAAATTTCAGGTAGGTGTCCTTTGCCACGCACAGCGAGGAGCCGATGCCGAACAACAGCACCGTGCGGGCATTGGCGATCAGCTCCACGCACTGTTCCAGCTCGTCCAGCAAAAGCAGCCGCTGGGTGTCCAGCAGGCTCTGGATGTTCTTGTGGGTCACCTTGTCCACGATCTCCTGCAAACTGTCCTGCGGGGTGATGTCCTTTTCCCGGTGGCTGCCGTTCTCGCCAAGGGTGGCAAGCTCCAGCGTCAGGGCGTGGCGCAGCTCCTTGTAGCCCTGAAAGCCGATCACCCGGCAGATGCGCACCACGCTGGAAGGGGAGGAGAAAGAGCGCCGCGCCAGCTCCCGGATGGTGAGGGTGGTGGTCTCGTCCGGGTTATCCAGAATGAACTGTGCGATCTGCCGCTCGGTGCTGCTGAGGGAGGGCTGCACCTCCCGCAGGCGTAAAAGAACGTTCTGCATATAGATACCTCTGTTGTATTTCAGGATGGATTGAACAAGCTACACAAAAAAGTCATACTTGAGAGTAAAAATTTCAAAAACAATGCTTGCATAAAACATTGTACCACAAAATAGTCTTTTTGTGGACATTTTGTTTAAAAAAGTTTATACTTTGGTCACAATCACGCCGCAAGGGGTGCGGCGGAAAGTGGAGGTGCAGGAAATGGGATTGAATCTGAGTGGGATGACCACCGAGACCCGCAACCCGCGCACGATGCAGCTGGACCAGATGTCCCCGCTGGAGATCGTGACAGTCATGAACGAGGAGGACGCCCGGGTACCGCTGGCCATTGCCAAGTGCCTGCCGCAGATCGCGCAGGCAGTCATCTGGGCGGCAGAGTCCTTTGAAAAGGGCGGACGGCTGTTCTATATGGGCGCCGGTACCTCCGGCCGCTTAGGCGTGCTGGATGCCGCCGAGTGCCCGCCCACCTTCGGCGTGCCGAAGGAGATGGTGGTAGGGCTCATCGCCGGCGGCGAAAAAGCCTTTATCGAGGCAGTGGAGGGTGCAGAGGACAGCCGGGAGCTGGCTGTTGAGGATCTGAAGGCTCACGGTCTGACCGCAAACGATCTTGTGGTGGGCATTGCCGCCTCCGGCCGCACGCCCTATGTGCTGGGCGGTCTGGATTACGCCAAGAGCGTGGGCTGCCATACCGCCGCCATTGCCTGCAACCTTGGCAGCGCCATCGGCCAAGCCGCAGAGCTTGCCATCGAGGTAAATTGCGGCCCCGAGGTGCTGACCGGCTCCACCCGGCTCAAGTCCGGCACGGCGCAGAAGCTGATCCTGAACATGATCTCTACCGGCTCCATGGTGCGCACCGGCAAGGCCTACCAGAACCTGATGGTGGACGTGCAGCAGACCAACGAAAAGCTGCACACCCGCGCCGAGAACATCGTCATCGACGCCACCGGTGTGGAGCGGGAGACTGCCCGCGCCGCCATTGATGCAGCGGGCGGCAGCGTAAAGACCGCCATCACCATGCTGCTGGCAGACTGCGATGCCGCAGAAGCCGCCCGGCGGCTGGAACGGGCACGCGGCCATGTGCGGGAGGCCATCCGGCTGGAAGTGCTGTAAGGCACGCCATTCCACCCAAGTTCCTTAGCGGCGCAGGCCGCATCGGATATACACCTGTTTTTAAGGAGGACCCACTTATGACGAATGAAGAACTGGTCCGCGCGGCGCTGGAGAAAGTCGGCGGAAAGAGCAACGTTCTCACCGCAACCAACTGCATGACCCGCCTGCGGGTGCGCGTTAAGGATGACGCCAAGATCGACGACGAGGGCCTGAAGGCCATCGAGGGCGTAATGGGCATCGTGCACGACCGTACCGGCTATGTGGAGATCGTGGTCGGCCCCGGCAAGTGCCGCAAGTGCGCAGATATCTGCCGCGACATGGGCATCCCGGCGGACGCCGCTGCCTCCACCGCCAACGACTGGCAGACCAATAAGGCTGCTGTCAAGGCCGGGCAGAAGCAGAGCAAGGTCAAGGAGCTGTTCAAGACCTTCGGCGATATCTTTATCCCCCTGATCCCGGGCGTTGTGGCCTCCGGTCTGTGCGCCGGCATCAACTCCCTGATCGGTCAGGTGGTGCCGAACTACGCAGATATCCCCGCACTGGCTCTGATCAGCACCCTGCTGGGTCTGATGAACACCTGCTTCCTTGGCTACCTGACTGCATGGGTCGGCTACCGTGCAGCCGAAAAGTTCGGCGGCACCCCCATTCTGGGCGGTATGCTGGGCATGATCACCGGTCTGGACGGCATCAACAAGATCTCCGGCATTCTGGGTCTGTTCAACGAGGCTGTGCCGCTGGATTCCATCCTGCGTGCAGGCCGCGGCGGCGTGCTGGCCGTTGTGCTGGGCGCATGGTGCCTTGTCAAGATCGAGCGCTGGGTGCGCAGCTGGATGCCCGAATCTCTGGATATCGTGTTCACCCCGCTGATCACCATGATCCTCTGCCTTGTGCCCTATATCCTGCTCATCATGCCCGCTACCGGCTATGTTTCCACCGCACTGTGCTGGGTGGTTGAAAAGCTGTGCATGAGCGAAAGCCTGATCGTGCGTATCATTGCCGGTTATGTTTCCACCGCTCTGTTCCTGCCCATGGTCGCTATGGGTATGCACCACGGTCTGGTGGCCCTGTACTCCGTGCAGCTGGAGACCTTCGGCTACGTTACCCTGTACCCCGCGCTGGCTATGGCTGGTGCAGGT
This sequence comes from uncultured Faecalibacterium sp., assembly GCA_934512105.1. Classification (GTDB taxonomy): domain Bacteria; phylum Bacillota; class Clostridia; order Oscillospirales; family Ruminococcaceae; genus Faecalibacterium. The sequence continues at coordinate 4,083 of CAKSWQ010000007.1, read as the reverse complement.
CAGGTGGGCGCTGCCATCGCCATCTACTTCAAGGCTAAGAAGTGTGGCAACACCCGTCTGAAGAACGTCATCACCGGCGCACTGCCCGCAGGTCTGCTGGGCATCGGCGAGCCGCTGATCTACGGCGTCACCCTGCCCATGGGCAAGCCCTTCATCAGCGCCGGTCTGGGTGCTGGCTTCGGCGGTGCCTTCGTCATGGCCATGCAGGTGGCTGCTACCGCTTGGGGCCCCTCCGGCCTGCTGGCTCTGTTCGTCATGACCGCCGGCCCTCACGGTGTGGCTGCTTCCGTTGGCTGCTACGCAGTGGGTCTGGTCATCTGCTACATCATGGGCTTTATCGTGACCAACGCAATGGTCTCTGTTGAGGACGTTGCCAATGCTTAAAACACTCGGACGGTCAGTGTATCTGACGCAGTTTGAGGAACAGCGTGCGTCGCTTTCCGCAGTTGCGGCAGGCGGCGCGCCTGTTTTTATCTCACTGCATATCAGTGAAGAATTTGATGCCGCTTACTGCGCCCGTGTGCAGGAAATGTGCGACTTCCTCTCCGCGCAGGGCTGGCGCATTCTGGCAGACGTATCGGAAAAGACCATCCGGCAGTTCGGCTGTGCCGACCTGACCGCGCTGGCAAAGCGGCTGCACCTGTGGGGTCTGCGGCTGGACTACGGCTTCTCGCTGGAGGAGATGTGCGCCCTTGCGCAGCAGCTGCCCGTTGCGGTCAACGCGTCCACCACCACCCCGGAGGTGGCGCGGCAGCTGGCGGCGGGCGGCGGCACGGTCATCGCCATGCACAACTTTTACCCCCGCCCGGAGACCGGCCTTGACCCGGAATTTTTGCGCGAGAGCACCGCAGCCTTGCAGGCGGAGGGCTTGCAGGTGTACGGCTTTATCCCCGGCGATGCCCTGCTGCGCGGCCCGCTGTACGCGGGTCTGCCCACGCTGGAAGCCCACCGCACCGCCGCCCCTTCGGCAGCCTTTGCGGACTTGGCGCTGAACTACGGGCTGGACGGCATCTTTGCGGGCGACCCGGAGGTCAGCGCCCGGGAGCAGGAGTACATCCGCCACTTCTGCACCACCGGCGAGCTCTGTCTGCCGGTCGCCCTGCGCCCCGGCTACGAGACGTTGTACGACCGCACCTTTACCTGCCGCCCGGACTCGCCCAAGGGGCTTGTGCGGTATCAGGAATCCCGGCTCTACTCCTGCTTTGGCAGCACCGTGCAGCCGGACAACTGCGCAGAGCGCCGCCGCCGCTGCGTGACCATGGATAACAGCGGCTACGGACGCTATTCCGGTGAAATTCAGCTTGTGCGCGCCGCCCTGCCCGCAGACGAAAAGGTAAACGTCATCGGCGAGGTGCCAGCAGCATACGACCTGCTGCTGGACTGCATTCAGCGCGGAAAGACCTTCCGTATGGTAAAAGTATCATAAAAGCAAGCACCGGAGCGTCCGCAGACGCTCCGGTGCTTGCTTTTAGGGGAGAGAACTCCCCCAGTCATCTCGCTGCGCTCGATGACAGCCCCCTCTGGGATGGGGCCTTTGGCATGGCGGTACGGTTTTCGGCTAAAGAGCAAAGTGTCCGGGCGCGCCAGAGGCTCCCTCTCCGAGGGAGCTGGCTTTGCGAAGCAAAGACTGAGGGAGTTCGTTCCAAACCCCTCCCGTGAAAATGGGATAGCGGAGCGTCCGCAGACGCTCCGCTATCCCGAAATTATAAATAATGATTCCGCTGAATATGCGCAAAGCAAACGCGGCGCGCATTCAGATCGTTTTCTTTCTCGGGTACACAAAGGGATCGCGGCGGTACACCGCCACGAGATACGCCGCCATGAAGCACCAGATGATGGGCTCGCACAGGATGACGGCGTTGTAGGCGTAGCGCGGGATGAACACCAGCACAAAGATCACCTTGCCCACCAGCTCGATGACGCTGGAAAACAGCGGCAGCACCTTCTGCCCAAGGCTCTGCAAAGCGTACCGGGTGCACAGCAGCACCCCCAGCACCGCGTAGAACGGCGCGTTCCATACCAGATACCGTGCGCCGTTTTCCAGCACGAGCGGCGCGGTGGAGCCGGAGATCAGCTGCACCAGCTGCCGGGCAAAAAGCTGCATCAGCACGATGTCTGCCGCCATGATGACCACCGAGCACAGGTACATGGTGCGCATTCCCTTGCGCACCCGCTCCGGCTGCCCTGCGCCCCGGTTCTGGGAGACAAAGGTAGAACCGGCGTTTGCCATGGAGATCAGCGGCATACTGGTAAAGGAGAACAGCTTGCGCGCGGCGGTGTGCCCCGCAATGGTCAGCGTGCCCAGCCCGTTGATGCCGTACTGCAGCACCACCGACCCCGCCGACACGATGCTGCTCATCAGCCCCATGGAGATGCTCTGGCTGAACAGCTCCCAGTACAAATGCTGTCCCACCGCCCAGTGCTTGCGGGCGGGCAGCAGCAGCGGCACGCGGCGCATCACATACAGAATGCACAGCACCACCGAGATGCCCTGCGCAATGACGGTAGCCACCGCCGCGCCCTGCACGCCCATGCCCAGCCCGGCAATGAACCACAGGTCCAGCGCCACGTTCAGCCCCGAGCTGATGAGCAGGAACACCAGTGGCATCACGCTGTTGCCGATGGCGCGCAGCAGTCCGGCGCACAGGTTATAAAGGAACATCACCAAAACGCCCAAATCGATGATGATGATGTAGCGGTAGGCGTCCTCTAAAATTTCGGCGGGGGTGTCCAGCAGCTGCAGCAGCGGCCGCAGGCCGAAAAAGCCCGCCGTGGTAATGACAAGGCTTGCGCAAAGCCCGATGACCAGCGACCCGGCCACCGTCTTTTTGAGCAGATCCTCGTCCTGCGCCCCGTAGGAGCGCGCAGCCACGATGGAAAGCCCGTTGCCGATGCCGATGCCAAAGCCCACCAGCAGCTCGTAGATGGACCCGCAGGAGCCGATAGCGGCCAGTGCGGTATCACCCAGCACGTTGCCCACGATCATGGTATCCACGGTATTGTACAGCTGCTGGAACAGATTGGAGACCAGAATGGGCAGCATGAACAGCAGAAGGTTCTTGAAAATAGGCCCGTGCAGCAGGTCTGCATTCCGGTTAAAGAGGTTTGTTTTCAGGGGTCGCGTCTGGGTCATAGGGTTCCTTTCTTCGCGCAAAAAGGAGGCCGTTGCACAAAAAACTGTGCAGTGGCCTCTTTTGCGGTTAAATGATTTAAAAAATTTTTATTTGTAGTTTCAAAACTACTTTTTTACAGTTCCTGCTGCTCAAATCCGTTGACGGTCAGCACGGTCAGGGCGGTGAAACCGGCAGCCTTGATGGCGACGGCGGCTTCGTCAAAGCCGAAGGTCAGCGCGGCGGTGTCGTGGGCGTCGGCGGTGATGAGCACCCGGCCGCCCAGCTTGTTCCACTCGCCCAGCAGCCATGCGCCGGGGTAGAAGTCCTTGCGGTAGCCCCGGTATACGCCGCCGGTGTTCACTTCCAGAATGCAGTCGTTCTCCCGTGCAGCTTGCAGCGCCTTAAGCGCCGCTGCCTTGTAGCGGGGGGACTCCTCGTCAAAAAAGCTGCCGTCCGCGTTCAGCTTTTTGACAAGGTCGATGTGCCCCAGAATGTCCGGTTTTTTGGCGGCGATCTTCTCCACCTCGGCAAAGTAGGCCTCCACCGCTGCCAGCGGGTCACCGTCAAAATCGTTGTTGATGCAGTCCCGCAGATCCTCGGGGCGGAAATCGATCTCGTAGTATTTGCCGGTGTTTTTGCCGTACAGGTGGTGTGCGCTGCCGATCCAGTAATCAAAGCCCTTGGGCGTGTCCTCGCTCAGCAGGTCCCACTCGATGCCGCACAGGATGTCTACCTTGCCCCGGTACTCGTTTTTCAGCTTGGCAATGGTGGCGCGGTACAGAGCGGTGCGACCGGGGGTCATGCAGTATTCCGGGTCGGGCTTTGTGTAGCTGTGTCCGCTGAACCCAAGGGTGGTCAGCCCCTGCGCACAGGCGGCGCCCGCCATCTGCTGCAAGGTGTTTTTGCCGTCACACAGGGTAGAGTGGCAATGTACGCTGGATTTTCTGTAATCTGCCATAGGCTTCTCACT
>CAKSWQ010000006.1 GCA_934512105.1 uncultured Faecalibacterium sp. | reverse complement strand
ACATGTTCTTCCAACATGAAAATAGGTTCCGTTACAAGTTCTTTCGATATTGTTCAATTTTCAAGGTCCTGTGCGCCGCAGCCTTAGCGGCTGACAGCTTATTTATTTTATCACTTTCGTGATAAATTGTCAAGCACTTTTTTGAAAGATTTTTGAGATTCATTTTCGATTCTGTCGAATCTTTCTATCTGGCGTCCGTTTTGAAGTATTTCATTCTGTCGGACGTCCGCCTGACAGTAATGTATTTTAGCACAGCATCCTTCAAAAAGCAAGCACTTTTTTACAATTTTTACACCAAAATCATTCTTTTGACTTTTTGCCCAGTTTTTTACATTTTTTATAGACACTTTCTCCCTTATTCCTCCAAAAGTCGGGTGCGCAGCCGGATCAGGATCTTGCGTTCCCGTCGGGAGATCTGCACCTGAGTCGTGTGCAGTGCCTTTGCAGTCTCGCTCTGGGTGCGGTTGCCATAAAAGCGCAGACGGATCAGCTGCTTATCCTGCTCCGGCAGTGCTTCGATCACCTCTGCCAGACCGATCTTATCCGCCAGCTCCTCCTCCGGGGATTCCACCGGAATATCAAGCTGCCGGTCTCCATCCTCGCTGCCCTCCGGGGTCAGGCTCATGGCGGGCTGCGCGGCCTGTATGGCTAGAGCCACATTCTCTATCGGCTCATCCAGCTGCTCTGACAACTGCTGTAAGGTAGGCTCTGCGCCGCACAGCTTCATGGTATGCTCCCGTGCCGCCTGCACCCGCATCCCCAGCTCCTTCAGGGAGCGGCTCACCTTGACCGTACCTCCATCCCGAAACAGCTTTTTGATCTCGCCAAGGATCACCGGCACGGCATAGGTGGAAAAGCACACGCCACGGCTCTCGTCAAAGTTATCATAGGCTTTGATGAGCCCCACGCAGCCTGCACTGTACAGGTCGTCATACTCCATGCCGCGCCCGCGGAATCTGCCCGCACAGGCGTGCACCAGCCCCAGATTCTGTGTGATGAATGCTTCCCGCCGGGTCTTATCCGTTACCATATACCGGACCGCCTTTCCTTTTTATGTAAGCTCCCGCCGGGACAGACGTTTGACCAGCAGCACCTTTGTGCCCTTGCCGGGCTTTGAGGTAACTTTTACCCTGTCCATAAAGCTTTGCATCACCGCAAAGCCCAGACCGGAGCGTTCCTCCGGGTTGCCGGTGGTAAACAAAGGCTGCATGGCCTGTTCCACATTGGGGATGCCGATGCCCTTATCTGTAATGGTGATGTGCACCTCCCGGTCGGGATAGACTGCAATGGTCATGCACACCGGCCCGATCCGCTCCGGGTAGGCGTGGACGATGCAATTGGTGACTGCCTCGGATACTGCCGTTTTCAGATCGGCCAGTTGGGGCACGGTGGGGTCGTACCGCGCCAGAAAGGCCGCCGTGATGCCGCGGGCGTAGGCCTCGTTGCTGCTGAGGGAATCGAACTGGATACGGGTGCTGTTTTCTGCTTTCATTGCGCATTCTCCTTTTCTGTGTTCTCCGTACAGGGGATGCCCGCCAGCCGCAGAACTTTTTGCAGCTGCGCGGGGGCGTGCTGTAACCGCAGGGTCGTGCCCAGTACGCGGGCGCAGCGCTGCCGCCCAAGGATGAGCCCGACGCCGGAGGAATCCATGAACCCCACCCCGCCAAGGTCGATAATTAAGGTGCGGGGACTGCGGCTGATCAGTGCATCGTCCAGCTGCATCCGCAGGCTCTGGGCGGCATCGTGGTCGATTTCCCCCGCCAGATAGGCGTACAGGGTCTCCCCTGCCGCGCTGAAGGTCACCGTTGCCATTGCTTGTCCATCTCCTTTTTTTGCAAAACAAAAGATCCCGTACACATAGCTTCAGTGTACGGGATCTTCGGGTTATTTTTTAGAAAAAGCTGTCGGCGGCTTACGCCTTTGCCAGCAGAGCCGCAGCTTCCAGCGCTGCCGCCTCGCTGCCGCAGACCAGCAGTCCACGGCGGGTGTTGGCATGCGCCAGCTGCACCGCCTCGTCCAGACTGGTGCAGAACTGGGCGTCAAAGTGATATTTGGCCTTCTCGGTCAGACGCCGGGTCAGCTGCTCCTCCACACCGGCGGGCGTGACGAGATACACCTTATCAAAGGGGCTCTCGCTCATGCCGGGCATGGTGGACTTATCCTTTTTCTGCTCCTCGGGGCTCAGGCCGGTCTCCAGCGCGGAGAAGAACGCTTCGGCCCCCTCCTCCTCGGTCAGGCCGATGATGGCGCTCATGTGGCGCACCTTGGCCATGTTCAGCACGCGCAGCAGCGCAGCCGCCTGCTGCGGGGTGCGGCAGGCATCCAGAATGACCAGCGGGCGCTGGGAAAGCACCCGGATGCTGCAACGGTTGTCCACGGCAGCAATGCCTTCCAGAATCGCCTCGTCGGAGATGTCCACCTCCTTGCGGCAGAGCGCCAGCGCCAGCTCCACCGCCATGGCGGCGTTGCCCGCGGCGTGACGCCCCAGAAAGGCCAGCGGCACCGTATAGCCGCCGTAGTCCACCCGGCTGGCGAACTGCTCCGCCTCCAAAAAGGTGATATCCTCCGGGTCGGGCACGACCAGCTCGCAGCCGCACTTGCCCGCAGCCACGACCAGCTCACTGAGCACCGCCTTGGGCTGCTCCGGCGCAGTGACGCAGATGCTGTCCTTGCGCATCACGCCGCCTGCCAGTGCAGCCAGACGCTCCACCGAGCGGCTCACGCCGTCCGGCCCCACCGCTGTGACGGCACACACCGGCATTTGGGGCAGCGCCGTAGCCAGACCTGCATCCGGCAGCTCCACCACAGCCAGCGTGCAGCCTGCCTCACCAAAGCAGTACGCGGCGGCAGCTAGTTCTGCCGCCTGCATGGGCAGTTCCTCATGGGCGGCAAGGGCATCGGCGACACGGCACAGCAGTGCCTCGTCCACCGGCTTGCCCTCCACCCGGATACGGGCCGCAAGGGGCTCACACCCGGCATGGTAGACACCGGCACGAATGCCCTGCGCGTGCAGGATGGCCGTCAGCAGACGCGCCACCGCCGTTTTACCGGCAGTGCCTGCCACGCCCACGAACTGCACCCGCTGCACCGAGGCGGGCAGCAGTGCGCCCAGCTGCTCCGGGTCGGCAAAGCCGTCCGGCAGAGCTGCAAAATACTGATTTGCCTGTTGGATGGTCATTCGTGTCTCCTTTTCATGTGATAATACAGCCCCTCGCAGGCCAGCAGCAGCACGATGGCAACAAGGATGCCGGTCAGAACACCGGCAGAATCCAGCCACACATCCGTGACCTGACTGCTGCGCCCCTCCGAGAAGAGCTGAATGGTCTCATCGGCCAGCGCCGTCAGCACACCGCCCAGCATGGGCACTGTGATATGCCGCAGCGGGTGACGGCTGTACACCCGCATACAGAGCATGAGCAGAAAGCCCTCCAGCGTATACTCGCAGAAGTGTGCCAGCTTGCGCACGATGTGCATGGTCAGGTGGTCTGCCAGCCCCGGTTGACCCAAACGGCGCAGGATAATGCGCATCCACGCCAGCACCCGGCCGCTGGAACCGGAGGAGACTGTTGCCACCGCCATGGAGTTGGAAAAGATGAACCAGATGCAGGCGATGAGTGCAGCGGTAAAGGCCGTCCGCCCCGCAATGACCCACAGCGAGGTGCGTTCTTTGTTATTGTATTCCACTATTTTAACCCAGAGCCTTGATGCTCTGCTCAATGTTGGCCAGCTTGTCCTGACTCTTGGCGAACTTACTACGGATCTCCTCCACCAGAGCCGCCGGGGCACGCTCCACAAACTTGGGGTTGTTCAACTGGTTGCCGAACATGGCCATTTCCTTTTCAGCCTTGGCCTTTTCCTTGTTCAGGCGAGCCAGCTCCTTCTCGCGGTCGATGAGCTCCATCATGGGGATAAAGCCGCGGGCGGCGTGGGTGGACACCTGCACCATGCCGTCGGTGCTGCCCTCGTACTTTTCGGTAAAGGTCACATCGGTGGCAAAGGCGAACTTCGCCAGATAGACCTGTGCGTTCTGGAAGGGGGCTGCATCGGCAGTCTCGATGATCATGCTGGTCTTTTTGGCGGGGTGCACGTTCATCTCGGTGCGCATGGTACGCACAGCCTTGATATAATCCATCACCTTTTCAAAGGCTTCCTCCTCGGCGACCCAGTTGTGGGCGGCGTCAAAGGTGGGCCATGCCTGCGTCATGATGGTCTCGGCAGAGCCGGGCAGAGCCTGATACAGTTCCTCGGTGATGAAGGGCATGAAGGGATGCAGCAGCTTGAGTGCCTTGTCCAGCACATACACCAGCACACGGCGGGCGGTATCGGCCTGCTGTGCGTCGCCGGAGTTCAGGCGGGGCTTTGCGATCTCGATGAACCAGTCGCAGTAGACGTCCCAGATAAAGCTGTTGATCTTGGCAGCAGCCAGACCCATCTCGTAGTGCTCCAGATTGTCGGTCATGGCACCGGCCACCTGATTCAGCTTGGTCAGCACCCACTTGTCGCTCATGTCCAGCAGCTCCTCGCTGGGCAGACCCGGCTCAAAGTCCTCGGGCAGGTTCATCAGCACAAAGCGGGTGGCGTTCCACAGCTTATTGGCAAAGTTGCGGGCAGCCTCCACCTTCTTTTCGATATAGCGCATATCGTTGCCCGGGGTGGAGCCGTCCACCAGCATAAAGCGCAGCGCGTCTGCGCCGTACTGGGCAATGACTTCCAGCGGGTCGATGCCGTTGCCAAGGCTCTTGGACATCTTGCGGCCCTGACTGTCGCGGACGATGCCGTGGATGCAGACGGTGTCAAAGGGTGCCTTGCCGGTGTAAGCCAGACCGGAGAAGATCATGCGGCTGACCCAGAAGCCGATGATGTCGTAGCCGGTGACCAGCGTATTGGTGGGGTAGAAATACTTGAGGTCGGCGCTGTCCTCGTTGGGCCAGCCCAGCGTGCTGAAGGGCCACAGGGCAGAAGAGAACCAGGTATCCAGCGTGTCAGGGTCCTGCGTCAGCTTTGTGCCGCCGCACTTGGGGCAGGCACAGGGAGCAGACTTTGCCACCACAGTCTCGCCACAGTCGTCGCAGTACCAAGCCGGGATCTGGTGACCCCACCACAGCTGGCGGCTGATGCACCAGTCACGGGTGTTCTTCATCCAGTTCATATAGTTCTTGGTAAAGCGCTCGGGCACAAACTTGATCTCGCCCTTCTCCACGCTCTCGATGGCGGGCTTTGCCAGCGGCTCCATCTTGACGAACCACTGCTTGGAGACCATGGGCTCGATGGTGGAGTGGCAGCGGTAGCAGGTGCCCACCTCGTGCTTGAGGGGCTCGATCTCCTTCAGGAAGCCGCCCTCCTTCAGGTCGGCCAGAATGGCCTTGCGTGCCTCCAGCGTAGTCATGCCGGCGTACTTGCCGCAGTCCAGCACATGGGGCTCGTTGACGGTGTTCTTGCCGGCGGCAAACAGGGCATCGGCAGCAGCCTTGTCGGCAGCGCCGGTCATGTGGCCGTCGTAGGTGAACACGCGCACGATGGGCAGGTCGTGACGCAGACCCACCTCAAAGTCGTTGGGGTCGTGGGCGGGGGTGATCTTCACGACACCGGTGCCCTTGGTCATATCGGCGTGCTCATCGCAGACGATGGGGATCTCCTTGTTCAGCAGGGGCAGCACCACATGGCAGCCGTGCAGATGGGCGTAGCGGGGGTCATCGCCGTTGATGGCAACAGCGGTATCGCCCAGCATGGTCTCGGGACGGGTGGTAGCCAGCTCCAGCATCTCGCCGGTCTCCTTGACCGGGTACAGCAGATGCCAGAAGCTGCCGTCCTTCTCCTCGTACTCCACCTCGGCGTCGGAAATGGAGGTGTTGCAGTGGGGGCACCAGTTGACCATGCGGTTGCCGCGGTAGATCAGGCCCTTGTCGTACAAGCGCACGAACACTTCCTTGACGGCCTCAGAGCAGCCCTCGTCCATGGTAAAGCGCTCACGCTCCCAGTCGCAGCTGCTGCCCAGCTTTTTCAGCTGGCTGACGATGCGGTTGCCGTACTTGGTCTTCCATGCCCAGGCGCGCTCCAGAAAGCCGTCGCGGCCCACCATCTCCTTGGTCAGGCCCTCGGCGCGCATGGCCTCCACCACCTTGGCCTCGGTAGCAATGGAGGCGTGGTCGGTGCCGGGCACCCACAGGGCGGCATAGCCCTGCATCCGCTTGGTGCGGATGAGGATATCCTGCATGGTGTTATCCACCGCATGACCCATGTGCAGCTGACCGGTAACGTTCGGCGGCGGCATCACGATAGTATAAGATTTCTTGTCCGGATCGGCCTTCGTGTGGAAGTAGCCGCCGTCCAGCCAGAACTGGTAGATACGATCTTCCACCTGACTGGGATCGTACTGCTTTGCAAGCTCTTTCATAGTGTCCTCCCAAAAATTTGATGAAGTGGGACGCAAAAAGCCGCCCCACGGAGCGTTCCATGGGACGGCTGTAAATACATACCGCGGTACCACCCAAATTGCGCGGAAAACTCCGCGCCCCTTGATGCCCCTGTAACGTAGGGCAGACCCGAAAGCGGCTTACCGGCAAGGCTCACCGCTTCTGCTCCAAAGTGACAGTGCCCCGCCGGTATCCCGCCGGGTTTTCAGCTGCCCCCGGCTCTCTGTGCGGCTCCAGACGATGCACACTCTTTTTCAACGCATTTATAAAAAGAATATAGCGTTTTTTGTGAGATTTGTCAATCCGTTTTTTCGTTCAGGTGCACTCTTTCTTCCGTTTCAGGAGCTTCAGTCCGCGCTGCTTCAGCGTATCATATTCTTCGCTGCCACGGTAGAACAGTACGATCACCCCTGCGAATACGACAGTGTAAAGCAGTCCGTCCAGAATAAAAATGCCGAAATTGCGCACCGGGAACCGCTGCACCCAAAGCATCCCCGCCGCCGAGAGTGCCGCCGTGAGGAGCATCCGCTTCAGATACTCCGCAAAATAAGCCCGGAGCTTCTTCTGCCATTCATCCTGAACGCCGTATTTCAAAAAGATGTAGGGTTCCACCCAGACACAGGTGCACAGGCTGCTGATGATCGTTCCCCCAACGATACCGGCCACACCGTACCGCTGCACCAGTGCAAGAGAGGCCACCAGATTGATGATGGATTCTGCCACAGCCTTATAGCGGTCGTTCCAGAACAGCCCCATAGCTTCCCGGAACAACAGGTTCACCTGCCGCATCCGCGAGATGTAGAACTCGGCCACGATGAGCGTCACGACCGTCATCGGGAAGCAGTAATCCTGACCAAACAGCAGGGCAACAAGGGCGTTGAGCAGCATCATCAGCCCGCCGATGATATAAGACGTGAGCAAAAAGAACATAAAGTCCATCTCGCGGTAAATGCGGTACAGACGGTCAGAGTTTTCCAGCGCTGCAAAATTGCCGATACTGCCGGAAAAAGCCACCGCAAGCTTTCCCATCAGATTGTTCAGTGCATTGATCACAAGCCGATAGTTCGAGAAGATTCCCACGGTGGTAAGGCCGATGAAGGAGGACATCAGCAGGCTGTCCGTGTTGCGCACGATGATGGTTGCCAGCTTGTGCATGCTCATGGCGCCGATATTTTTCAGGATGCCGTTCCGCTCCTCCTTTTCCGGCAGCTCATGGCACTCTCTGAGATACGGAAACTCTTTATCCACCATGCGGGAAACAATGATATTCGGTAAAAATTGCATCACCTGCTGGACCGCCAGATACAGGATAAAATTGCCCGTCAGCAGCAGCACCACGATCTGTAATATGGTCTTCAGGCAGTCGCACACCACGGTCCATCCGGCGCGGATATACCCCTTCTGGTAGGCCTGATAGATGGAACTTTTATAGTTCAGCAGGTAGGAGCTGGCCGAGGCCAGCACATACATCATGTAGATCAGGGTAATATGCTCGATGCCTTCCCCGCCCTTGATAAGGTAAGGCAGAAACGGCAGCAGCACCAGCCCGAACAGCAGCACCACGGCCGCCACCGCCCGATACATCCACTTGTACAGGTTCATCAGTCGGGCAAGCTTCTGCTCATCGTCCCGGGCAGCAGGCTCGTACATACTGAACACCATGGCCGTGCCGATGCCCAGCTCTGCAAAGTTGAGGATGCTGAGCACATCAGTAAACAGGCCGTTGACACCCAGATAGGCCGCCGAAAGGCAGCGGATAAAGATCATCCTGCTAACAAAGGACAGCAGCATCGTCAAAAACTGTCCGCCGATATTGACCACCATATTGATAAGCGTATAGCGTGTTCTCATGCGAGTATCGTTTCCCTCCTCAGTTTTTCGTCAAGTCCCGCAGCCAGCCATACATCTGCGGACAGCGCCACATCAGCCAGCTTTGCAGCCGGAGTTTTCGCGGTACGGCGCAATACTTCCGGGTCTCACGCACCACCGCAAACTGCATTTTGCACATTTCTTTGCTGCGGGGGGCTTTGCGCAGTGCCAGGGGCAGCGCCCAGTAGATCTTGTTCACCGTACCAAAGGTATATTCTGCCGCTGCGGGCAGTGTTTCATACACCCGGTTTTCCACAAGGCAGTTCCAGTAGCGCTGTGCTGCCTCGGCAGCATCGTAATGGCGCAGGGTCCTGGTTTTTCCCATAATACTGCCGCCGCGCTGCACATAGTAGTACAGTGCCTCCGGCACGACCACTGCCTTTTGCGCTTGCAGGCAAATATCCGGGCTCATAAAAATGTCCTCGTTCAGTTTTCCCACCGGGTAGCGCAGCTGTGCAAAGATGGTGCGGCGGTACAGCTTGTTCCACGCGACCTGCATCATTGTCAGATAAGCGTTTTGCAGCAGTTCCCGCTCCGTGAAGATCTTCTGCGGGATGACAACGTGCGTTCTGGCATTACTGGGTGTACCTGCCTCATCTACTTCGGCGTAATCGCACAGGGCAAAATCTGCCCCGGTCTGCTGCACGGCACGGTACAATTTTTCATACATTTCCGGCGCAATGTAGTCGTCTGAATCCACAAAGCCGATCCACTCGCCCCTTGCCACGTCCAGTCCGGCGTTGCGGGCGGCAGAAAGCCCCCCGTTTTTCTGGTGGAGCACCCGGATGCGGGCATCCTTTGCGGCGGCGGCATCGCACAGCGCAGGACAACCGTCCGGCGAGCCGTCCTCCACAAGGATCAGTTCAAAATCCGTAAAGGTCTGCGCCAGAATGGAATCAATACATTTTTGCAGATAGTTTTCCACATCGTACACCGGCACGATGATGCTGAGCAATGGTTTTTCACAGGGCACAGCGCGTTCCTCCTGTATCATTTCAGTCTGTCACCTCGGTGCGCAGGCGGGCAATGAGCCGCTCCATCAGCGCTACCCGGTTGAAGGGGGTCATCAGGTAAAAGCCGTCTGCATAGGGTGCAGCTGCCTTGGCCGCCTGCACCGAGACTTCCAGCCCCAGCTCCTCGCCTGCGGCGCGGTCCAGCCCCTCAAACTTCTGGATAATGGCCTCGTCCACATGGATGCCGTTGACCTCGTTTTCCATAAAGATGGCGTTGCGCTGGCTGACCACCGGCAGGATGCCCGCCAGAATCTTCGCCCGCTCGCCCAGCGTCTCCCGGGCTTTTTTCAGGTTTTCCACCGCCTGTGCCGACAGCACCGGCTGGGTGAGGAAACCGCTCATGCCGTTTTCCAGCTTTTCCGCGGCGCGGCGCAGCTCCACCTCAAAATTACGGGCGTTCAGGTTCAGCGCACCGAACACTGTGATGGGACCGGGCATCTCCCGCCCTTCCCCGGCCAGTGAGATGATATACTGCGCCAGCTTGCGGGAGTTGAACTGATATACATTTTTCACCTCGTCCCGCTCTGCGGTTGGGATGGGGTCGCCGGTAATGGCCAGCACCTCCCGCACACCCTCGGCGTACAGTCCCAGCAGCAGCGCCTTGGTAGCGTTCAGGTTGCGGTCCCGGCAGGTCATGTGGGGCAGCACATTCATGCCCAGCTCCCGGTGCACCCGGCAGGCCACCAGCGAGGAATCCATTCGTGCCCGGGCAATGGGGCAGTCCGCAATGGTCAGCAGGTCGGCACCGGCCGCCTGCAGCCGACGGGCACCCTCGAGATATGCCGTCAGGTCAGCGTCCTTGGGGGAGTCCAGCTCCACCGCGATGACCCGCTGCCCGGCGCGCAGCTTGCGCAGAAAGGCATCGTCCGTTTCCACCGCAGGCTTTGCCGCAGCGGCGGGCTTTGCCGCCGGGGCGGCGGGCAGCGTTTCCGGCAGAGCATCCAGCGCGGTGCGCAGCGCAGCAATGTGCTGCGGCGTTGTGCCGCAGCAGCCGCCCAGAATGCGCACGCCCTCGGTTGCAAGGCGGCTCAGCTCCCGGGCAAAATACTCCGGCTTGCCCTGATAGCGCACCTGTGCCCGCGCCACCACCGGGTAGCCCGCATTGGGCATGACCGAAAGCGGCAGCCCTGCATCCCCCAGCTGCTGCACCAGTGCCCGCATTGCGCCCGGGGCAGATACGCAGTTCAGACCCACGGCATCCACCACGCCGCTCTGTGCCATACGGCGCACAAGTTCTGCGCAGTAACGGCCCTCGCGGGTGTAACCGTCCGGCAGCACCGCAAAGGAAACCAGCACAAAGGCCTCCGGCACAGTCTGCTTCAGCGCACGAACAGCTTCCAGCACGCCGTCCTCGGCGCTCAGGGTCTCAAACAGAAAATTCCGTGCGCCCAGCAGCGCAAAGCGCTTTGCCACAGCAAGATACACCTGCTCTGCCGAGAGGTTCTCGGTATCCGGTGCAGGGCCAAGGTCGGCAAACACTGCCGCGCCGGTCTCCCCTGCGGCCTTTGCTGCCAGCTGCCAGCCCGCATCTGCCAGCTGCTCCCAGCCGGGCTGCTGCGCCGCCGCCAGACGCGGCAGACTGAAGGTATTGGTCTTGATGGCGTCCGCTCCTGCGGCAAGATACGCCCGGTGCACCGCCAGAACGCCCTCGGGGTCGGTCAGGTTTGCCTGCTCACACTCCTGCCCCGGTTTTGTTTTATAATAGGTACCCATACCGCCATCGAACAGCAGCGGCCGCCGGGTCAACAGTTTGCGCACATCTAACATTGATACTTTCCCTTCCCTATAAAAGATTTCATCTTTCAGTTTATCGTAGTTCACCCATCCGGTCAAGCGGTTTTCTTGATTTCGCTTGCGGCGCGGTCGTTTTTGTGCTATCTTAGGAATAACTTTTGAGAAAAGGGAGAGGATGGATCATGCGCCATACCGGCACACCTGAACTGGAGACCAGCCGTCTGCTGCTGCGCCGCCTGCTGCCGCAGGATGCCCCGCAGATGTACGCAAACTGGGCAAATGACTCAGCCGTGACCCGTTTTTTGCGCTGGGAGCCGCACAAAAGCCCCGCCGAGACCCGGGAGCTGCTTTCGGCGTGGGCAGAACTGTATCCGAACCCCGATTACTACCAATGGGCCATGGTGGAAAAAGCCACCGGACAGGTGTTCGGCTCTCTCTCCGTGTACAACGCCCTGCTGGGCGAGCCGCAGCAAAAGGCCAAGTGGCCGGGGCTGGATCTTTCCGACGGCATCTGGGAGCCGGGCTACTGCATCGGGCAGAAATGGTGGGGCAAGGGCCTTACCACCGAGGCGCTGCAGGCCGTAGTGGACTTCTGGTTCAGACAGGTAGGCGGTGCCTTCCTCACCTGCTGCCATGCGGTGCAGAACCCCGCCAGCGGCCGGGTGATGGAAAAGGCCGGTTTTGTGTACCACCACAACGACGTTTACCACAAATTTGACGGCACACCGGTGGAATGCCGGTGCTATCTGCTGACAAAAGAACGCTACGATAACAGAAAGGACTTACTTTGAGCGAGCTTTATGATATTTTAACCGAGACCCCTCCCACAAAGGTGGTGCTTCTGGCACTGGATCAGGGGCTGTGGGACTGCGAGCGCAGTCTGGCAGAGCTTTCTGCTTTGTGCGAAGCCAACCACATGGAGGCCGTGGCGCAGATCACCCAGAAGCGCCAGACCCCGGAGACCGGCATCGTTCTGGGCAGCGGCAAGCTGGAAGAAGCCTCTCTTTCCGCCCAGACGCTGGGCGCGGAATGCGCCGTGTTTGACGGCGAGCTGACCGGCAGCCAGATCCGCAACATCTCCAATGCGCTGGGCGGGCTGGAAGTCATCGACCGCACCATGCTGATTTTGGAGATCTTCCGCAGCCGCGCCGTGACCAACGAGGGCAAATTACAGACCGAGCTGGCGCTGCTGCGCTATCGCCTGCCCCGCCTGCAAGGCATGGGCGAGGCGCTGAGCCGTCAGGGCGGCGGCGGTGGCGGCGGCGGCGGTGCCCGCCGCGGTGCCGGTGAGACCAAGCTGGAGCTGGACCGCCGCCATGTGCACGCCCGCATTGATGCGCTGGCTGAAAAGCTGGCCGAGATGGAAAAGCGCCGGGGCGAGAGCCGCAAGGCCCGCGCCAAGACCGGAATGCCGGTGGTAAGCCTTGTGGGCTACACCAACGTGGGCAAATCCAGCCTGATGAACGCCCTGTGCGGCCCCAGCGTAGCCGAGGCCGATATGCTGTTTGCCACACTGGACCCCACCAGCCGCAAGCTGGTGCTGCCCAGCGGCATGGCGGTGCTGCTGGTGGATACGGTAGGCTTTGTGTCCCGCCTGCCCCACAATCTGGTGGAGGCGTTCAAGTCTACGCTGGAGGAAGCCGCATGGTCGGATGTGATCGTCCGGGTGGCAGACGCCGGGGACGAGCAGCGCGAGGAGCAGCTTGCCGTCACCGACGAGGTGCTGGACGGGCTGGACTGTGCCGACATCCCCCGCCTGACCGTGTACAACAAATGCGACAAGCCCAACACCCTGAGCTTTGACCCCGACATTCTGCTGACCAGCGCCAAGACCGGCTACGGGCTGGACAAACTGCTGCAAAAGCTGGACGAGGTGCTCAGCGACCGGGTGCACACCATCCGGGTGCTGCTGCCCTACGACAAGCTGGGACTTGCCGCCCCCATGCGGGAGCGCGGCAGTGTGCAGGCGGAAGAATACCGGGAGGACGGGCTGTATCTGGAGGGCATCGTCAAGACCGAGGATCTGCACTGCTTTGAGGGCTATCTGGTTTAAATTTTTATTTGCAATCCCGAAACGCCCGCAGGCGTTTCGGGATTGCTTTTTTCACAAAAGAGTGCAGCAGCAAGCAGCGGACTTGCCCAGTGAAACTGCTGTTTCCGGTCACGACCCCGCCTGTGAAAATGGAATACCGGAGCGTCCGCAGACACTCCGGTATTCCGAACTTATAAATAATTTTTCCGCTGAATATGGCCAGAGCAGCAGCGGAGGCCATTCCAATCGTTCCATGCAAAAAGCCCCAACAAACACAAAAACCCGCCTGGCAGCGGGTTTTTGTGTATAGAGGGGTGGGAAAGTATATAAAGTGGTGAATCTCAATTTCATTGGCAGGCTTTTGTGCGTTGCGCTGCCTTGCATGATGTATTATACCCGTTTTTCTTTTCTTGTCAAACAAGATTTTCGGATTTTGCTTTAAAATAATACTTTACTTTTTCACAAAAACTTTATATAATTAACATAGAATTTCAGAAACGAAATTTTATTCCATTTCTGTGGGTTTGCACAACATAAAAACTTTACTTTCAGAAAATTTTATACAATCCAACATATTTTTGAAGGAGGCTCTTCTCATGGACGATCTTGACCGCAAAATCCTCACCCTTCTGGCCAAAAATGCACGGATGCCCGTCAAAGAAATTGCGGAGCAGGTGTCGCTTACCAGCCCGGCAGTCTCCAGCCGTATCCACAAACTGGAAACAGACGGCATCATCAGCGGCTATACCGTCACGCTGAACCGTCCGGCAGACCGGATGTATGTGGATGCGCTCATCAGCCTTTCCGTAGCCCCCTCCAAGCAGGATGCTTTTCTGGAGCTGCTGCAGAACAGCCGCGAGGTGCTGCAATGCTACCACGTTACCGGTGCGTACACCTTTCTGGTCAAGGTCAGCTGCGGCAGCATGCCACAGCTGGAACATCTGATCTTACAGTTCCAGAAGCTTGGCACTACCAGCACCCAGATCATCCTGTCCACCCCGGTGAACCACGGCGATCTGGACGCTTTGATGCTGTAAGCGCGCGCCGTTCATAAAACTGTTACTTTTTCCCTGCAATTTTGCGGTGCGGTGGTTCGTATCCAGAATAGCAGCCCAAAACCGGCACACACTACCTGTAACATGTGCGCCCGGCTGCACCTTCCACACACAGCACTATGAAAGGAAATGCAATACTATGAAAAAATTCATCGCCGCCCTGCTGGCAGGGCTGACCCTGTTTACTCTGGTGGGCTGCTCCGGCGGCAGCAAGGCCGACAGCTCCACCCCCAAGGACTACTCCCAGATCATCCACGACGCCCGCAGCGACGAGGACAACGAGTACGATATGATCTTTACCAAGGGCGAGGACGGCAAGTTTACCGCCATCGACGGTTACAGCGCCGAGTACGAGCCCGACCAGCTGAACGAGGAGATCCGGGACATCCTGATGCCCCTGCTGAACCTGGAGGACGGCCAGTACACTGCCTTTGCCGCCAGCATTTCCAGCATGATGGTGCGCAGCTACGCTGTCGCCATCGTAAAGCCTGCTGAGGGCAAGACCGATGAAGTAAAGGCTGCACTGGAGGCCTATATTGCCAGCGAGCAGCAGTCCATGGAGCACTATCTTGAGGATCAGTACCTCGTGGCCAAGGCCGCTACCGTCACCGTAGCCCCCACCGGCGAGGTGGTTCTGGTCTGCGCCGAGGAGCACGACACCATTCTGGCCAATATTGAAAAGGCTCTCGCAAAATAATTTTCCCGCATAAACCCCGGCCTTTGCAGTATGTTTCATCTGCAACGGCCGGGGTTTGGTTTTTATGCTTATTCCAGATCCAGCTTATTTTTCATCAGCCAGCTGGTAAGGACAAAATAGACTGCGCCGATCAGAATCGTTACAAGAAGGACGAGCCAGGGATTGCCGCTGGCGGAATAAGCCATCGGCATCGCTGCCACAGAGCCAACGATCACCCGGATCCCGCCGCCTGCATCCAGTTTGCCCTGAATCAGCTGCAACAGGAAGAAGGCCAGAATGCTGGCAATCGTGGAATGGTTCCTGAACTGATGCCCGATCATGCAGGCGGCGTAGATACAGAGGATGAGGACTGCAACGCCCGCCAGACCAAGGACGATGATCCACACCAGCTCGCTCCAGAATTCACCGCCGATGCTCTGGATCGCCTTCCAGCTGAATTTCAGGACATCGCCCCAGCCCGTCGTGATCGTCTCCCCATTGATGACCGTTTTGGAATCCTCGAAGGCGCCCAGGCCGACCAGCATCAGAAGGACGGACAGGATCCCGACCACTCCGCTGCAGATCACCCAGACCATGCTGGAAATGAGTTTGGACGCAACCAGCTGCTCTGGATGGACCGGAAGGGTGTGCATGAGATAGCCCTCCCGCCCCAACAGATTTTTGGTGAACCGCTGGATGATCGTCACAATACAGACCACTCCGATGGCAACCCCGATGGCAAAGTAGGCAAACATCAGGTATGCCCAGATCTGGCTGCTGCCATTGTCCCAGACTTCGTCCCGCATCGAGATCCCCATTGCCAGCGCAACCAGCAGCCAGACCAGATACAGGCCGCCATAGGTCCGTCCGGTCGCCCGGAATTCATACTTCAACAGATTTTTCAGCATTTGAATACCTCCCGGAAATATGCGTCCACGCTCATTCCCTCATTCTCACGGATCTCATCCACACTGCGGTGAGCAAAGACCGTTCCCTCTTTCAGGAAGATGGCCTCATCCAGCACCGGCTCGATATCCTCGATCAGGTGGGTCGAGATGAGGACGGTCGCGTCCTTGCTGTAATTGGACAGGATGGTGTGCAGGATATAATCCCGTGCCGCCGGGTCCACGCCGCCGATGGGTTCATCCAGCAGATAGAGCCGGGCATTCCGGCTCATGGCAAGGATGAGCTGCACCTTTTCCCGGTTGCCCTTGGAAAGGGTCTTGAGGACGTCTTTGGGGGAAAGTTCCAGATTTGCCAGCATCTCATTCGCCCGGGCCGGATCGAAGTCCTTATAGAAGTCCCCAAACATCTTCACCAGCTGCTCTACCCGCATCCAGCCGGGAAGCCAGTCGGCATCGGGCAGGTAGGATACGATTGCCTTGCTCTCCACGCCGGGCTTCATCCCGGCGATCCGGATGCTGCCGCTGTCAGGCTGCAGCAGACCGTTTGCCAGTTTGATCAGGGTGGTCTTGCCGCTGCCGTTCGGCCCCAGCAGGCCAACGATCTTCCCAAAGCCGATGTGCAGATCCACACCGTCCAGCGCGGTTTTTGCGCCGTAGTGTTTTGTCAGCCCTTCACAGGTCAGAAGTTCACTCATGATTCGGTTCTCCTTTCGTCTGACGGGCCAGCAATTCGGCGACCTGCGCCGGACTGTACCCGATGCCCCGCATCTTTTCCAGAAATTCTTCCGCGAACTTTTCCGCGGTCGCGGCACGCAATTGTTCGATCAACATGGTATCCTCCGTCACATAGCGGCCCGCCGTCCGTTCGGTCCGGACAAGCCCCTCCGTTTCCAGCTGTGCCAGCGCACGCTGCATGGTATTCGGGTTCACCCCTGCGGCTGCGGCCATATCCCGCACCGAGTCAAGATGTCCTCCGGGCGGGTATGTCCCCGCAAGGATCTTCGCCTTCAACCGCTCTACCAGCTGTGCATAGATCGGACGGCTGGAATCAAATTGTTCACTCATCGTAGCCCTCCCTGCATTTTGTGTTTCTGTGTTAAGTGCCTAATACAATAATACTCATTTTTCAGATTGTGTCAAGGGGTTCATACAATTTTTTTAGCCAATTCTGTCACAGCTCCCCGGGCATTGCCTTGCAAACGAGGGCAGGCGTTATCCGAGAGGTTTGCATTTTTGCGATAATATGATATACTCTCTCTGTAATTGACGAAAACAGGAGTAACTTTTATGATAAAAGCGACCATCATTATCCCAAACATCAACGGCAAGGGCTGGCTGAAGGACTCCATCGAGTCCATCTACGCCCAGACTGAGCAGGACTTTGATCTGATCGTGGTGGACAACGGTTCCACCGACGAAAGTCTTGCGCAGGCCCGCAGCTACTGCACCCGCCCCAACTTCACCCTGATCGAAAACGGACGCAACACCGGCTTTTCCTACGCGGTGAATCAGGGCATTGCCCGGGCGCAGAGCAAGTATGTGGTGCTGTTCAACAACGACGCCTTTGCCGAGCCGCAGTGGCTGGCAGAGCTTTTGCACACCGCCGATGCAGACCCCAAAATTTTTGCGGTGCAAAGCCTGATGATCCGGCATTTTGAGCGGGAACTGGCCGATGATGCCGGGGACTATGTGACATGGATGGGCTTTGCCTGCAAGACCGGTGATGGCCGCCGCGTCAGCCGCTACACAAAGCAAAAGCGTATCTTCTCGGCCTGCGGCGGCGCAGCACTGTACCGCAAAAGCATTCTGGACGAGATCGGCGGCTTTGACGAAAACTTTTTTGCCTACTTTGAGGACGTAGACCTGAGCTGGCGCGCCAACAATGCCGGCTACAAAAATGTGCTCTGTCCCACCGCCAAGTGCTACCACATCTGTGGTGCCAGCACCGGTGCTGTCAAGTATAATGCTTTTAAAAGCCAGCAGAGCGGCCGCAACAGCATTCTGCTGCCGCTCAAAAATGAGCCGCTGCTGATGCTGGTGCTCAACTTTATCCCGCTGGCACTGGGCTACCTGCTCAAGTGCTACAAGTTCCACAAGCAGGGCTTTGGCGAGGCCTGGGACAAGGGCATGCACGAGGCCTTTGCCTTGCTCAAAGCGGGTAAACTGGGCAAGCGGCCCTTCCGCCTGAAAGACCTGCCCAACTACATCCTGATGGAACTGTGGATGATCTGGAACATGGTGCCCTACCTGTGGTATCGGCTGGTGGTGGTACGGTTTGACCTAAAGTAAGACGTGCAAAAAAACACCCGACTGCGAAGGAAAACTCACAGTCGGGTGTTTTCATTTACATTTTACGCTGCGGTGTCGGCGGCATCCTCGGCAGCAGAGTCATCTGCCACGGCGCTGTCGGCGCCTGCTTCCGCCTGCGCCTCCGGCTGCACAGCCGAATCTGCCGCAGCGGAGTCTCCGGCAGTGGCCAGAATAGCGTCCTGCACATCACTTTCCGCCATGGGCTCCGGCTGCGCGGCCGCAGAGCTTGCTGTGCTTTCGGGCTTCGTCTCGCTCTCGGTCAGGCCGGTCAGATACCAGCTGCCGCTCTGGCGCTCGAACAGGTAATCCATATACTTGGTGGGGGTGTCCGAGGAGGGGTTGATGATGCTGTCGTCCGCGCTGGCGGTGGGGATATAGCCCACGGTGACGTGCAGCTTGCCGCTGCGCTTGAACAGTTTGACCACAGTGGCGCGGTAATAGCCCACCGTACCGGTGATGGGGATCTTGTAGCACTGGGTGGTCTCGTCAAACTCGACGGTCATATCCTCCATGTCAAAGCTACGGTGGGTCAGTTTGAAGCCGGGGCCCAGCAGCTTTGCCAGATAGGCGTCCACCTCCACCGAAGGCAGCAGCAGCTGCTCGGTCTCGGGGTCGGTGTTGTAGTTATCAAAGCCGCCCTGCGTCTCCTGAATGCTGTACACACAGCCCCACACGGCTGCCTCCCGCAGGGTCAGGTCATCGATGTTCTCAATGCCGTCAAAGGGCATGGGGTCGAACAATACTAGGCCTTCCAGCTTGTCCTCGTATTCCTGCTTTTGTGCGGTATCGTCAAACAGGTTTGCCACAAGGCCCACACCGGCCCGCAGCACCGTGATAAACCCGATGAGCACCAGCACCGTGATCAGCAGACCCAAGGTCTGCCGCCAGCGGCGGCGCTTGATCCGGGCGTGTTCTTCCGGGGTGATCGTATTTTTCATTGGTCTGAGTCTCCCAAAGTTTTTTGTCTACCCAACAGTATACCACATCCGGCCGCAGAGTGCAAAACCTGTACCGGTGGTTTTTTTGTGAAAGCAGGCTTTTTATTCCCAGTCCTTCCACACCTCGGGCTGGTAGCCCACGGTGGCCTTGCGTCCGTTGCGCACGATGGGGGTCTTGAATAGCTGCTGGTTTTCAAACAGCTTGTCCTCCTTCTGCCAGTCCACCAACGCGTCCAGCAGCGCAAGGGTCTGCTTGTCCTTTGCCGCCGGGTCTACCAGCGCTTCCCAGCCGCCCAGCGCGCGCGCCACGTTATCAAACTCGCCCCGGCTCATGCCCTTTTCCTTCAGGTCGATCATCTGGAACTTGATGCCGCGCTCCTTGAAATAACGCTGCGCCTTTTTGGTATCAAAGCACTTGCTCGTGCCAAAGATCTGGATATTCATCTTATCTCCTCCTGCCGATTTCCGGCGGTCTTATTGTACCACACCGCAAACCGCTTGCATAGGCATAATTTGCGGCAAAACGGGCAATGCTTTCCGCAAAGGAGGTGTTTGCATGAACGCATTCGTAGACCCTGAGCTGTGCATCGGCTGTACCCAGTGCGCCGGGCTGTGCCCCGCCGTGTTCCACATGGAGGGGGTTCTGGCCGTGGCAGAGCCCGGCCCCATCCCGCCGGAGGAGGTGCCGCAGGCCGTCACCGCAGCCCAGAGCTGCCCGGTAAGCGCCATCCGCATCGAGGAATAAGCCCGGCATCGGTAAGGCTGCTGCACAGCTTGTGCGGCAGCTTTTTTGCGGCGGGCCGATTTAAAATGCCCTCCGTGCTGCTCTGGGCATAAACAGCGGAATTTATGATTTCGGTCTGGTGGAACGCCTGTCGGCGTTCCACCAGATCATTTTTACGCATGAAAATATAATAAAAAACAACGCGCTTTCTTTTTTACACAAAAAGTTCCCGCGCGGTGCGGTTTTGTGCTATACTATAAGATGTGAAATTACGCAATGGAGGAACTGCATTATGCGTTTACTGGTCATTGACGGCAACAGCATTGCCAACCGCGCTTTTTACGGCATCAAGCTGCTGACCACCAAGGACGGACGTTATACCAACGCCATCTATGGCTTTTTGAACATTCTGCTCTCCCTGCTCAAGGAGTGCCAGCCGGACGAGGTTGCCGTGGCTTTTGACCTGAAGGCCCCCACCTTCCGGCATAAAATGTACGATGGCTACAAGGCCACCCGCCACGCCATGCCCGAGGAGCTGGCGCAGCAGATGCCGGTACTCAAGCAGCTGCTGGCAGACCTTGGCTACCGCACCGTTACCGCCGAGGGCTGGGAAGCGGACGATATTCTGGGCACGCTGGCCGCTGCCTGCGCCGCCCGGAAGGACGACTGCTTCCTTGCCACCGGAGACCGCGACAGCCTGCAGCTGGTGAGCGAGACCACCACCGTGCTGCTGGCCGCCACCGTGATGGGGCGCAGCAAGACCGTGGTGATGGATGAGGACGCCATTCAGGAAAAATACGGCCTTGCTCCCAAGCAGCTTATCGAGGTGAAGAGCCTGATGGGCGATACCTCGGATAACATCCCCGGCGTGAAGGGCATCGGCGAAAAGACCGCCCTCTCGCTGGTGCAGGCTTTCGGCTCGCTGGAGGGCGTGTACGAAAACATTGATGATAAGCGCATCAAGCCCAAGCAGCGGGAGCATTTGTTGGAAGATAGAGCCATGGCTGAGCTGAGCCACACGCTGGGCACTATCCGTACCGATGCCCCCATCGACACCACCGAGGGTTCCTACACCGTGGGCGAGGGCAACAAGCCCGCCGCCGTACGGCTTTTGCAGGAACTGGAGATTCACTCCTTGATCCCCCGGTTCGGGCTGGACGGCGTAGCGCCGGAAGCAGCCGCCGAGGAACAGGCTGTGGAGCTGCCGGAAGCTGACCTCGCTTCCCTGCCCCTGACCCCCGCCGGGCATTATCTGGTAGCCGCCCGCCCTGCCGTTACCGGCAAGCAGGGCACCCGAAACGTGGTATTGCAGCCGGAAAGCTGGTACGCCGTGCAGGACACCACCGTTTACCCGCTGGAGGACACCGACCTGCTGCGGCTGCTGGACAATGCCGATGTGACGCTGGATGTGTTCAACGCTGCGCCCCTCTACGCAAAAGCCATGGCCGTCGGCGGCTGGGGCAGCAGCATCGTCTGGGACGGCAAGCTGGCCGCCTATCTGCTGGACGCTTCTGCCTCCAAGTACCAGATCAGCGAGCTTGTGCCCGCCTACAAGGCCGCTGCCGCCTTTACCTGCACCGATTACCCGGACGCCGGGCGGCTGGCCGACCTGTTTGCCCGGATGAAGGCCGAGATCACCGCCTGCGGCGAGGATGCGCTGTACAACGAGATCGAGTTCCCGCTGGCACAGGTGCTAGCTGATATGACCCGCACCGGCGTGCTGGTGGATAAGGACGGCATCGAGCAGTTCGGCGTAAAGCTGCGGGAGGAGCTGGAACAGGTGCTAACCCGCATCCACATGGAGACCGGCAGCGCCACCTTTAACCCCAACAGCCCCAAGCAGCTGGGCGAGATGCTGTTCGACACCATGGGTCTGCCCCACGGCAAAAAGACCCAGCGCGGCTGGTCTACCGATGCCGAAACGCTGGAAAGTCTGCGTGAGTACCCGCTGGTGGAGGACGTTTTGCAGTACCGCGCCTACCAGAAGCTGAACTCCACCTATGTGGAGGGCCTGCTCAAGGTCATTGGCGAGGACGGCCGCATCCACTCCACCTTCAACCAGACCGAAGCCCGCACCGGGCGGCTCTCCTCCGATAATCCCAACTTGCAGAACATCCCCATCCGCACCGAGCTGGGCAGCCAGCTGCGCGCCTACTTTATTGCAAAGCCGGGCTGCGTGCTGGTGGACGCGGATTACAGCCAGATCGAGCTGCGCATTCTGGCGCACATCACCGGGGACGAACACATGCAGCAGGCCTTTTTGAACGGTGAGGACATCCACCGCAGCACCGCCGCCAAGATCTACGGCATCCCGCAGAGCGAGGTGACGCCCCGGCTGCGCTCCTCTGCCAAGGCCATCAACTTCGGCATCATGTACGGCAAGGGCGCGTACAGCCTTTCCAAGGATATCGGCGTGACCGTGAAGGAGGCAGACGCCTTCCTCAAGAACTATCTGGCGGCCTTCCCCAGCGTGAGCGGCTATATGGACAAGACCATCGCGGATGCCAAGGCAAACGGCTATGTGTCCACCCTGTTCGGCCGCCGCCGCACCCTGCCGGAGCTGGCCAGCACCAACTTCAACGTGCGCGCCAGCGGCGAGCGTATGGCCCGCAACACCCCCATTCAGGGCACCGCTGCGGACGTGATCAAGCTGGCCATGGTGCGGGTGTGGAAGCGTCTGCGGGACGAAAAAATGGCCAGCCGCCTGATCCTGACCGTCCACGATGAGCTGATCGTGGAGGCCCCGGAGGCGGAGGCCGAGCAGGCCTCCCGCATCCTGCGGGAGGAAATGGAAGGCTGCGTGCAGTACGCGGTGCCCCTGAGCACCGATGTGCACGCAGGCAAAAACTGGCTGGAGGCACACTAAAATGATCATTCTCGGAATCGAGTCCACCTGTGATGAGACCGCCGCTGCACTGGTGGAGGACGGGCGGCATCTGCTGAGCAACGTCATCTCCACCAGCGTCAAGGAGCAAGCGCTGTACGGCGGCGTTGTGCCGGAGATCGCCAGCCGCCGCCACTGCGAATTTATCAGCGCCACGGTCAAAAAAGCCCTGCTGGACGCCGGCAGGACCATGGAGGATGTGGACGCCGTAGCCGTCACCTTTGCGCCGGGGCTCATCGGCGCGGTGCTGGTGGGCGTGAACTTTGCCAAGGGTCTGGCCTACTCGGCGGGCAAGCCGCTGGTGCCGGTGCACCATCTGCGGGGTCACATCGCCGCGCTCTACCTGACCCACCCGGAACTCAAGCCGCCTTTTTTGTGTCTGGTGGCCTCCGGCGGGCACAGCCATATCGTGGAGGTACAGGACTACACCCATTACCACATTCTGGGTCACACCGTGGACGATGCTGCGGGCGAAGCCTTTGACAAGGTGGCCCGCACACTGGGTCTGCCCTACCCCGGCGGCCCCAGCGTAGCCGCCGCCGCCAAGTCCGGCGACCCCAAAGCCTACCGTCTGCCGGTGCCCCATGTGGAGGGCAAATACAACGTGAGCTTTTCCGGCTTAAAGACCGCCGTGCTTAACGAAGTGAACAAGGCACAGATGAAAGGCGAGGAAGTGAACGTACCTGACCTTGCCGCCAGCTTTCAGGAGCGCATTGCGGGCATTCTGGCCGAAAAGCTGCTGCTTGCCGCTGCCGATACCGGGGCAAAGCAGGTGTGTCTTGCCGGCGGCGTAGCCGCCAACGGCCGTCTGCGTCAGCTGGTGAATGACGGTGCCCAGAAGCTGGGTGCAAAGGTCTACCTGCCGGAGCTGAAGTTCTGCGGCGACAACGGCGCCATGATCGCCGCACAGGGCTACTACCAGTACATTGCCGGGCACACCGCCGGGCTGGAACTGAACGGTCTGCCCACCCTGCCCATCGACTATGAATAAACACAACACCGGAGGTGTTCCCATGACTGAGCGCAATCCCATCCTGCAAAGCCTGTTCGACCGCAAGTCGGTGCGAGTGTATGAAGAAAAGCCCATTCCTGCCGAGATGAAGCAGGCCATTTTGGAAGCTGCCGCACAGGCACCCTCTGCGGGCTGTCAGCAGCTGTATACCATTTTAGACATCACCGACCCGGCGCTGAAAGAAGCACTGGCCGAAAGCTGCGACCACCAGCCCTTTATTGCCAAAGCGCCGCTGGTGCTGGTGTTCTGCGCCGACTGCAAAAAGTGGTACGACGCCTACTTAGAGGTCGGCTGCACGCCCCGCACCCCGGGCGTGGGCGATTTGATGCTGGCAGTCACCGACGCCGCCATTGCCGCCCAGAACGCCGTGGTCGCCGCCGAAAGCTTTGGCATCGGCTCGTGCTACATCGGGGACATTATGGAAAACTGCGCCACCCAGCGCAGCCTGCTGCATCTGCCGGACTATGTGTTCCCGGCGGTGATGCTGGTGTTCGGCTGGCCCACCCAGCAGCAGAAGGAGCGGACAAAGCCCCAGCGCTGCGCCATGGAGCACATCGTGCACGAAAACGGCTACCGCACCATGGACGGCGCAGAGCTGCGGGACACCTTTGGCTACAAAGCCGGTAACGCGCCCTTTGACCAGTGGTGCACCGCCTTTTGCAACCGCAAGTATAACTCCGATTTTTCCAAGGAGATGACCCGCTCCGTGGAGGAATACCTCGGCCAGTTCCGGTAATTTAAAACGTTTCTGAACCACAAATTATAGCAATTAAAAAGCGGCAGCTGCACGTCATTTTGCGCAGCTGCTGCTTTTCGTTTATCTCTGGTTTTCCGCAAACAGTGCGCCCAGCTCCGGCAGGATATCGTGGGGCAGCATTCCGTACTCGCCGCGCTTTGCGGCGGCACGGTCGGCGGCGGCGCCGTGCAGATATACCGCACAGGCAGCGGCTTCGTAGGCGGGCAGACCGCAGGCCAGCAGCGCCGCAAGCATCCCCGCCAGTACATCCCCGCTGCCGCCCCGGGCAAGCCCCGGGTTGCCGGTGGGGTTCACGCACACCCGCCCGTCCGGGCTGGCCACCACGGTGCGTGCACCCTTCAGCACCACAACGGCGTTCCACGCCTTGGCATACCGCAAGGCGATGCCCTCCCGGTCGGCGGCAAGCGCTGCCGTCGAAAGGCCGGTCAGGCGCGCCATCTCGCCGGGGTGCGGGGTGACCACCAGCTCTCCCGCCGGGTGCGGGAAGGGTTTGCCCTCGGCCAGCAGCTGAGCGGCGGCGTTCAGGCCGTCGGCGTCCAGCACCGCAGTGCTCGCAAAACCGGGCAGAAGCTGCTGCACCAGCGTGCGGGTCTCGGCGGCCCGGGCGGTGCTTTGCGCCGTGCCGCCAAGGCCGGGGCCCAGCAGCAGCACGGTAGCCTTCTGCCGCCGGAGCAGCGGCACATTTTCCGGTGCAATGCCGCCCTGTGCACCCTCCTTACAGGGGCACAGGCAGCACTCCGGCAGGCGGGTGACGGCGGCACTGACCACCGGTTCCACGCTGGCAAGGGTGACGATGCCCGCCCCGGTGCGCAGTGCGCCCTCGGCTGCCAGCAGGGCAGCGCCCCGGTAAAAGGCACTGCCCGCCACTGCCAGCACGCTGCCAAAGGTGCCCTTATGGCTGTCCCGGGCGCGGCGCGGGATGCTCTGCCAGGCAAATTCTTCGGTAATTTCCACAGCCATGGGTGCACCTCCAGAGAACGATTTCAAATGCCCTCCGCGCTGCTCTGGGCATTTTCAGCGGAATGAATATTTTATAATTGTCGGTTTGGAAAATCTGCGGATTTTCCAAACCAACTTTTTCACAAGAAAGAAAATTTTATTTGTACTCGGTCTATCGGAACGCCTGCGGGCGTTCCGATAGACCACTTTCACAGGGTCAGCATTACGCCTGTCCCTGCACAAGGGCGCGGATCTGCTTTTCCACGTTCTGCACTTCCTCGTGGAACATCCGGGCGGACACGCGCAGTGCGCCGTGACCAAGGATGATGACCTGCTCCATGCCGTCCGAAGTCGCCACGCGGACGCGGCGGCTTTTACCAATTTCATGAGTGACCCGCTCGATGAACATATCGGCGGTCTCGGCCTCCTTGGTGTAGACCACATGGATATTGTGGTACTGCTCGATGGCACCGGGGCTGCCGGGCACACGGTAGGCATCGAACACCAGAATGAGCACGCATTTCTGATAGCCCTGATAGTTGCACAGGATGTCCATCAGCTTGTGGCGGGCGGCGTCCAGGCTTTCCTTTGACAGCGCGTTCAGCTCGTCCCACGCAAAGATGATGTTGTAGCCGTCCACCAGAAGATATTCCGGGGCAATTTCCCACTGTTCAGCGGCAAAATCCGGGCGTTCGGTCTTTTGCACCGGACGGAAAGCCGCCAGCGGGTCCCGCTTGATAGGGCCGTAGGTGCGCTCAAAAATTTTGAGCAGCTCGGCATCCTCTTCCAATGTGGCGCGGTAGGCCATGGCGCGGCGCTGGGGCGCAGCCTGCACCTCCGGGCGGGCGGGCTTTGCCTTGCCCCAGCCGCTTTCAACGTGCATGTGGCTGCGCACCTCGCTCCACGGCACCACAAAGCCAGCACCATGGGCACAAAACACGGAATCTGCGGGGTTTTCCAGATCATGCTCCGGCTGGTAGCCGGTTTCCGCAATGACCTCCTGCGCGTTGTGGCAGGGGCGGTAGCCGTCCAGCGTCAGGCTCAAATGTCCCCTGCCCCGGGTGTAGCTGACCACCTCCATGGGGTAGCTGCGCATGGTAGATACCGGCGCAAAGCCGGTCAGGGTGGCGGTCTCTGCGCCGCTTTCCGGCGGGTCAAAGCTGCCCTCCATGCGCTGGATGTCACTCATGGCGCGGCCGATGTTCTCCACCGGCACTTCCAGCCGGAAGGCATACCACGGCTCTAACAGCTGGCTTTTTGCCAGCATCAGCCCCTGCCGCACGGCGCGGTAGGTGGCCTGCCGGAAATCACCGCCCTCGGTGTGCTTGAGGTGCGCTTTGCCGGTGAGCAGGGTGATTTTTACATCGGTCAGCGGTGCGCCGGTCAAAACACCAAGGTGCTGCTTTTCTTCCAGATGGGTCAGCACCAGCCGCTGCCAGTTTTTGTCCAGAACCTCTTCCCGGCAGTCGGCGGCAAACTGCATCCCGCTGCCCCGGGGCAGCGGTTCCAGCAGCAGATGCACCTCGGCATAGTGGCGCAGCGGCTCGTAATGCCCTACGCCCTCCATGGGCTCGGTGATGGTCTCCTTATACAAAATGCCGCCCGGGCCAAAGGATACTTCCAGCCCGAACCGCTCAGCCAGCAGGCTGCGCAGCACTTCCAGCTGCACCTCACCCATCAGCTGCACATGAATTTCGCCCAAGCTTTCGTTCCACACCACATGGAGCTGGGGTTCTTCCTCTTCCAGCCGGTGCAGCTTGCCCAGCGCGGCGTGCACATCCGCGCCCTCCGGCAGCAGCACCTGATAGCTGAGCACCGGTTCCAGAACCGGCACATCACTGTCCCGCTCTGCTCCAAGCCCGGTGCCGGGCTTTGCATGGGTCAGGCCGGTCACGGCACACACCTGTCCCGGGCCGATGGCCTCGGTCAGGGTATATTTTGCGCCGGAGTACAGCCGCAGCTGGTTTGCTTTTTCTGCCCACGGCTCGCCGTCCGCTTCGCCGGTGAGCAGAGCCTTTACCTTCAGCTCTCCGCCGGTGACCCGCAGCCATGTCAGGCGGGTGCCCTGCTCGTCCTGCGATACCTTAAATACCCTTGCCCCAAAGGCGTGCAGTGCCGGGGCGGAGCGGGTGTAGCGGTCCAGCCCGTCCAGAAGTGCATCCACCCCGTCCAGCCGCAGCGCCGCCCCGAACCAGCACGGAAAAACGTGCCGCCGGGCAACTGCCGGGATGAGATCCGCATCGGTCAGGGTGCCTGCGTCCAGCATTTTTTCCATCAGCTGCTCATCGCACAGCGCCAGCGCCTCGTTGCGGGCGGCAGGCTCTGCGCCAAAATCCACAAAGCCCTCGCCAAGGCGGTGGTTCAGCTGACTGAGCAGCTGCTCCCAGGTCATGCCGGGCAGATCCATCTTGTTCACAAACACAAAGGTGGGCACATGGTAGCGCCGCAGCAGCCGCCACAGCGTTTCGGTATGGCTTTGCACACCGTCTGTTCCGCTGACCACCAGCACCGCGTAATCCAGCACCTGCAAAGTGCGCTCGGTCTCGGTGGAAAAATCCACATGGCCGGGGGTATCCAGCAGGGTGATGGCGGTATTGCCCGCCGTAAGCAGCGCCTGCTTGGAAAAGATAGTGATGCCGCGCGCTTTTTCCAGGCTGTCGGTATCCAGAAAGGCATCTCCGTGGTCCACCCGCCCCAGCTTGCGGATGGCACCGGCGCGGTAGAGCATGGCCTCGGAGAGGGTGGTCTTGCCGGAGTCCACATGAGCCAGAATGCCCAGTACGATCTGTTTTTGCGTTGTTTCCATGCACTGCTCCTATAACACTTATTTCCTGTTTATTGTAGCACGCTTTGGAGGGAAAAGAAAGTTTTCATGTGCAAATCCCGCCGGTAAAAAGCAGCACCGGGCAGAAAACGGTCTGCCCGGTGCGTTTTTCTTAAAAAAGGTCCAGCATATTGTCCAGATAAATTGCCTCCCGCACTTGCAGCTGGTATTCCGGTTTTGTCATGTAGTAAAGCAGAAATTCCAACACCAGTGCACTGCCAAGCCCCCTGCCCTCTATTTTAAAGTGGGAAAAGCCTGCGGGCAGATACCGCTGCCGGATATCCTCCACCCCAATGAATCCGGGGCTGCGCATCGCCTTGGAAAAGCGGTAGCCCCCGGCGGCGTCCGGGGCGGCGCAGCGGTGGTCCGGGCAGTCCTCGCCCAGATTCTGACGGCTGACCGTCTCGTAGCAGCGCTTGCGCTCTGTGCAGCCGAACCAGCAGCACTCGTTGCACAAAAACTCCACCTTCGCCTTTTGCTCCGGCGGCAGGGTGCGCAGCTGTTCCAGTGCCGGGTTCAGCCGGAAATCCGGCACCACATACCGGAACTGAGGCTTTTCCAGCTCCTGCCGCAAAAGCGCAAACTCGGTGAGCACCTTGGTGGTGGAGGATACCAGATACAGCTCCGGCCAGCGCTGCCGCAGATAGTCCGCCAGCAGGTCAGAATGGACGATGACGCCGTTTGGCACACTGCCCGCTTTGGCAAACTGCGCACACAGGACGTTGCACTGCGGGTCGGCAAGGTGCTGGGCCCGCAGCAGGGAGTTGCTGAAGGTCAGCCGCCCGGAGATGCCGTATTCCCGCAGCAGCGCCAGCACCTCGCGCGCAGCTGCCCCGCCGCAGGAGATGCGTCCCCCGCCCCAGATGCAGCCCGCCGGTGCACCGTAGATAGAGCCGATGGCGCACCAATCATAGAAATATTCCCGGTGCTCCCGGTACAGCGGCAAAAATCGGCGGTACAACTCGTAAAACTCGAACAGTCCGGGCAGATGATAACAGGCAGCTGCGGGCTTTTCCATGGCGGTTCCTTTCCTACAAAAGGGCATTTCTACGGTTTTCAGATGCCGCTTTCCGTTACGTCCCTTCTCGTGAAAATGCGTTTGTCGCGCCCCGCAGGGTGCGACAAACGCGAAATATAAATATGCTTTCCGCTGAAGATGGCCAGAGCAGCGCGGAGGCCATTTCAAATCGTCTACTTGCCAAAAAGGCTGCTGCACAAAACTGTACAGCAGCCTTTTGCGTTGTATTTTGCCGCTGTTACACGGTAGCGCCGACCTGAGGGGCACCACCGGCAAGCTGCTCTGCCGTAAGCGGCTGGGCGTCCACAGGGGCGTTCAGCCGCTCCTTGGCCACAGCCAGCATCAGCTTGATGCGGTTTTCCTGATTGACCCGGGTGGCGCTGGGGTCGTAG
This sequence comes from uncultured Faecalibacterium sp., assembly GCA_934512105.1. Taxonomy (GTDB): domain Bacteria; phylum Bacillota; class Clostridia; order Oscillospirales; family Ruminococcaceae; genus Faecalibacterium. The sequence continues at coordinate 41,753 of CAKSWQ010000006.1, read as the reverse complement.
TCGATGGGGGTGATATTGGCGCTGGGGTACAGCGCACGGATCTTGTTCACCATGCCCTTGCCCACGATATGGTTGGGCAGGCAGCCAAAGGGCTGCGCACACACGATGTTGCCGTAGCCGCCCTGCACCAGCTCGATCATCTCGGCGGTCAGCAGCCAGCCCTCGCCCATTTTTGCGCCCAGCGAGATGACCCCCTTGGGCTTTTCCACCAGTTCCTTGAAGGGGCCCGGCGCATAGAACCCGGCGTCCGTCTCAGCCTTGAGCATGACACGCTCCACGCTGTCCAGCCAGTTGAGGAACTGGTCGGTGCCCACCTTCACAGCCAGCTTGCCGCCGTACAGCACATGATCCTCGCCCATGTTGAAGGCGCAGTACTGCACAAAGCCCATCAGACCGGGGAAGTTCACCTCGCAGTCCTGACTTTCCAAAAACTTCTGCAGATCATTATTGCCCAGCGGGCTGTATTTGACGTAGATCTCGCCCACAACGCCCACCTTGACCTTGGGCACCCGGGTGACCGGGATGGCGGCAAAGTCCTTTGCGATGAGCGGGAAGGTGTGCTTCATTTCCCGGGAAGTAAAGCCCTTCCCGGCCAGCAAGGCGCGGCCAAGACGGGCGATCCAGCGATCCACCATGCGGTCAGCGGCACCCTTTTCGTTCTCGTAGGGAGCCACCTGATTGCGCAGCGCACACAGCATATCGCCGTAGAAGATGCAGGCGATGCACTTGCGTGCCAGCGGGAGGGTCATCTGGAAGCCGCTGTCCTTTTCCAGACCGGAAAAGTTCAGGCTTGCCACCGGGATCTGCGGGTATCCGGCCTTGACCAGCGCCTTGCGCAGCAGATGGATGTAGTTGGAGGCGCGGCAGCCGCCGCCGGTCTGGGTGATCAGCAGGGCGGTGTGCTCCAGATCGTACTTGCCGCTGTTCAGCGCATCCAGAAACTGGCCAATGACCAGCAGCGCCGGGTAGCAGGTATCGTTATGGACATACTTCAGCCCCAGCTGCGCCACGGCACTGCCGCAGTTGCCCAGCAGCTCACACTTATAGCCCTCGCAGCGCAGTGCGTATTCCATGAGCCGGAACTGGGTAACGGCCATGTTGGGGATAAGGATGGTGTGTGTCTTTTTCATCTCCGGGGTAAATTTTGGATAATTATATTCCATAGGTTCCTCCTATGTTGCTCTAAACAAGATAGTCCCCGCAAAGACTTCCCCCGCCGGGGGAAGTCTTTCAGCCTATCTCAAGGTTTCTTTTACTCTGCCTTTTCTGCGGCGGCTTCGTCCCGCTCGTCCAGAGCGGCAAACAGGCTGCGCAGGCGGATGTTCACGGCACCGAGGTTCGTGATCTCGTCGATCTTCAGCTGGGTATACAGCTTGTTGCCCCGCTGCAAAATCTCGCGGGTCTCGTCGGTGGTAATGGCATCCACGCCGCAGCCGAAGGACACCAGCTGCACCAGATCCATATCCTTCTGGGTGGTGCAGTACTTGGCGGCGGCATACAGGCGGCTGTGGTAGGTCCACTGGTTCAGCACGCTGGTGGGGAACTTCTGCACCCGGTTGGAGATGCTGTCCTCGGTGACCACCGCAGCCCCGTGGCGGGTAATCAGGTGGTCGATGCCGTGGTTGACCTCCGGGTCCACATGGTAGGGACGGCCAGCCAGCACGATGATGCGCTTGCCCTGACGGCGCGCCTCATCGATGATCTCGCTGCCCTTTACCCGGATCTTTGCCATGTGTGCCTCATACTCCGCGTAGGCAGCATCGGCTGCGGCCTGCACTTCCCGCTCGGAGATGCCGCCAAAGTACTTGGGCAGCACCTCCTTTGCCATCTTGTGCACAAAATCCTTGGGGCGGTGGATGCCCACATAATCATAGATGAACTTTTTGCCCTCCAGTTCCGGGCAGTTGCCTGCCAGAACCTCCGGGTAGTAGGCCACCACCGGGCAGTTATAGTGGTTATCACCCAAGCCCTCGTCCACGTTGTAGGTCAGACAGGGGTAGAAGATGGCGTCCAGCTGCATCTGGCTCAGCGCCTTGATGTGGCCGTGGCTCAGCTTTGCCGGGAAGCAGGCGGTATCACTGGGGATGGTAGCCTGTCCGGCCAGATACAGCCCGCGGGTGGACACCGGGCTGGTGTGCACCGCAAAGCCAAGGCTCGTCCAGAAAGCGTACCAGAAGGGCAGCAGTTCGTAGAAGCCCAGACACAGCGGGATGCCGATGGAGCCGCGCTTGCCGGGCACAGGCTTGTAGCTGGCTAGTAGCTGCTGCTTGTAGGCGTACAGGTTCAGGCTGTTGTCCTCGCTCTTGCCGGTAACGGGCTTATCGCAGCGGTTGCCGGAGATGAACTTGCGGCCATCGGCAAAGGTGTTGACGGTCAGCTGGCAATGGTTGCCGCAGCCGCCGCACTTGACGCTGACCACCTGCTGTGCAAAGCTTTCCAGCTCCTGCTCGTCCATCATGGCAGAGGCGGTCTGGTTGTTTTTATGGCTCTGGCGCAGGCCGTACAAAGCAGCGCCGTAAGCGCCCATCAGGCCGGCAATGTCCGGCCGGATGACCTCCACGCCCATCTCCTTTTCAAAGGCGCGGAGCACGGCTTCATTATAGAAGGTACCGCCCTGCACCACGATCTTGCGGCCCAGCTCTTCCGGGCTGGAAGCGCGGATCACCTTGTACAGCGCGTTCTTGACCACGCTGATGGACAGACCTGCGGAGATATTCTCGATGCTGGCACCGTCCTTCTGTGCCTGCTTGACCGAACTGTTCATGAACACGGTGCAGCGGCTGCCCAAGTCCACCGGGCGGTCTGCGAACAGACCCAGCGCGGCAAACTCCTTGACGTCATAGCCCAGCGCCTGCGCAAAGGTCTGCAAAAAGCTGCCGCAGCCGGAGGAGCAGGCCTCGTTCAGGAAGATGTTGCTGATGGCGCCATCCTCGATCTTGAAGCACTTCATGTCCTGCCCGCCGATATCAATGATGAAGTCCACGTCCGGCATAAAGTACTTGGCAGCGGTAAAATGCGCCACCGTTTCCACCAGACCGTAATCGCAGCGGAAGGCGTTCTTTACCAGCTCCTCGCCGTAGCCGGTGGTGGTAACGCTGGCCACCTGCAGTCCCGGATGCTCCTTGTAAATTTTGAGCAGCTGCTCCCGGATGAGGGGCAGCGGGTTGCCGAGGTTGGGCTGATAGTTGGTGTACAGAATCTGGCTCTTTTCGTCCACCACCACCAGCTTGACGGTGGTAGAGCCGGAGTCGATGCCGATATGCACCGGCCCGCAGTGGGCGCTAAAGGCCACGCGGGGCACGCTGTGGGACATGTGCCGTGCATGGAAGGCCTCGTACTCCTCCTTGCTGGCGAACAGCGGCGGCTCGCTGGCATAGGTAGCAGTGGCGGCGTACTTGTCCAGCGCAGCGGCCACCTCGGTGAGCACAAATTCCTTGTCGGCATACAGAGCAGCGCCCAGCGCCACATACAGCAGGCTGTTTTCCGGGCAGATGCCGGTCACGTTCAGCGCCTCGTCAAAGCTCTTGCGCAGCACAGTGCTGAAGGTAAGCGGGCCGCCCAGATAGAGGATATTGCCCTTGATGGGGCGTCCCTGTGCCAGACCGGCGATGGTCTGGTTGACCACGGCCTTATAGATGCTGGCGGCGATATCCTCGGTGCGGGCACCCTGATTGATCAAAGGCTGCACATCGCTTTTGGCAAACACGCCGCAGCGGGAGGCGATAGTATAGGTGCGCTGCGCCTGCTCGGCGGCCTTGTTCATCTCCTCGGCGCTCATCTTCAGCAGGGTAGCCATCTGATCGATGAAGGCACCGGTGCCGCCGGCACAGCTGCCGTTCATGCGCACCTCGGTGCCGTTGGTCAGAAACAGGATCTTGGCATCCTCGCCGCCCAGCTCAATGACGCAGTCGGTCTTTGGCATAAAGCGCTTGACCGCCACGCGGGTGGAGAACACCTCCTGCACAAAGGGCACGCCGCAGCTGTCGGCTAAGCCCATACCGGCAGAGCCGGAGATGCTGAGCAGCGCCTTGCAGCCATGCAGCTGCTCGGTGTCGATGCGCCGCAGCAGCTCCTGCGCCTTTTCCAGAATATGACTATAATGTCGTTCGTATGTAGAATACAGCAGTTCATCATGCTCGCCCAGCACCACACACTTGATGGTGGTGCTGCCGATGTCAAGACCTACTCTCACCTTGTTTTCCCTCCTAAGGACAAATGACCGGGGCATAACGCCCCGGCTGCCATGCCAAACAGCCGTTTTGCGACAAAGGCGTGCAACGGCAGCTTTCTCTTTTCAGCAGCCCGCATCGCGCAGCTACGTCATTTTCAAGCAGCAGCCGCTGTAAAAAATGCAGTAAATACGTTTTTGCATACACTATTATTATAATCCAATCGCAGGCAGCATTCAATCCATGTTGTCTATTTTACACGAAAAAAATAGTATTTTTTGCTCAAAAGGCTGAATTTTTTGTGAACAACTGTCGTTTTTCCCTGCAAAAAAAGCCGCTGCACAGCGCTTTGTGCAGCGGCCATCCCACCTTATTAAAACTCCTCTTCCGGGTCGCCGCGCTCCGGCATGGTGCGCATCTCCCGCACCAGCATGGCGCGCAGATGATACTTGCGCTGCTCCCGCTCGGTCTCCGAGTCGGTGCGCAGTTCCACCGTGCCGTCGGGGCGGCTTTCGCCTGCGTACAGCGGAATGCTCACCACAGCCTGTGTGCCCTTTTCGGGCGCAGGCTCCAGCTGTAAGCTCCAGTCCATCCGGCGGCAGCACTCCCGGCAGAGCAGCAGCCCCAGCTGCGCCCCGCCCAGAAAGCTGCGGCGGTTTTCCAGCGCTGCCTGTGCATCCTGGCCGGGCAGCCCGCAGCCATCGTCGGTGACCGTCAGCTGCCAGCCGCTTTCATTGGGGCGCAGCGCGATGCAGACGCTGCCGCCCTCCCGGCTGGCGCGCAGCGCATTGGAGAGCAGATGCAGGCACAGCAGCTCCGCATCTCTGCGGTCTGCCATTACGCAGCAGGCGGTGCACCCGCCGTAGTCCAGCCGGATGTCCACCCCAAGCTGCGCCCGGATCATATCAGACTGCGCCGCCACCTGCTGCAAAAGCTCACACAGGTCAAGGGGGTACAGCTGCGGTTTTGCTTCCTCGTGCAGAAACTCCAGCAGGGTGATCGCCTCGCCGAGGGTGCGGTCCAGCTGCATGGCAGCGGTGTTGATATCTGCCACCGCCTGCCGGGCAGGCTCGTCTGCACCGGTGCGGTCAAAATGCTGCTCCAGATATTCACAGTTACGCCCGATCAGCGCCAGCGCGTGGAAACAGCTTTCCTCGACCCGCTTCCGCTGCTCTGCGGTGATAGACCGCGTTTCTGTCCTTTGCTGCTCCATTGCTCTGCCTCCCCGGGCGATGTTATTTTCAAGGGAACACCGCAGTGTTCCAGCTGCCACAGCCGTACGCAGGCCTTACGGGCGGGTGGGCGGCGCGGCCTTGGTCTTTTGCCGCAGCACAACATCCCTGATCGCGTAGATCAGCTTGCCGGTGGTGGGTTTGCCGCTGCCCAGCCTTGTATCGGCCTTAAACGCCAGCCATGCAGGGGGCGGCTTTTCCTCCAGCTGATCCACCATCCGGCGGATACCGCTTTCCACGGCAGCGACCGATGTATCAAACTGCTCGCTTACCGCCTGCAAGATCTCCTTGCGGATCGCCAGCTTCTGACTGGTGCTGCACACGATGCTGACCGCACAGGAAAGATATCCGGCGTTGACATCCCCCTGCGGGATACCCCACGCAGTGTACAGCTGGCCGCACTGCCGCTCCAGCTGCCGGTTTCTCTGCCCGGGCATCCGGTAAAGCTGCCACAGCAGCCTTTTCAGCTCGGTGCCCTCTACGCAGTAGTACCCATCGCGGATCTTTTGCAGTGCCGTGCCGCTGCTGCGGCCATAGTTTTGTACCAGCAGCATCGGCCGCTCCTTCAGCTGGTAAAACTGCCGGACAAACTGCTCCGCAGACAGATCCGTCAGTTCGCTGCAAAGCACAACAGCATCATAACGGGCACCCTGCCGCAGCTGCGCCAGCAGCTTTTTGCCGCTGCAAAAGCAGGTACAGGCAATGGCTGTTCCCTGCTCCTGCAAATAGCGCTTCTGGACGCGCAGTTCTTTCAGATCGTAGCTTGCAAGGGCGACTTGCAGTTGGGCTGTTCGCTCACTGTTCACGCCATGCGCCGCCTTTCCTGCCTAGCAGTTCGGCAGCTGTCAGGTCTGTGACCACATCCTGCCAGAGCTCCGGCTGAACTCCATTTTCACACAGATAACGCAGAAGCCGGTAGCAAAACTCCGGCGCTGCCGCAACGTGCTGACTGACCATCTGCTGTCGGTTACCGATCCTGTACAGGATCAGTCGGCAGCACTGTGTGCCCTCTACCTCCATGGCATACACCAGCGTATACGCCTGCTGCAAACCATCAATGGCAGAATACTGCCGGATCATGGGTGAAAATGTACGTTCCATTTCAGTTCCTCCTTACTACAAGGGCCATGCTTTTTTGCCTTGTTTATCCTTATTTTGCTATTGTATAAAGCAGGAGAAACCGTTACAATCCTAAAAAAGTGTTGTATTGACAGTTTTTTCGCTGTTTTTCAGAAAATATACTGTTAGCTTCCGTTTATTTTACATGCAGCGTACTCTGTCTGTCAGCTTTAGAATAACACGTTGCGCCTATAAATTCAACCGGTATCTTTTCCCACTTCTCTTTTTTGCCCCGGCTTTCCGGCCAGACTACTGCCTGAATGCAAAAGCTCCGCAGCTTCAGCATTTCCGCAGGATGATTTCACGGTTTTTTCATATTTTTTTGCTAAACTAAATGAGATATTGTCTGCAAATGTTTCCTACTTTTAAAACACAGGCAGCAGCGCCCGGCGGCGCAGTACCGGAAAGGCACATTTATGCTCAAGCTCAAACAGATCAACAAAGAATATAAGACCGGCGAGCTGGTGCAGCATGCACTGAACAACGTCAGTCTGAACCTGCGGGACAACGAATTTGTGGCCATTCTGGGCCCCAGCGGCTCCGGCAAGACCACCCTGCTGAACATCATCGGTGGTCTGGACCGCTACGACAGCGGCGATCTGGTCATCAATGGCGTCTCCACCAAAAAATACACCGACCGCGACTGGGACTCCTACCGGAACCACACCATCGGTTTCGTGTTCCAGAGCTATAACCTGATCCCTCACCAGACCGTGCTGGGCAATGTGGAACTGGCGCTGACCATCTCGGGTGTTTCCAAGGCCGAGCGCCGCCGCCGTGCCGCCGCTGCGCTGGAGCAGGTGGGGCTGGGCAACCAGCTGCACAAGCACCCCAGCGAGATGTCCGGCGGACAGATGCAGCGCGTGGCCATTGCCCGCGCACTGGTGAACAATCCCGATATCCTTCTGGCAGACGAGCCCACCGGCGCACTGGACAGCGAGACCAGCATTCAGGTGATGGAGCTGCTCAAGGAAGTGGCGCGGGACCGGCTGGTGGTCATGGTCACCCACAACCCGGAGCTGGCCGAACGCTACGCCACCCGCATCGTAAAGCTGCAAGACGGCGTGATCCGTTCCGATACCATGCCCTACGAGCCCGAGGATGAGGCCGCTGCCGCAGCACCTGTGCACCGGAACATGGGACACTCCTCCATGTCCCTGCTCACCTCCCTCTCCCTCAGCTTCAACAATCTGCTCACCAAAAAGGCGCGCACCCTGCTCACCGCCTTTGCCGGATCTATCGGCATCATCGGCATTGCGCTGATCCTTTCGCTGTCCAATGGTGTGAGCCGCTATATCAGCAACATGGAAAAATCCACGCTGGCGGCCTACCCGTTGCAGATCAGCAGCACCGGCGTGGATCTGACCAGCATGATGGACCCGGACTCCTACACCAGTGTCTCGTCCAGTGCCTCCCCTGCGCCGGAGGGCATGGTTACGGTAAGCCAGCTGCTGTCTCAGCTGAACATCGGTGCTACCAATAACGACCTGCGTTCGCTGAAAGAATATCTGGACAGTGACGCCTGCACCATCCGGGACAACGCCACGGTGGAATATTCCTACACCTCATCTCCGCTGATCTACCGCCAGAACCCGGACGGCACCGTGCAGAAGCTGAACCCGGACACCACCTTCTCTGATATCGCCAGTGAGAACACCTCGGTGACCAGCATCATGACCTCCATGTCCAGCCCCTATGTGTTCTGCGAAATGGCCGAGACCCCCGCCCTGTACGAGGATCAGTACGATGTCAAGGCCGGGCGCTGGCCGGAAAAGTACAACGAGCTGGTACTGACCCTGAACGCAGACGGCAGCATTTCGGACTACACGCTGTATGCCATGGGTCTGCGGGATCAGGCCGAGCTGGACAAAATCTTACAGCAGTATGCACAGAACCAGAAGATCGATCTGCCCACAGACTACGGCACCTATACCTATGACGATTTTCTTGGCATGACCTTCAAGCTTGTCAACAAGGCCGACTGCTACGTCTACGACACCGAGCACAAGGTCTGGCTGAGCAAGATGAACGACGAGGCCTATATGCAGCAGCTGGTGGCCGACAGCGAGGATCTGACCATTGTAGGCATCGTACAGCCCAAGGCAGATGCCACCTCCACCATTCTGCACAGCGGCCTGGACTACCTGCATGATCTGACCTATCACATCATCGATCAGGCAGCTAACAGCGAGATCGTGCGCCAGCAGCTGGCAGACCCGGACATCAACATGCTGACCGGCGAGCCCTTCGACGCTGCCAGCAACAGTATGCTGGATATCGCTTCCCTGTTCTCGGTGGACACAGATGCCCTCAAGGATGCCTTCCAGTTCGACACCAGTGCCCTGCACTTTGATCTGGACGGTGCCTTCGATCTGACCGATGGCTCCTTTGACCTTGCCACCCTCATCGATCCTTCCAGTTTCAAGCTGGATCTCAGCGGGCTGCCGCTGCCGGACATGGAGATGGACATGAGTGAGCTGTTCGACGGTGTCGAACTGAACATCTCTCAGGACGGCTTGCAGGCGCTGATGAAAAAGATCCTGAACGGCTACAAGCGCTATATCATCAGCAACGGCCTGTTGAATCTGGACAAGATCGGCTTCTCCTCCTATATGAAAACCGATGCCTTCCAGACGCTGCTGGCCGAATCCATGGGCGATCTGCTGGACACCTCCGGACTGGAGGAGCAGTTTGCTGATACCCTCCAGCAGAATTTGCAGACCGTGATGGAGACCTACTCCGTCCAGCTGAGCGAGGCGTTGCAGACCCAGCTCACCGCTGCTTTGCAGGAGCAGATGGGGCCCGCCATCCAGAAGCTGGCCGAGCAGCTGGAGCAGAAGATCGCGCAGGCCATCCAGAGCAACATTGCGCAGCTGAGCACACAGGTGGAAAGCGCACTCAAGATCGACCCCACCGTGTTCCAGCAGGCCATTCAGATCAACATGACCGGCTCCGACCTGACCGAGCTGATCAAAAACACCCTGCTCTCTTCCTCTTCCAGCTACGAAAAGATCCTGAGCGACATCGGCTATGTGGACTACGCAAAGCCCGCTGGCATCTATATCTATCCCAACAGCTTTGACACCAAGGCGCTGGTGGTGAGCGAGCTGGACGCTTACAACGCCGCCATGCGGCAGCAGGGCGAGGAGGACAAGGTGATCCACTACACCGACATGGTGGGTACCCTGATGAACTCTGTCACCGAGATCGTGGGCATGGTCAGTAATGTGCTGGTGGCCTTTGTAGCCATCTCGCTGGTGGTGTCCTCCATCATGATCGGCGTCATCACCTATATCAGTGTGCTGGAGCGCCGCAAGGAGATCGGCATTCTGCGTGCCATCGGTGCCTCCAAGCACAACGTCTCGCAGGTGTTCAATGCCGAGACCTTCATCATCGGCCTGTGCTCCGGCGTGATGGGCGTGGCGCTCTGCCTGCTGCTGCTCATCCCCGGCAATATGCTGATCCACCACATTGCGGGAGATGTGAACGTGGTGGCCTCGCTGCCGCCGCAGGCCGCGTTGATCCTGATCGTTCTGGCTACCCTGCTTACCATGCTGGGCGGCCTGATCCCCGCCCGCAGCGCCGCAAAGAGCAACCCCGTCAAGGCGCTGCGCTCTGAGTAAGTATTGCATCCAAATCCCTGCTGTGCTCTGTGTGCAGCAGGGATTTTGCATTCTGCCCCGGCTTGTGCTACAATAGAAAAAACTTCATTTCAAAGGAGCGTTCCCATGCCTGTCATTCACGAGATCACCGACCTTACCGCCCCGGAGCTGGACATCTACGCCCGGCTCACGCAGGCGCAGCTGCGCAACCGGCTGGAGCCGGAAAAGGGCATCTTTATCGCCGAAAGCCCCAAGGTGATCGCCCGGGCGCTGGATGCCGGATACCAGCCCCTTTCCCTGCTGATGGAGCGCAAGCAGATCACCGGCCCGGCACAGGAGATTTTGACCCGCTGCGGTGATGTGCCGGTGTATACTGCCGACCGGGAGCTGCTGGCGCAGCTTACCGGCTTTGCACTGACACGGGGCGTGCTGTGCGCCTTCCGCCGCCCCGTGCCCCGCACAGTGGAGCAGGTGTGCACCCACGCCCGCCGGGTGGCCGTGCTGGAGGGCATCGTAGATTCCACCAACGTGGGCGCTATCTTCCGCAGCGCCGCCGCGCTGAACATGGACGCCGTGCTCATTACCCCCTCCTGCTGCGACCCGCTGTGCCGCCGCGCGGTGCGGGTGAGCATGGGCACCGTGTTTCAGGTGCCGTGGGCACAGATCGGCTCTTCCCCTGCCGACTGGCCGGAAAACGGCAGCGCCCAGCTCCACGCACTGGGCTTCAAGACCGCTGCCATGGCGCTGAGCGACCGCTCGGTCAGCATCGACGACCCTGCCCTTGCCGCTGAGCCGAAGCTTGCCATCGTGCTGGGCACCGAGGGCGACGGTCTTGCAAACAGCACCATCGCCGCCTGCGATTACACCGTAAAGATCCCCATGTCCCATGGGGTGGATTCCCTCAACGTAGCCGCCGCCAGCGCCGTGGCCTTCTGGCAGCTTGGCCGCTTGTAAGTCCCCCGCTTGCGCTCTCCGAAATTGCTTGACAAACGCCCCAAAACGCGGTACACTATCAGCGTCATCATCATGGGCCTATAGCTCAGCTGGGAGTGCAAGCGTATCGCTTTTGTGCCCCACAGAGTTGTGGGCATTCAAATGGGGAGTATGTCGGTTGGTCGACCAACCGTGTCACGCCCCTAAATATGGGCCTATAGCTCAGTTGGGAGAGCGTTCGGTTCGCATCCGAGAGGTCAAGGGTTCGAATCCCTCTAGGTCCACCAATTTGCCGCATCGTTTTATACGATGCGGCGTTTTTATGGCTAAAAAACCTTGGCAGACCGTGCCAGGTTCCGAACCCTGAAGCCGGATGCGAACCGGGCGGGGTCATCAATGTACTTTTTGAAAATCCATCGTTTTCACGCTTCTTTCTTTGCATTTTGCAGAGTGTTGCGGGCAAGAGCATCGCTTTTATGCCCCCTTTTCGGAAATTTCTTCAAAAATTTCCGCACCATCGTAGGTCGATACAGCCTTGAGCTGCTCTACTTGCTCGAAGCTGGCGTTCAGGGTGATCGAGATCTCATAGTCCTTTCGGACGCGAATCTCCTTGATGAACTGCTGCAAAATGGCGCGGCGTTCATCGTGATTGGCAGTGTCGTACACATCCGCCCATGTGAACAGCTCGTTGCAGATGTAGTTGCTTCGCTTCGCCGTTTTGGTAGCTTCATCGTATTCTTCCTGTGCCTGCACAAGCTGCTTTTCCAGAGTTTCCAGAGCGTCCTTTGCTTCGGCCACCAGTGTACCGAGCAGTTCTTTGTCCAGAGCACTCACGCCCCGGATAACAAGGATGGTCTCGGCTTTCAGATCGTCCAGTTCTTTCTGCTTGCTTTCCAAGTCTTTCTGGATTTTCTTGACCTTCTTCTGGATGCGGGCGGCATCGTTTGTCTTGACCGATTCCAGCAGCTTCTGCCATCAAAAGTTTTGCTGTGTCATTGTATAGAATACATATAAGTGCTATAATTAACAACAACATCGAATTTTATCAATGGAGGGACTTTATACATGTCAACAATTCTTGATAGGTGGCAGATAACAGCAGATGAACTCACAAAGATTGTTGATGAAAACCCATCTCTTCGTGGATTCATATTTGGTTATGTGAGTGAATATAAAGCCAGAACCTATTTTACCGGACATGAAAATGTTAAAAACCTAATGAAATATGATGATCATGATCGAAATAGTAAAGGCGATATTTCTTTCTGTTATAAAGGAAGAGAGTTCCGTATAGAAGCCAAATCATTACAGACAAATTCTGTTGTACAGACCGGTCCCGACGCATGGAAAGGAAAATTCCAATGTGATGCAAGTGACCGTCGAGAAATTCCGCTTGCGAATGGACATACCATCAATACAACATGTCTTGCTGTCGGAGAATTTGATATTGTTGCAGTTAGCCTTTATACATTTGGCAATCAATGGCGATTTGCATTTGCAAAAAACAGCGACCTTCCTCATCCCGGAAATCGTTCAAAAAACATTGCGGCAGAAGATCGTAATTATCTCATAAAGACTTTGATCGATATTTCTTGGCCGTTGCAAGCACCCTTTACAACCGATGTCTATTCATTGCTCGATGAAATGCTTTGAGATTTATTTCGAAAAATCAAAAAATATGAGTGATTTTTTCTTGCGTGAACCTGTTTTTTTAGTGTAGAAATATTCGGTTTATTATTTCTTACCATAACAAATAAATCTTCTACAACCAATCCATGTTTTACATATTCATTGATTATTTCAACATGAGTCAAATGCTGTTTGTTTGCACTCACCTCATCTTGACACTTGATTATTAATAATCCGTCTTTTTTTAATACTCGAAGAGCTTCATTTCCCGCAGAATAGTACATATCCAAAACAGCATCGTGATATTTTGGCTTACCAAGCTTTTGTTCATAAACATTTCCATCAGAGTACGCTTCTCTAAATGAAGTAAACGTTCCATTTCCCGCCAAATGGTCACTATTTCGTCGATAAAATCCCTCCATATAAGGTGGATCAATTACTACACAATCCATCGTATGACTTTTATATGGAAGTCTCCGACAATCAATTCCCATTTTAATATCCGAAAAATGCAGGATATATTTACTTTTATCTACATTTTTCCAAAATACGCCTTTCCCATATGTTACATCTGCAATTTCTGAGCCGATTGGAACATATAATGACAATATAAGTGGAAATAAGTCTTCATTATTACGGACATAAGCAGAAAGTATCAAATCCGTTGAAGACTTTCCCGTTACAGTTCGCTTAGTTGTAGTTGCGGTTATTTCTGCTTTCTTTACCATTTTAACTCCTAACGTGCTCAATAACACACTCAACACGGCACTCCAAAGAAGCGCAGATACGGTCTATAATTTCCAAAGACACTAATTCTCCTCGCGCCATTTTATCCATTGTTGATTTTGAGATTCCTGTTATTTGCATAAGTTGTTTTTTTGTCATGTCCCGGTCAATTAAAAGCTTCCACAGCGGCTTGTACGAAAAAGCCATATTCATACCACCTTTCACATCAAATGATACCGCAAAAGTATTTAGAAGTCAATACTTTTATATTGATATATAATTTTACAAGTATGCGAATCATTTTTCCAATATTGGATGTAGCAAAAATCAATCGAACAGTACTTTGCAGTATCGTTCTGTGCCAGCCGGGTGATGTTCTTGGGGTGCACCGTGCGCAGCCGGCCAACCAGCCGTTCCCGGCTGTATTCGCCCTGATACAGAGCCAGAAAACGAGCCATGCCGTGCAGGATGCCAAACAGGAACGAATCGGGAGGTCACGCCCACCGTTGCACGTTTTCCGTGCCTCAATGGTGTTCTGTCCGTCAAAGACGAAGTAGCGGCCATCCCGGTAGCTGACTTTCGGCTCATTGGCGATGTACTCCGAAAAGTTTGCTGCGATCCTTGCAACCTTGCCCATGCGGAGCAGCCGCTGATATTCGGCGCAGGGGTTCAGCAGAACGCTGTCAACATAGCGCACCTCGAAGTTGCACTCCGGCAGGCTGGAAAGGTTCAGGTTAGAAAGCATCATAGCGTTTTCTCCTTTATTTTCAGAAGATACTGTACGGCATCTTCAGTCAAGTCGTGAATGATCTTGCGGCAGTCCGAATCTTCAAAAACATCCGGGTATTCTTTGAAAATCGTATTCCAGCGGCGAATGAAGTCCTCTTTCGCACCCTGTACTTCGCACATCATCAGGGAGCCTTTTGCAACGGCTCGTTCCTGATAGCGGTTGTCAATGGATGCTTTCAGAGAGGTTCTTTCTTCGGCAGTAAGCTGACGTTGATGCCCTTGGATGGTTTTACTGATTTCAGAAAGTGTTTGTTTTGAAGAAGTTGTTTCGGCTTTTCGGGGCTGACGTTCCTGCTTTGGCTTCCGCAATTCCGCGAGGGCCGCAGGGATTTCTGCTTTAGGCTTTTTGGCTAAGGCGGTGATTTCTGCATCTGTTGCCTTGATACGCCCGGTCAGGATTTCTTCTCTTGCACCGGGAACTGCATCTTCCGCTGCGTCCACGCCTTTGGCATATTTTTCTGCTCGTTTTACAGTGGCTGGCCCCACTCCGTTCTGTGCGGCAATGCGCTCACAGGTGGAGAGCGGCTTTGCCCTCAATGGATCATTTTGAGCTATTGAGGTGAACCGTCCGTTCTCATCGTGCGCCCGCTCTTTGGAACCGCCACGCGCTAGCTTTTCGGATTCGTACAGCTTGCCCATCAAGAACTTCTTCCGTTCCGGGTCAAGATTTCTGCGTCCAAGCTGGTTCTGACAGATCCACGAGAGAGCTGCGTAACGATTATCCAGTTCGATCTCCTGTATCTGGAAAGCGATGAACGGGTGCTTCCGCAGGATTCGATAGCGAGTGTGTCCGTCCAAAATAAAGCCGTTCCAGATGATGATTGGGTTGAGCAGCCGCCCCTCATGGAGAATGTTCTGCTCAAGCTGTTGTTCTTCTTCAAAATTCAGGGGTGGAATCTTGCCCTGAAACTCCGGGTCGATTTTAAGCGCATTCAGATTCATCATCGAAATGGCCTCGCTTCATATACTGCCCAGCGTTCTTATCGGGCTGTACATAATAATCGAAACCATAGCGAATCTGGCAGTAGGTGCAGACATCCTTGATCTTCTGCTTAGGGTCTGCGCGCCGGACACGAACGCCCTTTGCTCCCTGAAAGGAATCCAGACAAATCGGGCAGAGAGTGGTCAAGCTGGCTTCATCTACGCAGTTGTTATAAAATCGACTCATATAGATTTCCTCCATATCGTTATTTTAATGGGAAATGTAAAACCACCAGCCGAGAAATTCTCAACTGGTGGTTTGAAAAATACTGTTTCTCTCCTATTTGTCCTCGACAGCCCGGAGGTGGGAACCTTTCGGCGGCGGATTTGCACCGCTCCATTGGCTTTTCAGCCACCCCGCCTTCTTTATGGCCGGGCCGCGAATTACGGAAGTTTCATTGTTTTGTCCGAGGGAATGATATTCAGTTTTCAAGGTACGTCTTACAGCTTCGGGCTTCTCCCCGTCTGGGGTGCTGCCCTTGCTGTGACCATAGTGTACCTGAAAACTGAATGCTTTTTTAGGAACCAATAGTTCCGGTTTTGCCATTTTCACCGGAACCAATCGTTCCGGTTCACGACAGTGAAGCGCCTGATCAAGCAGATTCGCCCAGCATTTCCAGCATAACAAGAATCCGCCGCTGCATTTCTTTCAGTTCTTTGCGGAGCATTTGCAGCTGATCTTGCAGTTCCTGCTCCCGCTCTGACACCGTAACACCAAGAACAATATAGTCCAGTGATGAGCCGAACCGTTCCCGCAATTCCACAAAGAGGTCAACAGACGGAACTTTCTCACCCTTCTCCAGATTTCTCATGTAGCGGTCACTGATGTTCAGGTCGATGGCAAGCTGTTCTTGTGTCACTTCACGGTCTTTTCGGAGGTTTTGGATTCGTTCACCCGTTGCAGCAGGATCATAATACATCACTCCCTCCGTTTCTTCCGCCGGGAGTGGGCGGAGCTTCATCTCCCATGCCGGATACGGCCAGCACATGATTTTTCACCAACATGAAAATACGGTCGGCATCAGCACCATGATTTTGGGTGCGCTTTTTGACGTTGGAAACTTCCAGCAATCGAGACAGTCGGAAGTACCATGTGGTCATCTTGAACCACGGAAGCAAATAGGTCGATTTCATTTTCAATAATCCTCCAGTTATCTTCTCGTAAAGTAATTATTCGGGCAGGAAGCATCTGGCGGACTGCGGCACTTTGGCTCCAAAAGCGCAAAAACGCCAGCCTCCCATAGCGGGAAGCTGGCGCAATATAGCACAACGGTACGATTGTGGAGGGTGGAACGGAACGATTGTGCCCGTTCCGGGACAATCTGGCCTACGGCATCAGACAGGCTTTTTTTGATGCGTCACCCCAATAAAAAATCACAGTTACCTCCACAAACGGCAACTGTGATCGGATGGCGCGTAGAATCGCCCGGACGAGTTACCGTTTTTTTATAACTCGACCGGGAAAAAACAAAAAACAGCACAATAGGCCAAAATCACCCGAACGATGATGTTATACCGCTCTTTCCGCAAGAACGATACAATACTATTGAGGTGATGATGATGCCGAATGCAGATGCGATCGCTCTGGGGAAGCAGATAAAAGCTGTCCGAAAGGCGATGAAAATGACACAGAATCAATTGGCACTGAAAAGTAATGTTTCGGTGAAGTATATCGCCAATATTGAAAATGGAAAGCAGAATCCTTCTTTTGACATTTTAAGTGCCATTCTCCATGTTCTGCCGCTTTCCCTGGATTCGGTTATCAACCCGAACCTATCAGAAGCAGAACGCGAATGCCGGGAGCTGGAATCGATTTATCTTGCTTGCCCGCCAGAAATGCGAAAGACCTTGCTGGATGCCACAAGGTCGCTTGCGATCCATTTGACGGAATTTTCAAAGCAGAATAAAAACACATGAACCGCCAGCGAGGACGTTGCAAACCTTTCTGGCGTTCTTTTGTCTGAATACGCAATATTTTATCAGGCTGCTCAATAAAAGCACACGAAAAACAAACGAATTACACAATAATTTTCTCGTAATCAGTCTCGTAGTGGATTTTGAACCTCTTTTTCAATGGCAAGATCATTTTCCAGTGTGTCATATAACTCTTGCGGAGTACGGCACAAGACTGCATAGAAATTGATAGGATCACCCTCATTAAAAAGCCGTACATACCCCCAGCGGCATGGAAGAACTTCTAAATAAGATGCAGTTTGCAAAAACTCATCAAACTCTTTTAAAACATCTGCAAAGGATAACATCTTACTGCCCCCCTAAAATCTTTTTTCTATATTATTTTAGAAAAGATTATTTTCGATTGCAAGGATGTCAATTTTTGTCTTTCCAGATAATGACAAAAGCCATACTCAAGGTCTAAGTTGCCCGTTGAGTATGGCTTTTATCGTTATACGGAGTCTTTTTTCACCAGAACATTCGGCATAAATTGGTAGCCGAGGTTGGAAATCGTTCGGATATAAACAGGAGCGGATCTATCGTCCTCGATTTTTTGCCGGATACGTCCAATTGTATTGGTGACAGCAGTCAGGCAGCTTTCACTATCCTGATGCCATACGGCTTCAAATATCTGCTCTTTTGTGAACAATTGCCCCGGATGACGTGCCATTAAACTTAAAACACCATATTCGTAACGGCTCATGTACACTTCCTGTCCATTTTTGAAAACACGACGGTGTTCCAAGTTTATTTCCAGACCGGGATAATTCAAAGTGTCTGGCGTAGCACGGTTCGTTTCAATCCACTCGAAAATAGTCTGCTCTTGGGGAGGGCAGTGGTCTCTCGTGATACGAACAATAACTTCAATTTTTTGCATAGATTTCTTCTATAGAATCTTCGGCGAACAGCTTCCCACAGATATTTAATGCTCCGCATCGCATACGCTGAATTTTGTTAAGCAAGGCTCCATCCAGCCGCATTTTTTCGGATGTTGACAAAGTCCTGATAAATGCCGGGTTGCTTCAAAAGTTCTTCGTGAGTGCCCTGCTGTGCAATCTGGCCGTTGTCAATGACCAAAATCTGATCGGCATTTTGGATGGTATTCAGACGGTGAGCAATTACGAGAAGTGTTTTGCCCTTTACCAGTTCCGAGATAGCCTCCTGAATATAGCTTTCATTGTCAGTATCTACGCTTGCGGTAGCTTCATCCAAAATGATGATAGGGGCATCTTTCAAGATGCAGCGTGCAATCGAGATGCGCTGCTTTTTACCGCCGGAGAGTGTAGCACCGCCTTCACCAACTACGGTCTGGAATCCATCGGGCAAAGCCATGATGAAATCATAGCAGCGGGCCTTCTTAGCAGCTGCATAGACTTCTTCCTCTGTGGCACCCGGTTTGCCCATGCTGATATTGTTGTAAATGGTATCTTGGAATAAGTACACCCGCTGGAATACCATGCTGATCTGCTCCATCAGCTCTGCCAAAGGTACATTCCGAATGTCCACACCTCGTATTGTTACGCTGCCAGATTCTACATCCCAAAGCCGCGCCAACAGATTGGCAATAGTAGACTTGCCGCTGCCAGAAGGTCCGACTAAAGCAGTCATGGAATTTTTCTTCATGGCAAAGCTGATATGATGCAGAACTTCTTTGTCCTGATAAGCAAATAGACGTTCTCGCCGCACTGCCACAGCTGCTTGGCACGGTATGCCCACTGGTCGCGGGGGAAACCCATGACCGGGACGGTGCCCAGTGCGGTTTCCTTTTCCAGAAGTTTGCCGCCCAGAAGTTCGCAGATTTTCTTGGCATCCTCGCCGTAAAACTCAAACTGTCCGTTCTGTTCAAAACCTACCAGCGCATCCGGGTGCTGCTCTTTCAGGGCGTTGTACTCGGTGGCGGCATCCAGCGGCAACAGTGCAGGGCGTTCCTCCACTTTGCTGTGGTAATGCTCCAATTCTTCGTCCGTGACGCTGACCAGCTCCGAAAAATCCAGAGCCTCCAACTCGGTCTCTGTCAGGTCCTCCAGACTTTCGTACTGCCGCTCGTCGATCAGCACCTCGCCCAGATACCGTTCCACCCGGTATCCCACCAGATCTACGTTAACTTGAATGGGGATTCCCTCATCGGTGGCGTTGGTATAGGCAATACCGATCTTGGACAGGTCAGAGAAGTCCGGCTCGGAGTCGTATTCCTCCAAGCAAAAATCATGGATCAGTTTTTGGGCACGGGTCAGGGTGGCATCCGGCTCAGTGTTGACGGGCACCGGCGGCGAATAATGCTCCTTCTCTTTGTCGGTCAGGTAGCGGTCGGACTGGATCATCAGGTCAATATACTTTTCCACCTGCGTCCAGCTTAACGTAAATTTCTTGTGTTCGGGGTAATGGTCAAATTCCAGTCCTCTCCCGTCGTGGTTGACAAAGCCTCGACTGCCGTTCAAAAAATCGTGGGAGTGCCCACCGATGCCGTACTCTTTTGCTAACGCTTTGGCACGGAGATTGCGGTCAGGCTGGGTCTGGTACAGTGCCATAATGCGCTGCTTACCGCCCTCAAATCCTGAGCCGTGCTTACGCAGTTCGTTTTCGATTTCAGCCTGAGACAAAACAAAAGCGGAGGGCGTTTTTTCGCTCTCCGCTTGGTCGATAGATTCGATTTGTGCTGCTTCGGTGGGAATGTGGGCATCGAAGAAACTTAGCTGTAGATCAGCTCCGTCAGCACCAGTTCCTCTGCCTGCGCTTTCAGGCTGTTCATGTGCTGTACCCACGCCATCTGATTCTGCTCTTTGTCTGGGGCCGGGGTCTGTTTCAGAAGCTGCACCATGGTCTGCTGCATCCGGCACTCTGCCGTCTGCTCCACCTCCATCAGGTGCGGGTACAGGCTCCCGTTCAGGAGCATCGTGTGGTACAGCATCGGGCGATGGTTCATCAGGTACGTCCGGCGCAGCCTGCCGTACTTGCCCAGCGGCTTCCGGGGTTGGTTCAGGGTCAGGTTCGGGAGCTGGTAGTCCCCGACGGTCGAGTAGGTCACGTTCCTGCTGTTCGTATTCATATTGGCTCCTTTCGTTGTTTCGGCGGCGAATGGTTGTTTTTACGGTGCGCTCGATGTTCCGCAGCACCTCCCGGCTCATGTCGCTGACGGCTGCGCCGAGGGCGTAGACACTATCCGGGGTGGAAAACTCGTGGATGGCTCGAAAATCGTCCTTGTCAAAGTAGCCATCCGGCTCAAATCCGCATCGTTCCAGCAGCGTGTAGGTGACGCTGATGGCGGCAGCAGACTTGAACTGCATCTCCACTCCGGCTTCATCATAATCCATCAGAAGCGAACCGTCAACGATGGCGCGAATGTCGCCGCCGTTGTTGTCCCAGTAGTCTGCCACCAGTTTCCCAGCAACGTCCGCAAGCTGCTGACTGACACGCTCTCCGCTGATACCGTAGGTGGCGGCGAGCATTTCCGAAACAGGCTGTTTCAAGTCATCGTTGTACTGCCACACCTCCGGGTCACGAGAATTGCGGCGCACCCCGGTGTCCGACACATCGAAAACGTAGTGCAGGCGCGGGAATCCGCTGGATTCGTCCAGCAGGGCGATGCCCTTGGCACCTCGGCGCACATAGCGGTTCATCCGGTTGTTCCAAACATCATAGTCAGCGCAGGCGGTGGCATCCGGGCGCTGAGCGTAGATCATCAACTGGTCTGTAAAAGGGTACTTGTACAGCCGGGATGCGGTGGTCAGATAGTCCGTCCAGCTTTCCCAATACCGGGTCAAGCCGTTGGCTGTGCGCTGGGCAAGGGCGAGATATTCTTCGGTTTTGCTTGGCATAGTGTTCCTCCTTTTCAATGATGAATTAGCAATTGAAGATATAGTACTTGTTATGTTAAAATAAAATTGTTAGGAGGCATAACCAATGAAGGAATTGCTATATTATCCCGGATTTGAAGTGAAGGATGAAACATGGCTAAAATTTGCACTTTTGTATTTGGATCACATTAGTCCCATAATACCTTACATTCATGCACCTGAAGAAAGTTATCTTACGCCTACATTTATGAATGTAAAAGAACATTCGGATTTAATTCGCATTAAGCGTCCGCTTCCCGATGACATGGATGTTGCATATGGATTGGCGCTAAAAAATCTTGAAGTCGAACTCGAAAAAAAGTATTATCGTAGGTATGCAGGTACATCTGACAATGATCATTTACAACTATGGCGGAATCAAGACAAACATGATGTTCTGCTCTATGAAGGAAAATATGATGCGGGTTTTGCAGAATATTGTATAGAGAATCATTTTGGCGAAAAAGCACCTAGAGGATTGAAACTTTCTCGTGATGTTCTCAATCTTTATATGAGTTATTTGGCTGAAGCTATTTCCGAACGAGAACACATAGATTTGATTTCCGATAGCGTTCAGTACGAAGAGAGCCTAATAAGAAGCATTGCAAGACCTTCAAAAAACTCAAATGGAAGTATAAAAAACCTGCAAGTCGCACGCCAAGAAATTCAATTTGCCGTTCCATTGTACTTGAAACAAATTCCACTGGACTATATTCTGAAAATCCGACAGTCGGATAGTTTCGCTTGGGAGCGAAAAGCATATATTGCGGCAGTTGATAATGTAATAGAAAAACGTAATAATGGTACGCCTGATTATTCAATGGAAAAAGAGCTTCAACAGAATCCGGCATTTGTGCACCTGATGCAGAAATTACCGAGTTTTGCTTTGAAACTGGCATCGATTCCGCTCAAAATCAAAACTCTGCAAGGAGTTGAAGTCCTGGGAAATATCGCCTCAACATCCACTGAAATATCGAATGATATAAGAGATTTTCGTAATGAAATCGGCCCAATACATCAAAAGTATTATGCCAATCGGTATTTAGTATCGCTAAAAAAATTATCGAAATATTACAGAGCCGCACCATAACGGTATGTACGCCGCCCGCAGGCGGCAAAAATCAGTCCAGTGGAAATTCCAACTCGGCAAACTCCGCATCCGTCAGCAGTTTCAGCTTTTCAATGACCTGTTCCGACAGTTCCCGCAGGGCAGTTTCGTCCGGCATCAGGTAGCACTGCATGAGCCGTAACTCTTGCACCAGCCCCAGCCGGGTGCCGGCGTTGTAGAGCATCATCAAGGTCAATTCTTCGTGATTAAAGTTCATGTGCATTCCTCACTTTCCGGCATCCAGTTGGATTGCACTCCGGGGCATCGCACTTCTCTTTAAGATTTTGCAAAACCGAGGTGCGTTCCGGCTTTTTATCCAGAAACCCCGGCAGTTCCTTGAAACCGATGCTGTCCACATAATGCGCCGAAATTTTTCCGTCCTGATTCAGCATGATCACATCGCTGACCGACAGGCTGTGCCCATGGTAATCTGTCGGTCGGGCGCAGTTGAATTTCTGATACAGCTGCTCCAGCAATTCCGCCTGCGGAACGCTGCGCTTTCCTTCCGGGAGATTGCCCCGGTAAAGGATCTCGTAATTCTCGATAACCGGAGCGATGTTCTGCTTATTCAGATAGCGCATGGCGGCAAAGCGGAGCGCAGGGTCTGCATCCTGATGCAGCTGCATGATCAGATAGCAGTCGTGCCCACTCTGCTGGAATTGCTTCATCCGATACGACTGTATTTCGTTTCGGTCTGCGAGTTTCTGGGCAAACTCCTCTTGGCAGAGCAGGATGCAGTCCTTGTTCCGAAGGTTATGGGTGTACATAATTTCATCCCGCACTTCTTCGATCATCAGTTCGGGGGCATCAATTTTTCCACGCTCCAGCAGACAGCAATCACCTTGATAGAGAGCATAATTCCATGAGCCATTATCTGCCTGCACGGTGAGGTAATAGTCGTATTCCAGATTCCACGCCCGCTGCTCCTGCAGCGTCAGCGGCTCCGGCTCTACGATGCCACGGCTGCGTGCCATGCGCTCTGCAAATTCGCAGATATGCTGCACGGTGGACCCGATTTTCATGTGATAGTCATCGAGATATTCGACCTTCTCGGAACGCTGGTGCCCATCCGGGTAGGTTATCTGCACAACGCCGCCGTCTGGCACACGGAACAACTCGTTATACATCGGGTCGATAAACCGCACATCATTCTCAGGCAGGGAACGTGGAGCCAGATTCCTGCGCCTGCGAACCCCGGAGCGAAACTTCTCCAAGGTGGTGACAGCGACATTTTGAATCCTCCCCACAGGTTCATCCTGATGCTCTGCCAGATAGTACGCACGGGCGGTTTCGATGCGCCGCTGGGTGTTGCCCAGAACTTCCCGTGGAATCTGCCCTTCCTCCACCGGGAGGGGGCTATTCTTGTCAAAGACCTCATACCCGACACCTGCGAGATTTTCCCGCAGATGCAGATACGTCTGCTCGTTGAGGAGGTAGACTGCCTCGTTGTCCTTTATCACGGCGTCATCTTTCATCAGCGTCCACCCTCAAATTCCAAAGAAAACTTGCTGCGGCCATCGGGTTCGGTGCCCAGCAGCACGGTGGCATTGTAGGTCTTGCCCTTGGTGCTCTTGCAGTCCTTCAGCCGGACCCGGCCATCCCGCAGCAGCTTGTCAGCCACATGAGCGTCCAGCCGCTTACCCAGACGCTTGAAGAACGCATTGTCCTTCCACAGCACAAAACGGCACTCCCGGTTCTCGCAGAACCAGCCCTTTTCACGCTCCACAACAGGCTTCCCGCAGTTCGGGCAGATACCAATAATCTTGTTTTTCATAAGTGCATTCGCTCCCTTCGCAGCCTCGGTGGTCGTTACCAGCGAGGAGATCATCTCTTTAATTTCAGTCATAAATTCGCTCGGCTCTATTTCGCCACGTTCGATTTGCAGCAATTTTGTTTCCCAATCGGCGGTCATTTCCGGGGATTGGATTTCTTCGGGCATCACGGTAATCAATGCCTTTCCTTTGTCGGTGGGAATCAGCAACTTGGTTTTCTTGTTGCCCTTTCGCTCCAGAAAACCCTTCTGCACCAGTTTTTCAATGGTTGCGGCACGGGTTGCCGGGGTGCCGATACCCTGACGTTCCACGCCTTCCGGCATATTGTCTGCACCCGCTGCCTGCATAGCTGACAGGAGGGTATCTTCCGTGTAGGATTTCGGCGGGGACGTTTGACCTTCCTTCAGTTCAGCACCGGCAACGCTGCACTGGCTCTGCTCCTGCACATCGGGCAGAACAGCCGGTTCTTTCTGCTTGCCCAGCAGCTCGCCCAGCATTTTTCGCTCCGTGGCTTTCCATCCCTCGGACAGCACCACCTTGCCTTTTGCGGAAAATTCCTCCCCGGCGCAGAGGGTGGTCAAGGTGGTTTCTGCATAGCGGTGTGGTTCGCCTACGGCGCAGAGCAGCCGTGCGGCAATCAGCCGCAGGACACTCCGCTCCCCGGCAGGGAGAGCGGCAAGGTCTGCTTTTGCCATGCTTTTCGTGGGCAGCAGTGCATGGTGGTCGGTGACTTTGCTGCCATTGATGACCTGTTGCACATGGATGGGAAACGGGTCCTCCACGGCAAACGCCTTGCCTGTATCTGCCACCAGCCCCGGCAGGGATGCCGCCATGTCCTCCGTCAAAAACCGGCTATCCGTGCGAGGGTAAGTGATGAGCCGTTTTTCGTAAAGACTTTGGGCATAATCCAAGGTTTGCTGTGCCGTAAATCCCAGCAGACTGTTGGAATCCCGCTGCAATGCGGTAAGGTCATAGAGCGGCGGCGGGCTTTCGGACTTTTCCTTGCGTTCCATCTTCTGCACCGTGACACACCCCTCCTTTCGGCATTTGGAAAGCAGCAGTTCCGCATCCTCTTTCTGGGCAAACCGCTTGCTGGATGCGGTGCCGCCGTCTACAAGGGTCAGGGCAACCGTGTAGAATTTTTCCGGGGTAAAGGCAGCGATGGCGGCTTCTCGCACCACCGTCATGGCAAGCACCGGGGTCATAACACGCCCTACCGCCAGCGGTTGACCGTACAGGCACGAAAAAAGCCGGGACGCATTGATGCCGACCATCCAGTCGGCACGTTCCCGGCATAAAGCCGCCTCATACAAGGCATCGTATTCAGTTGACGGTTTGAGATGGGTGAAACCTTCCCGGATGGCGTTTTCCTCCATGCTGGACAGCCACAGGCGAGAGAACGGCTTTTTGCAGCCCGCTTGCTGGTACACCAGCCGGAAGATGAGTTCTCCCTCCCGTCCGGAATCCGTAGCGCAGATCACGCTCTCCACATCCAGGCGGTACATCAGCTTTTGCAGGATGCCAAACTGTTTTTTGGTGCTGGCAGACACCAGATACTGCCACTTCTGCGGCAGGATAGGCAAATCTGCGATGCTCCACTTAACGTATTTGGCATCGTAGACATTGGGCGGAGCCAGTTCCACCAGATGACCGATGAGCGTTTTCAAGAGATTCAGGAGAAAAATAATGTGGGTCAAAATCTGCATAATAGCACCGCCTTTCGTTGATGGGTGGATGTTCGTACTGCAATGCGCTCCTTATTATAATAAAGGGCTGTTATCCACAGCAGAGATGGAGCGATTGCGTATGTACAGGCGGGAAAACCCGCCTGCGGCTCTTAGCCGAACAGACCAGACAGCAGAGGAATCAGGGTGATGCCCACCAGAGCGACACCGCCGCCAGCCATGAGCTGTTTTATCCCCAATTAGGTGTAAAACTCTGCTCGATGGCGGGCGGCGGCGTACAAAAAATCTATATGGTGTTTTTAAGAGAACCGTCCCGGCGGGACAGGTCAGGCAGTGACCTGTTCCACCTCCGGGATGGGTTTGAGATTAAAATGAATTTCGATAGAAATGTGTCTTGTTTTATCTTCGTCAATGCGCTCATGCACGACGATTTCTTTGATTAAGCGGTTAAGGGTGGCTGCGTCCAGCTCTGTGATATTGGCGTATTCCTGAATGGCTTCCACCCATTGTTTTGCGTCATTGGCAAGCTGGACTTCATCGGACAGCCGCTTCCTGCCCTCGGACACTTTTGTTTTAAGCTCCGTCTGCTCAGTCTGTGTCTTTTCCAGCATGGTGTTGAAATTCTGCTCACTGATACGCCCTGCAATCATATCCTCATAAAGCCGCATTACCATTTTGTCCAGAACCTCAATCCGTTCCTCGTCCCTTGTAAGGGAACGTTCCATTGCTTCCCGCTGTTCCCGCTGCTCGGCTTCACAGGTATTGGTCAGGCGGTCGGCAACCGCTTCCCCGTCCATCAGGGCAGCTCTGGCACATTCCCGGATTTTCCGCAGCACATGGCTGTAAAGGGTGTCATAGTCAATCCGGTGCTGGGTGCAGTGGTTCTTTCCAAAGGCATTGTAGGTCTTGCAGGAGTAAATCTGCTGGGGATGTTTTGCGTTTGTATAGCGTATCGTCAGCGACTTCCCACACTCGCCGCATTTTATCAGTCCGGCAAACAGGCTGATTTCATTGGTCTGCCCCGGACGCTGGCGGGATTTCAGCTTGTTCTGCACAATGTCAAAGCTCATGCGGTCAATCAGCGGTTCATGCTGTCCCTCCACCACAATCCAGTCCTCCGGCTTCTTTTCCCCAATCGTGCCGATTTTGAAACGGTAGTCTTTTTTCTGGGAAGCAATCGCCCCGGTGTAGACGGGATTCATCAAAAGGTCTTTGATAACGGAGAAGTCCCACATATACCGCCCGTTTTCCGGGTCTTTCTTTTCCCATTTGGTGCGGGTATTGCGAAGCCCCCGTTCCCGGTTCCACCATGTGGGGCAGGGGATTTTTTCTTCCTCCAGCCGTCTGCGGATATAGTTCGGACCATGACCGTTTAGGGCATATCCGAAAATCAGCCGCACAATCGGGGCGGTTTCCTCGTCAATGAGCAGATGGTTTTTGTCCTCCGGGTCTTTCCGATACCCAAACGGGGCAAGACACCCGGTAAACTGTCCTTTCTGCGCTTTCAGAAGATAAGAGGAATGGACTTTCTTAGAAATATCCTTGCTGTACATCTCGTTCAGGATATTTTTGAACGGGGCGATGTCGTTGTTATCCCGCAGGGTGTCGATACCATCATTCATGGCGATATAGCGGACACCGTTTCTTGGGAAAAAGTCCTCAATCAAATGCCCGGTTTGCAGATAGTTCCGCCCCAGTCGGCTGAGGTCTTTCGTGATAACAAGGTTGATTTGCCTGCGCTCAATGGCTCTCAACATCCTCTGTAAATCAGGACGCTCCATGTTAAGACCTGTGAAGCCATCGTCCTGATAGACTGCCACAACCTCCCATCCCTGCTTTTCGCAGTATTTTTCCAGCATATCACGCTGGTTTGCGATACTGGCACTTTCGCCTTGCAGGTCATCGTCCTTTGACAGCCTGCAATAGACCGCTGCACGATAGCCCCCGGCAAGTGCCGAACCGATTGTTCTGTATTCCATTTCGTTCATCATAGCCATTTACCCACACAATCCAGACGGTATCTGGCTCTTTTGAACCTCATCTTCATTATAGCTCATATCTTTCCTTTTAGCAAGATATTCTTTTGTATTTGTCTTACCGTATTTCTGGGAAATCAGGCTGACGAACACATCGGTTGCGTCCAGTTCCCCGTCAAATACCGTTGTAACATGAATCTCTGTTTTGTTTTTTGCCATAGGCAGTTATCCTCCATACATGAAAATAGCCAGACAGAGGGTGTCGGCAACGAAGTCCGGCAACGGGCTTCAAAAGACCTTGCAAACAATCTCAATCTGGCGATGGTTACTATTTATACTTTTCTTTTATTTTTCTGTTGTTTTGGTTGTCATAGGGGAGAAAAGCCGATAGTTTCGGGATTTTCCCCGGCAACCGGCTCGGCAACGGGATAGCAACAGGGGGTGCAACGGGCTGCCATTTTCAGAACGGAAGCTCCATCTGTTCTGTGACCTCCACAAAACCGTCCATCGTTTTTTCAGACGGGTTGCCGGAGTCCGTTGCCGGGTTTTCACGCTCCCAGCCCTTTTGTCTGCCATATTCTGAAAACATTCTTGGGTTCGGGAAGTACCGCCAGCCGGTAATGCACTGGTTCATAATCTCGTTGATTTCCCGGATTTCCCATTGCTTCGGTTCGTCAAAGGCATGGTTCAAGGCTTCCTTGTAGAGCTGCTTGGAGCAGACCATGCTCCCGGTGTACTTATCAAGATACGCCTGTATCATTCCGGCTTTGGTGTCCTCCGGCATAAAATCCCGCTGGTGTTCTTTGAGATACCGCTGCATGGCGGGGCTGAAAGCCAGCTTGAACCTGCCGCTTCGGTAAATCTCCATAGCTTCTGCCCACATCTGCTCGATATAGGCTCTGGAAGCAGCTTCGTCCTCCAAAATGTGAACCTCGGCTTGCTCCGGGTACACCATGACGGGGATAAAGCGGCGGTTGCCGGAACGGTCAAGGGGCAGGAAGTCAAGGGCATTGGAAGTGCCGCCAAACACGCACTGACGGGGGCGGTCTGCCGGGTGGGTTTCATAGGGTATCTTGTAAACCTCTTTCTGCCGGCTTAAAAATGACTTGATTTCCTCAATGCTCTTGGCGTTGGCGGTTGCCATCATTTCCGACATTTCGATAATCCAGTGACCTTGCAGCTTGCGGTACACATTGTCATCGTCCAACTTCCGCAAATCATCGGAGAACCACTCGTCCCGGACTGCCAGCAGACGGAAGAAGGTGGACTTGCCAGCCCCCTGACCGCCTACCAGACAGAGCATGATTTCAAATTTGCATCCCGGCTGAAAGGCTCGTGAGATTGCACCCAGCAGGAACAGCTTCAACGCTTCATAGGTGTAATCGTCTGCGTCAGCCCCCAGAAAGTGCCGCAGGCAGAAACGGATTCGCTCTGTCCCGTCCCACACAAGGGTATTGAGATAGTCCCGGATGGGATGGTACTTGTTTTCATTCGCCACAATCCCGATGGCGTTATCAATCTTTTTCTCATTGGTAAGCCCGTAGGTTTCTTCCAGATAGAGAAGCAGATACTTCATGTCCGTATCGTTCAGGGCGGTGCTTTCCCTGTGGAAGCCGATGGGCTTTATGATGTCCTTGCGGTCGGTCAGGATGTTGTATGCGATAGCCCCGGAAAGCAGCGGGTCACGCTGGAATACGGTCAGGCAGTTCCGTATGCTCTGACGGACACCGCCTTTCTCGGTGGTTTCCAGCCCCGCCTTGATTTCCTCAATGCTCTGGGGCGGCTGCATGGCGTTCATGGTGTTTTTTAGTTCTTGCTGCGTTTGCGGCGGCAAGCTCTGCCATTCGCTTTTCAAGCTGTATCACATCCTTTCCGTAGTCCGTAATCAAAGCTGCTTTTTCCTCTGTCTCCCCAAAGAGCAGCACATCCAGCAGATATTCCACTTGATCTTGCTTCTGTAAGGCTTCCACAAACCGTGGATGAAAGGCTTCCTCCGGGGAGTGCGGGGCATAATCCTTTCTCCATGCCCGAAGCAAGTGAAGATAATCGGCAAGAATACAAAAGCAGCGGTTCTTTGCTTCCTGAAACTGTTCCTCCGGGGATTTCTGCCGGGGCTTGGGCTTTTTTGCCTTTCCCGGCGGTTTCCAGTCCTCATAGGAAAGCCCGAAGTCCTGTGCCAGTTGTACGGCAGCTTCTTTCTTTCCCAGCCCATACAGGGCGGCGGTAAAATCAATCACATCCCCATCCGCACCGCAGCCGAAGCAGTGGTAACGCCGATCCAGCTTCATACTTGGGGTTTTATCGTTATGGAACGGGCAGCAAGCCATCCCGTTCCGACCTACATGGATTCCATAATGCTCCGCAGCCTGTCTTGTTGTGACGGACTGCTTCACAGCTTCAAATACATTCAAATCTATCCCTCCTTGAAAATAAGAAAAGCACCTGACATTCTCTGATTGAAAATGCAAGTGCCTGTTAAAGTTCCATATCCTGTTGTCTGTGTTTCGCCTGTGCCGGGGCGGTTCTTTGAGCCTTTTTCTCGTCCGCCTTATCCTGCAAGACTTCCTTGATGGGCTGCTTCTTAGGCGGCTCTTTACTTTCCTCTGTGCCGGGTGTGGCTTTCCGTACCCAGTAGCGGATGTCCCGCAGCTTCTTCAAATCCTCCTGTACCTCGGTCAGCGGTACTTTCAGCTCTGCGATTTCGCTGAGAAGTTTTTCCTGCTCCTCTTGCAGCTCCTTTTGGGTACTGTCCTTATCGTCTGGGTGCTTGGCAAGGTAGGCAGCGGCTTTCTCATACCGGGCAACATCCGGGTGTTCCTGTTTGAATTTCTCCTTTGTTTTCTTGAAAAATATCTTCTGGTACTTCTCATAGAAAGGCTTACATTCCTTGCAGTCTGTTCGGCTGGCAAGAATCCCGTCAATCACTTTGCTGCGGACTTCCTTTGGCTTCATCTGATTGCGGTAATCTGCGGCTGATTTCCCGGAAGATTCCAGAAATGCTTCTAAGTCCTCCACAGTGGAAAGCCCCTTTTGCCGGAGATAGGACAGGGCTTCGCTGACTGCCTTTAAGTCCTGTGAAGTCCCCCGGTTCTGTCCAGCCCTTGTCCAGTCCTTCCGTTCTTCCTTTCGTATCTCCATGTACTTCATCAGCAGATTGGGAAGAAGTGTCGCTTCCTCCGCCGCCTTTTGTGCAAGCAGCTCTTTCCGTTTTTCTCCCAGCTCGGTAATCCAGCCTTTGAGGTTTTGGATAAGCTGCCGGATGGACTTCATCAGGCGGTTGGCGGCTCTGATTTCCCGGTTCAGGTTTCCGATATTCGTCTGGATACCACGCTTTTCCATCTGCCGGACAGCAGCCCCCTCATGGACAGTGGGGACAATATCAAGCCCCTGTCTGGCATAGGAACGCAAGTCCACACGCTCCGGACGGTCATTGGCTTCCAGATAGCGGTTCTGGATGACCTCCCATTCATGCCGCCAGATTTCGCAATACTTCTGGTCGTTCCAATCCACCGTATCCTCCTTGTGGCTTTTCCATCTGCCGGACGGAAGTTTTATCCGTTCCCCGTTTTCGTCAAGGTCATAAACCTTGCGGCTCTTGGGAAGCCATTTTCCATGTTCGTCCATTGCCCTCATAGTGAGCATGACATGGGCGTGGGGATTGTGTCCCGGCGGATGGGGGTCATGGATGGCAAAGTCAGCAATCATGCCTTTGGAAACAAACTGCTTCTGGCAAAACTCCCGGACAAGGACAGCATACTGGTCGGGCGGTATCTCTCTGGGGATGGTAAGCACCCACCGCCTTGCAAGCTGGGAGTTCCATTGTTTTTCCACCGCTTCGGCGGCGTTCCACAAAGTATTGCGGTCTGCATATTCCTGTGGGGCATTAGGTGGGAGCAGGATTTCATTGTGGACGATACCACGCTTTTCCGGGTAGTGCTTCACTTGCTGGTCATATTCACAGAACAGTTTTTCGCCACTCTGGTAAGCAGCGGCGGCAACCGCAGACTGCCGCTGGCTGCGCTGAACAATCGTGATTTCGTTGTGTGGACAGGGCATTTCGTGTCCCTCCTTTCGCTAATTGGTGGACGGGGTGGCGTTTTACCACCTCATTTTGGGCAGAAAAAAAGCAGGAAACCTTTCTTTCAGATTTCCTGCTCGGTGTGCCGCTGTGTGGGCGGCGGGTATTTAGTTGTAAAAGTTCGGGACAAGTTGACCCGATGTGAAGCTGACGAACTGGAATTTATTTGTTGTTATTTTCTATCAATCCCCAAAACATCATAGTATTCATCACTATACTCAATGCCACTATTGTCAAAGCGAGATTGCAGTTCTTTTACATAGTCATAAGGGTTATCAATAGGGGAAATTTCTAATTCTGTTTCAAGATAACTTAATGTCGCTTTCTGTTCCTCTGTGCGGATTGCTTCTTCCTCTTTGAGGTGTTTTTCAAATTTGTCTTTGTCCATCCAAATAATCTGCTCAATAGGATTAGTAGAACCACAAGCAAGAATAAGTCTCATAAAATCCTCAAAGGTTCTTGCCAGTGGATAAACAAAAACATCTGCACAAGTATCAGGATTGCAGGCAAAAACCATTTCCCCATACGGCTCAATAAAGCAATACATAATACTTCCTTCAAAACCTATTGCCTTTGCATTGGTCGGATAGCAGAAGTAAGAATAAATATCTTCAACTTGTTCAAGACAAATCAAAGAGCCATTTATATTCAGTTCTTTGTATTGGTCAAAAAGTGTTTCCATTTTATCACACTCCTTTACAACTTCTAATTTTTCAGTTCTACAAGTTGGAAGTTGTCGCTATGAAATTTCTTTTTCATCATCTCTTGGTGGTCGGACATAACATAACATTTCTTTTTCACAAGCACCAAATTTTGAGAAATTGGATTTCGCTTCTTTTAGCGTTATTCCATGATTAGAGTCGCTTGGTTCGTTATCAGAAGCAATGAACGGGTCATTCTCCCAAAAACAAACGGGGCAAATATACCCACAATCTTCATTTGCCGGAACATTATAGGTAAAATATCCGCAGCAAGGACATTGGTATTTTTTCATATAAACCTCACGTTTAAGCCTTGACCTCAAATTCCTGATTTATTTCTGACTTTATTATACTTCATCGATTATCGAAAAGATAGCATATTTTATGAAACTTGTCGGCTGGGAACAGCTTGCACCGCAAGGTGTCCCCAACAGGCAAGTCCACAAAAGGGTAGCTGGCTGCAGCCAGCGCAGGGGAAGTGTAGCGTCCCCTGTTTGATTTGGAGCAGACCATGACTGCGGAAAATCACAGCTCTCCGGCGAGGAGCCTTCGGAGAACGCAATGCGCCAACCTCTGGGTGGTGTATAATTGCGCCCTTAGTAAACTAAGGGGTTTCCGGCTTCTCCCGTTCCAGCATTTTTTTCAATAGTTCCTGCGTGTCCTGCCTGTGAAAAATGAGTTTCAACAACAGCATGACATCATCATCTGTTAGGCGTTCCGGCTCTTGCAGAAAACTTTCCAGCATACCGCCACGAGTGCAGAGCCGGTGCGTCCGTTCCTTTCGGGTAAGCTGCTTTAACTGGTGCTGCAATGCCTTTTCATCATTGATGGCTTTCCGCAGTTTCTTTTCGCTTTTCTCCAGCTCCCGGTTGAGCTTTTCCAGCTTTGAGGTATCAGGCAAGGGCAGCGTCCTCCTTTCCCGGTATCAGCACATAAATCCTGTTTGGTTCTCCAACGCCCTGACGCACCCGCATGATAAGTCCGGCGGTTTCCAGTTCATTCAGAGAACGCTTGACCGTCATGGGGCTGCGGGACAGGACTGCGGCAATGGCTGTGACAGGGAAGCAGACAAACAGGATTCCGTTCTCGTCCTCCTGCCCTTTGGATAGCATAGCGTCCAGCATCCGGCAGTACATGACCTTTGCGGTGCTGCTGACTGGAAATCCTGTCAACGCTCTGGGAAATGGCATACAGGGCGGCAATGGTGTGTCTATCGTCATAAATTCAAAATTCATTCGGTGTGTTCCTCCTTTTTCTTGGCTCGTTTGGATAAATAATGAGGGCAGTCAATCACAACCGCCCGGAAGCTCTGCTTGCACCCATGCTGGCATTTCCGGCATAATTCGTTGTAAGTGACACGCCCCCGGTCATTGAGGTAAAAGGAAAGCTCATGCTTCCTCTTTTTGCTCATTCTCGGCATATTGCGCTTCCTCCCGTTTTAGTGTATGGTTTCGGGGCGATTTTCGGCAAAATTACAGCCATAGAGCCGCTTAAAATCTCCCGAAGTATCAGCGATAGGGTAGACTGTCCCCCTATCAGATTGTCGTGTTTCGGTATCATTTCGGTGTCAGTCCGCCAGTTCTCCCCGGTGTCGTTCCTCCCCTGAATCTCACAGCGGCGTATCGCTCCCTTTGGTACGCTCGTTTCGGTCAGGGTTCCTCCATATCCCTGCCAAAAGTCATGGCGCTACATCGCCGGGGAAGCATATCCCACACAGGCTGGTCATTCGATTGGAATAATCCATCGATGAACTACCTGTATCATAGAACATTTTTGTGCCCTGTGCCGTATGTCCACAAAGTAGGAATTAGGGGTAAAAATCAGAAATTTCCACGATTGCGGAAAGTGTGATATAATCCAGATAAGCGGCAGCAATGAAACCATCGGAAAGGAGCGTGCGCCCATGAAAGGAGCAACAAGCATACAGGAACGCCTTTGGGAACTCCGCAAGGACAAAGGCTTAAATCTGGAAGAATTATCAGAGCTGACGGGTATTTCCAAATCAGCCCTTGGCAGTTATGAGAAAGAGGATTATAAGGAAATCAATCATGGCAACCTTATCACGCTGGCAGATTTCTATGGGGTTTCCGTTGATTATCTGCTGTGCCGGACAGAGAACCGGGGGCAGATCAACACGCCATTGACGGAGCTGCATTTGAATGATGAGATGGTTGCACTTTTGAAAAGCGGTCGGATTAACAACCGCCTGCTCTGTGAGCTTGCCACACATAAAGATTTTATCAAGTTTCTTGCGGACATTGAGATTTATGTGGATGGGATTGCCACCATGCAGATTCAGAACCTCAACGCCCTTGTCGATACCGTCCGGCATGAAATCATTGAACGGTATCGCCCCGGCGAAGATGACCCCCATTTGAAAGTGTTGCAAGCCGCCCATATCAGCGATGATGAATATTTCAGCCACATGGTTCTGGATGACCTCAACCTGATTATCCGGGATATTCGGGAAGCTCACAAAAAGGACAGCGAGAGTGCACCCCAGACCACCGTTGCCGATGAACTGAAAGAAAATCTGGAAGCGGTTGAAAATTTCAAGGGCAGCCGTGATGAAAAGCTGGTTGTCCTTTACTGTAAGCAGCTTGGTATCAACTATAAAAATCTGTCAGATGAAGAATTTCGCTGGCTGATTCGGATTCTCAAAAAATCAAAGAAAATGGGAACGCCTATCAGCCAGAGGAAAAAACGATAAAGAAAAACCGCTGTTGCATGGTTTGTTGGCTTCCATGTAGCAGCGGTTTTTGCTGGGATTATTCAGTTGAATTTTTAGCACGACAAACTGGAATTTGTCAAAGAGGATTATTCCAATATTCCACAGTATTTCTATTTACATCATAAAAAGTAATATTACCCGCATTTATAGGCAAGACAATCGCAAAAGGTTTATTGCGGTCAATATCAACCACTTGAATTGTGTTGCCATCATCTATTTCAAGTTGTTGCACCTGCTGTTGATTCATAGAAATAAATGCTCGTTCATTATATCCCTCTACAGTAAACTCCACAATTCCTCTTTGAATCCCCGAAAGAGTTCCACCTCCACGGAAAAAATATCCGAAGGAAAGTCCTGGACGATTGACATAGACGGAAAAAGAATGGTCACTCAAATCCTGAGGGTAAGAAATATATGCAGCCATCGTGCTGGAAACGCTTCCATCGACCGTCCAATCATCCTTAATCTTCTGCGACGAACGAATATCTGCCTCCAGCTTAGATGAAGTCACGCCGATCTCATTGTTCGTATAAAGAAAACAAACAAATAAAATACAAGCAAGAACAACCCCTATCACAATTTTAAGAAATATTTTTTTCACGCTATCAAAACTCCTTGTCAACTTTCGATTTGTCATAATCATTCTACCATACCGTTATGAATAAATCATCTCTTGCAAAATAATTTCTTCTGCCCGGTTGTGAATGTTATTGCAACGCTGCACCCATTCCATTTGATGGGTACGCTTCAATTCCTCGGTCACACCATCGGCAGCCTTCATCTGCTCCATGATGGTGTCTAACCGTTCCTGTGCCTGTTCGTTCAGGTCTGCAAGATATGTCCATAACTCCCCGGTCAGTGTCAATGTGTTCAATCTGGCTGGATGGGCTTCTCTTAAATATTCCCGGTGCATCCGTCCGTACTTTCCGATAGGGCGGTGTTCCTCCGGCAGCTTCAAATCTGGGATATAGTAATCTCCGACAAGGATATAATCAATTCCGTTTTCCGTTATTCTTGGTTTCAATTCGCTCATGTTCCTTACCTCCTGTGGAAGCAGGCTCGTCTGGTACTAACTCAATCACATCGGTAATCTCACAATTCAGCGTTTCGCAGATACGGGCTAATGTGTCCATGCTGATGTGCTTTCCCTCTTTGCTCATGTTGGCAATCATATTCGTTGTCATACCAGCGGCAAGCCTTAAATCTTCTTTCCTCATATCACGCTCTAACAGTGTGTGCCAGAGTGGTTTATAGCTGATGTGCATATTGTTTTCCTGCCTTTCTATCCATACCACCGGGGCGGCTGCCCCGGCAGGAACTTTTCTCTTATTATAACACCAATCTTGTGTAATCACAATTTATTCTTGTATCCTGCCGCTGATACCGTCTGGATTGTGCTTTTCCTTTCTTTTTGTTCCCTTTAATTAGCCATAAACTGCTTCATGCCCTGAGACTTTGCTGATGTGTGATAAAGAAGTAGTAGAAGTGTAAAAAATTTTGCCGTTCCTATCCGGCGTTTGCGCATTGCGCCGGATAGGTCGGGCGGTCATTCGGGCAGGTCTACCTTGCCAACGAAAGAGTAATAAATATCAATGTCCTGTCTGCGTGTGCCGTTCTCGTCATAGCTGCACTCATGCACAACGATTTTCTCCACAAACTCACGCAAAAGGGTAGGGGTAAGTTCTTCAAAGCTGGTGTACTTGCGGACAACATTCATAAACTTTTCTGCGTTTACCGTGGCTTCCTGCGCTTTGGAAAGCTCTGCCCGGATAGCGGCGGCTCTCTCTTTCAGTTCTTTCTGCTCGGCTTCATAGTCTGCCGACAGCTCCGTGAAACGCTCGTCTGAAATGCGCCCGGTCACGCTGTCCTCATACAGCCGCTTGAAGATAGCGGATAACTCGCTGATACGCTTCTCGGCGGCTTCCAGCTCCTTTTTCCTTGCGGCGTTCCTGCGCTTGCCCCCGTCCTCGTTCTGCTCGATCAGCAGCTTCATAAACCGGGCTTCGTGCTTCGCTGCATAGCTGGTGACTTTCCGCAGATTGTCGGTCACTCCGGCGGTCAACAGGTCGGTGCGGATAAAGTGCGCCGTACAGTCACGGGTACGCTTCTTGTAGCTCCCGCAGATATAACAATCCTGCTTGCGGGTGGCGTTCTGGTAACGCTGCTGGTAAAGGACGCTGCCGCAGTCGGCACAAAAGAGTATGCCGGAGAATAAGCCCACTTCATCATAGCGGTTCGGGCGTTTGCGCTGCTTGCGTAACTCCTGCACACGCTCCCACATCTGGGTGTCAATGATAGGCTCATGGTGGTTCTCGAAAATCGCCTGTTTCTCAATGGGGTTCTCTACGCTGTGCTTGGTCTTGTAGGACGGCTTCTCCGTCTTGAAGTTTACCAGACAGCCCGTGTACTCCCTGTTTTCAAGGATATGTACCACGGTATTGGTCGCCCACTTGCACTCATAGCCGGGGTGGTAGCGGCGGGTGCTTCCCGTCCGACGGTATTCCAGCGTTCCCGGCGTGGGGATCTCCTGCTCTGTGAGCATACGGGCTATCTTGGTCGGCCCGTTCCCGGCAAGGCACAAGCTGTAAATCTGCCGCACAACAGGGGCGGCTTCCCCGTCAATGATAAAATTTTCGTCCTCGTCCATAAAGTAGCCGTATACGGGTTTGCTCGTGACGGGCTTCCCGCTCATACCCTTAGACCGTTTTACTGCTTTGATTTTCTTGCTCGTATCTCTCACCAGCCATTCGTTAAAAATGTTCCGCAGAGGGGCAAAATCATTGTCGCCCTGTGCGCTGTCCACTCCGTCATTGATAGCGATAAAGCGGACGCCTTTCTGTGGGAAAATCATTTCCGTATACATTCCCACTTGCAGATAGTTTCGCCCTAACCGTGACATATCCTTGACGATAACGGTGCCGACTTTTCCGGCTTCAATGTCCGCAAGCATGGCTTGAAAACCGGGTCTTTGGAAGTTCGCCCCAGAATAACCGTCATCTGTGTACCATTGCAGATTGGAAAAGCCGTTCTGCTTCGCATAGGTTTCAAGAATACGCTTCTGGTTTGAAATAGAATTGCTCTCACCTTGCAGCTCGTCCTCGTGGGATAATCTCGGATAAAGGGCGGTAATAAGGTTTCGGGTGGTCTGTCTTAACATAGTGTCCTCCATTTCCGACAGCCAGCCCCACTATTCCGTATGACTATCATACCACACGCCGGGGCTGGCTGTACAGTCCTTTCTGCTTCTTTACGTCCCGTCAAATTGCCGATTTTTGTGTAGCAGCTTCCGCTTCCAGCACTTTCAGCATTTTATCGGCGGCGGTGGCGGTGGTGTCCTGCTTGAAATAGCCGGAAACGACAAGGACAGAATTACCTATGCGGATTTCCGTCACGCAATCCGGGCGGCGGGTGCTGCGGTCATTCTTTGGGGTGTTGGTCATAGGCGGCTCTCCTTTCTGTTCATCAGCTTTTTCAGTTGTCCCATTTTCTCCTGCGCCGTGGCTTTTCGGAAGTTGCTCCCGGTAAAGCGGACAGGAGAACACATTTCAATCAGACGGTCATAAATGCGGGCGTGGGCGGTGTCCTCCGGGTGCTGCAAGTCCTCCAGCGTGAGATTAGTCGTGACGATCAGCGGCCTGCCGCTGCGGTAACGGCTGTCAATCACGTTGTAGACCTGCTCTAAGCCGTATTCCGTTCCCCGTTCCATTCCAAAATCGTCAAGGATAAGCAGCGGGAAGCTGCAAAGTCGGGAGATATATTCATTCCTGCCCTCAAAGCTGGCGGCAAGGTCACCCAATATCAATGCAAAGTTTGTCATGCACACGGGGATTTCACGCTCCATAAGGGCATTTGCGATACAGCCCGCAAAATAGCTCTTGCCTGTGCCAACGCCGCCCCAT
Organism: uncultured Faecalibacterium sp.; assembly: GCA_934512105.1. GTDB lineage: Bacteria > Bacillota > Clostridia > Oscillospirales > Ruminococcaceae > Faecalibacterium. The sequence goes on along the minus strand of CAKSWQ010000006.1, from coordinate 2,837 downwards.
AGCAGATAGCCAATGTTGCGCTCTTTCATGGTTTCCCAGTTCTCCACATAGAAATGGGCGTGTTCCATTTGCGGGCACTTGCCGTTGTCGTTCTCAAACGTCCAGCCCTGCATAGCCGGGTCTGTAAAGCCCCGCCGCTTCAACCGCTCGACAGTTTCAAGGTGACTGCGCTGTTTCTCTGCGGCTTCCCGTTCCTCACGCTCTGCCCGCTGGCAGTCACATTCTGCCGGGTGGCGGTCACGCCCCAGCCATGCGGCGGTTTCTTTGGGGAAATAGCCCTCTTTGGGCTTGTGGCACTTCCCGCAGTATAAAAGCCCGTCCTCGCCGGTGTAGTCCTCCGGCTCCGGCGTGGTGTCGGTCATATTCAAAATCATTTCATCAAATCCATTCGTCATAAGCTCTCGCCCTCCTTACAGGTATAATCGGGTATGCCCTTTTTCGGGGCTTTCTTGGCTGCGTCCTCCTGCGCCCACTTGAAAATCGTGGCTGCATGGCTCTTGTATTTCCTCCCGCTGGAAGCGATATGGCAGGATAGGCGGTCAATGTAATACTCCCACTTGCCGGGAAGCTCTGTTTTCAGCCCGTCAAGCTCCGTATCGGAAAGAATGACATTGTGGTATCTGCCATAGGCGGCGGGGGCGGGGTGTCCCGTTTCTAACTCTCTCTCTTTTTCTATTTCTATATCTATCTCTTTCTCTATCTCTATCTCTGGTGGACAAATGTCCGCTCGATATGGTGGACATTTGTCCGCCCCTGTCTGCGGCAGGGCTTTTTGTTCCTGCAAAGCCAGCCGCGCCCTGCGCTTGCGCTCCCCCTCGGTAGAGGACTGGCCGATTAAAAGCTCAATGTTGCTCATGTAGAGTGCGCCGCTTGGCAAAGGCTCCACAAGCCCCAGCTTCATAAAGATTTTCAAAGCTCTCTCTACGGTACCTACCTGCTGGCGGGTAATGGTCGCAATCATCTGGGCGGTGTAGGGGATATTCTCGTCAAGCTGCAATTTCCCGCCGTTTTTCAGCGATTTCAAGTACAGCTTCAAGAGAATGTTGGAATAGATAACGCCGTCCTGCATACTTTCCAGCAGAACGATTGCATCATCGTCAAAATAGCTCTCTTTCAGCTTGAGGTAGTAATATTTGCGGTTATCTGCCATAGGCTGCGTCCTCCTTTTTCCAGCGTTTGGAATAATAGCGAGGGCATAGTATGATAACCGCCCGGAAGCTCTGTTTGCAGTCACGGGTGCAGCCCCGGCATAGGTCGTTGTAAGTGATACGGTTGCGGTGGTTGAGGAAGAAAGACCATTCCAGCCGCCGCTTCTTGCTCATTCTCGGCAATGGTAAGCTCCTTTCTGCCGTTCCTATCGGTGTAGCGGGATAGGGGGCATTTTCTGTATGTTCTCGGTATCATTTTCGGGCTTTTTCTGCCCTGTAAGCCCCGTTTGGAAGTCGGGGAGTATTGCGGTAAGGGTTCATATCATACCTGTATTTTTGTAGGGTTTCGGTATCATTTCGGGGCGGTCTTTAACGCTCCTGTTCACGCTTTTTCTGCTGGCTCGGTGCGCCCCTTAAAATCTGGTCGATATTGCGTCTGACTGTCTGAAGCTCCTGCGCCCGCTGGCGTTTCTCCCGGTAGTCGTTATATCCGGCGTTCTTCTGGACGGTAAGCTGCTCAATCTCCCTTTGCAGGGCTTTGCTGGCTGGCAGCTTGGTTATTCCATGCTCCCGGAAATAACGGGCGGCTGTGTCCGCTATGATAAAATCGCTTTCGTGCTGTTCCCGGTAGGCTCTCCGGGCTTTCTCCGATTTCTGCGCTTTCAGACCGTCACGGGCGGGCTTCGTGCCGATATAGCCCAAAAGGTTGCGCTGCAATTCCTTTTTCTCCCGGATAGCGGCTTCCAGCCCTTTCAGTCCGGCAAGGCTCTCCTGCGTGGCGGTGTTGGCTGCGGAAATGGCAGCGTCCAGCTCGTCCGGGGAAGAAAAGCCATACTGCTGGTAGAGCATGAGGGTAGCCGACATCTGTTTGAGGTTGTGCATGGTCGCCCACTTCTCATAGCCCCGTCCTTTCCCCTCGGCTCGCTTGGCGGCTATGTCTACCATGCGCTGTACAGCGTCATTGTTCGGGGCGTTTTTCGCTTCTTTTTTCGTCCGTAAGCGGTCTTTGATACTGCCGGGGTATTCCGCTATGGCTGCGGGTTTTTCGGCGGCTCTGGCGGCGTTCTGCTCCAAAACGGAGAGGACAGCAGCCCGGTCAAAATCGTCCCCCAGCTTCCGGGCGGTAATTGGCTTCGTCCTGTCCGGCGTGAGGTAACTTAGCCGCCCCCGGCTCTCCTTGACGGTCACACCATGCCGGAGAAGCAGGGCGGCAAACTCATCAAAGCCGGAAGCAGCGGCAAGGGCTTCCCGGATAGTCCGGCGCAGCTTCGCCTTATCCGTTTCAAACTTGGTCTGCCGGGGCGCGATACCGTCCGCAGCAATAGGGGCGTTGGCTCTGTCAAGGGCAGCCTGTCCTTTCTTCTGCGCCCAATACTCACGCTCGGTAATGCGTTCTTTGCTGCCGTTCAAAAGGTCTATCTGGTAAAGCCCCTCGCTGTGGCACATCTCCATGACTTCGGCTTTCAGATAGTTCATAGCTGCGTCCGTACAGCGGTGCTTGCAGCCTGCTTTCCTGTCCGCTGGCCTGTCCATGTGGGGCAGCATGGGAACCTCCGCAATCCGCAGACTGTTAATGACGATATGCACATGGATATTTTCGGTGTGGCTGTGTCCGTCCGGGTGGGTGCAGACTAAGGCTTGGTGTCCGGGGAAATGCTCTTTACAGAACTGCTCGCCCAGCTCCTGCGC
>CAKSWQ010000005.1 GCA_934512105.1 uncultured Faecalibacterium sp. | reverse complement strand
TGAGCCGCAGGCGCATCCTCTGTGAAAAACATCCCGTAAAGGAGAATAAAAATGGCACACTATCCCGGTTATACCGTCCTGCGCACCGAGGACTGCCCCGAGCAGCACGGTACTTTGACCCTGCTCACCCATGACGTCAGCGGTGCGTCCGTGCTGCTGGTGGAGAACGAGGACGTCAACAAGGCCTTCGGCATCGGCTTCGGCACCTTTCCGTCCGATGACACCGGCGTATTCCACATTCTGGAGCACTCCGTGCTGGCGGGCAGCGAAAAATACCCGGTCAGTTCTCCCTTTGTGCAGCTGCTCAAAAGCAGCATGGCCTCCTTCCTCAATGCAATGACCTTCCCGGACAAGACGGTCTACCCCTTTGCCACCCCCAACGAGACTGATTTCTGCAACCTGATGGACGTCTACCTGAACGCGGTGTTCTGCCCGCTGGCCATGGTGGACTCTGCCGTGTTCGAGCAGGAGGGCTGGCACCGGGATGCGGACGGCACGGTCAGCGGCGTGGTCTACAACGAGATGCAGGGCGCGCTGGCCTCCCCGGACGCCCAGCTGCAAAACGCCCTGCAGCGGGCCATGTTCCCGGATACCGCCTACGGCTTTGTGTCCGGCGGCGACCCGGCGTCCATCCCCGCCCTGACCTACGAGAAATACCAGCGGGTGTACCGCCGTCATTACAGCGCCGACAACTGCTGCATCACCCTGTACGGCAAGATGGATATGGCCGACAAGCTGGCGCGGCTGGATCAGGACTACCTGTCCAAGATGCCCAAGGCCGCTGCCCGTCCCCGCCTGACGATGCAGGACGAGCAGCCCGGCGCGTTCGTGGAGCTGCCCTACTACACCGACCAGCCCAAGCCGGACGAGGTGCAGTGCGCACTGGCATGGTACACCGGCGCATTTGCCGACCGGGAGCGGCAGCTGGGCGTGGAGATCCTGCTGGGTGCGCTGCTGAGCACCAACAGCTCCCCCCTCAAGGCCGCGCTGCTGGCCGAGCAGCTGGGCGCAGATATCGACATCGGCTTTGACGACAGCACCCTGCAGCCCACCTTGGAGCTGCTGCTGCGCGGTGCTACGGCGGATTCTGCCCGCAAATTTGCCCCCGCCGTGCGCAAGGCTGTGGACGAGCTGCTAAAGACCGGCATCCCCCACGACCTGCTGCTGGCCGCCTTGAACGAGGCCGAGTTTGCTTCTTTGGAGCGCCCGGGCAGTCTGCCGGACGGCGTGCTGGACGCCATCGACGCTGCCACCGGCTGGCTGCATACCGGCGATGCCGCCCTGCTGCTGCACACGGATAAGCTTTTCGCTGCCCTGCGCAGCAAGCTGGAGGAGGGCTGGTTTGACACCCTGCTGCGGGAGCTGTTCGCCCCCGCCCCGGTGCAGGTGGTGCAGATCCCCACCGCACCCAAAGCCGAGGACGACGCCGCCCCGGTGCGCACCGACGGCAAGCTGGTGCTGGAGCACCCCCTCACCGCCGCCGACCTTGGCGCGGGCGATACCGCCCCGCAGGGCAGCGCCGAGCAGCTGGCCGGTGCCACCCTGCTGCGCCACCCCTCTGCCGGCAGCCTGTACCTGAATTTCTACTATGATCTGGGCAGCATCACCCCGGAGGAGCTGCAATACCTGAACCTGCTCACCGATGTGCTGGACGAGCTGGACACCCCCGCCCATACCGCCCAGCAGCTGAACACCCTGCGCAGCACATGGCTGGGCGACAGCCGCGCCCAGCTGGATCTCTGGACCGGGCGGCAGGAGGGCACTCCCTGCCACGCCAAGCTCACCCTCTGCCTGAGCCTGCTGGAGCGCAGCCTGGAAAAGGCGGTGGAGATCGGCGGCGAGTGGCTGTACGATACCGTCCTTACCGGCGCTGCCGCCGAAGCCGCCTATGCCCGGGTGGTCAGCCAGCTGAAGCTGCGCATGGAGCAGCTGTTCATCCAGCAGGGCAACGAGTTTGCCTCCACCCGCGCCCGCGCCCATTATTATGTAGAGGGCGCTGCGGACGAAGCCTGCACCGGCGTGAGCTACTACCACTTCCTGTGCGGTCTGCTGGAAAAGGCCGACTGGGCGGCACTGGGCGCAAAGCTGGATGCTGTGCGCCGCCGGGTGCTGCAAAACGCCGCCCTGACCGTCAGCCTGCACGGCACCGAAGCCGCACTGGAAAAGCTGCGCACCCTGCTGCCGGAAAGCCGCTTTGCCGCTGCGCAGCGCACCCCGGCACAGCCCTACACCCAGCCCCTGACGCCCCCGGTGAACGAAGCCTTTATCATTGACGGCGGCGTGAACTACGATGTGCTGGCATGGCCCATGCCCCGGGACAGCCGCCGCCGGGTACTGGCGCGGGTGATGAGCTACGAATACCTGTGGCACACCATCCGGGAGGTGGGCGGTGCCTACGGCACCGGAATGCTCTGTGCAGACGGCATCGAGTTTTTGTACACCTACCGGGACCCCCACCTGCGGGAAAGCTACGATACCTTTGCAGCCGCTCCTGCCGCCCTTGCCGCCCGGGACTACACCGCCCGGGATCTGGACGAGTTCATCGTGGGCACCGCCGCCAAGCTGGACACGCCCCGCAAGGCGCGTGCCACCGCCCGGGAGTTGGATCACCGGTACTTCTGCGGCATCACGGACGAAATGCGCACCGCCGACCGCAAGGCGCTGTGCAGCGTGGACGCCGCCCTGCTCAAAGCACAGGCCGCAGCCCTGTCTGATGTGCTGTCCGGCGGCGTTCGGGTGGCCTTTGGCAGCAAGGACGCCGTGGAAGCCGCGAAGGATCTGTTCGACCGGGTAGAAACGCTGTAAGCACTGCCCTCGGGCGGGACGATTTTAAATGGCCGCCGCTTATCGGGTTGCGGCACCCAGCATCCGCATCGTGCCTTGGGCGGCACTTGCGTCTTGCTGGCCGCTGCCCCAACAACTCCTCCCTGTTTCCGCCACTGGCGGCGGTCGTCGTCGTTGCACTTTGGCCATAATCAGCGGAAAAATTATTTTAAATTTTGGGTTTCTGAAAAGTCTGCGGACTTTTCAGAAACCCTTTTTTCACGGGTGGGGTCGTAAAGGCAAACGTCAGCTGCTGCGCCTGCTTCCTGCGGAAGCGGCGGCGCGGCGGGAAAGTTTCTTGTTGGCTGAACCCCTTCCGTCATCGCCTGCGGCGATGCCACACTCCCCCTTTTGTCGCTGCGCGACATCTTCCCCCGGCCGGGGGAAGTCAGCCCTCAAGGGGACGGCTTTAGTAGTGGCGGGAAACTCTGCGGTAGCCACGCAAAGGCGCCCCCTTGGGGGAGCTGGCTGCGAACGCAGTGAGCAGACTGAGGGGGTAACTGCCTGAACTCCCTCAGTCAAAACCTGACGGTTTTTCCAGCTCCCTCTGGGAGGGAGCCTCTGGCGCGCCCGCAAACTTTGCGCTTGAGTTAGAAACTTCCCCATTACACAGAATACTTTAGCGATAAGCTTTACGGCTTGGCTCCCCCTTTGGGGGAATCTGGCGCGGGAGCGCCTGAGAGGGCGAGCCTTTTTCGCAGACATTTTTTCTGCACAAAATGCCTGCATTCCGTCCAAACTACCAAAAAACGTCGGATTTTTTGGTGGATAAGTCATACTTATTTAAGAAAATTTGAACAAATTGCGAAGTTTATGTGTTTCTGATGTGGACAAGAACGTTTTCAGCTGATAAAATGGGAGCTGTTCTTTCTCCGCCGTCTGCAACCGGCGGAGTGTTTTATTGGAAGCAGGAGGTTTCTCATGTTAGAAAAGTTCTTTCACCTGAAAGAAAACCACACCGATGTAAAGACCGAGATCATGGCCGGTATCACCACCTTCATGACCATGGCTTACATCCTTGCCGTCAACCCCAACATCCTGTCCGCAGCGGGCATGGATTCCAAGGCTGTGCTGATCGCCACCGCGCTGGCATCCTTTATTGCCACCGCACTGATGGCTGTGCTGGCCAACTACCCCTTTGCATTGGCTCCCGGCATGGGCCTGAACGCCTACTTTGCCTACACGGTCGTGCTGACCATGGGTTACAGCTGGCAGCTGGCTCTGATGGCTGTCTTTGTTGAGGGCGTCATCTTCATCGCACTGTCCCTGACCAATGTGCGCGAGGGCATCTTCAACGCCATTCCCATGACCTTGAAGAGCGCCGTCAGCGTGGGCATCGGTCTGTTCGTGGCCTTTGTCGGCCTGCAGAACGCCAAGCTGATCGTCAACAGCGATTCCACGCTGGTCACCTACCAGCACTTCAAGGGCGCAACCTTCCACAGCGTGGGCGTGGGCGCTATCCTTGCTCTGCTGGGCGTGGTCATCACCGCCATCCTGCTGGTCAAAAAGGTCAAGGGCGGCATCCTGTACGGCATCCTGATCACCTGGCTGCTGGGCATCGTGTGCGAGCTGACCGGCATCTACGTCCCCGATGTGGAGGCCGGCATGTACTCCGTGATCCCCACCGCCTTTGTCAGCTTCGACTTCACCGCACTGGGCCAGACCTTTGGTCAGGTGTTCAAGACCGACTTCTCTGGTGTCGGCCCGCTGAACTTCTTCGCCGTGATGTTCTCCTTCCTGTTCGTGGACCTGTTCGACACGCTGGGCACCCTGATCGGCGTGGCCTCCAAGGCTGATATGCTGGACGAGGACGGCCGTCTGTCCCACATCAAGGGCGCACTGATGGCAGACTCCATCGGCACCTGCGTGGGCGCTGTGCTGGGTACTTCCACCACCACCACCTTCGTGGAGAGCGCCTCCGGCGTTACCGAGGGCGGCCGCACCGGTCTGACCTCTATGACCACCGGTGTGCTGTTCCTGCTGGCTACCATCTTCAGCCCGCTGTTCCTCACCATCCCCAGCTTTGCTACCGCTCCGGCTCTGATCATCGTGGGCTTCTACATGATGGGCTCTGCCGTCAAGATCGACTTCAATGATCCCAGCGAGGGCATCCCCGCCTTCCTGACCATTCTGGCTATGCCCACCGCTTACAGCATCTCCGAGGGTATCGCCATTGGCATCATCTCCTGGACCATCATCAACGTGGTCACCGGCAAGGCCAAGGAGAAGAAGATCAGCCCGCTGATGTATGTACTCACCGTGCTGTTCATCCTCAAGTATGTGTTCCTCTAATTCCCTGCGCATCTAAAAAGCCAAGCACCCCCTGCGGTCTACCCGTACAGACCACAGGGGGTGCTTTTGTGTGCAATCGAAAAGAAATCGCAGCCTTTACAAAAACAGCCGCGCCTCATCTGCTGGTTCAGATGAGGCGCGGCCTTTTGCGGTATTTGGTTTGGGGTATAGGAGGAATCATGTCCCTGAGAGGGGGCTTGCGGCTCTCCCCCTCCCGGTGATTTTATGATACCCGAAAAATCCTACGGAATTATGCTCATTTTATGAACGACTTGTAAACATTACTCCGGGGCTTTCATGCTTTCCACCATGCTGATATGCCGGACGTGCCGCCGCATGACAAAGCAGACCACCACGGTAAACACCATGGTCAGCGCCACCGCCAGCAGGTAGCTGCGAGGGGCGATGGTGCGGATGAACATGAGCTGATCCATCTCCACGGTCAGCACGATGAACTTGTGCAGCGGCACACCCAGCGCCAGACCCACGCCGGAGCCGATGAGCGCCAGCAGCTCGATCTCACGGAAGATGTAGCGGTACACCTCCTGATCGTAGAAGCCCAGCACCTTGATGGTAGCCAGCTCCTTTTTGCGCTCCCCAAGGTTGACGCTGATCAGGTTATACAGCACCACAGCCGCCAGCGCCGCCGCGCAGATGATGATCAGCACCACCACATAGCCCAGACTGACGATGAGGTTATCGAACAGTTCGGTGGTGTCCTCGGTAAAGCTGATGCTGCTGACGTAGTTGCACTCCAGCAGGTCGGTGCGCAGGGCGTTGTACCCGGCAGCATCGGTGCAGGTGGTCTGACCGTAGACCGTGTTCCACGGGATATCCTCCGTGCCCAGCAGGCTTTCCAGCTGTGCGCGGGGGAGGTACAGCCGGGTGAACATATAGTTCTCGGTGATGCCGGTCAGGGTCATCTCCACCCGGACACCCTCGGCGTTTTCCACCCAGAAGGTATCGCCGGTGTGCAGCCCCAGATTCTCGGCGGTCTTTTCGGTCAGGATGGCGCTGCCGCTGTCAAAGCTGATGGCCTTGTGCCCCTTGCGGGTGCGGAAGGTAACGTACCGGGTCAGGTCGCTGTCCTTGGCGGCTGCCACGATGCTCACGCTGGCGCTCTGGCCTTCGGCATTGTAGATGGTGGTGGATTTGGTATACACCGCGCTCCAGTTTTGTACGGCGCTGTTGCTGTCCAGCGCGTCTGCCAGCCCCTGCTCCATGGTCAGGGCTTTGGGGTCGCTGAGGGTGATGGACATATCGTTGTGGGTCAGCTCCGTGGCCTGCTTCGTGACGATGGGCAGCAGGGAATCCTGTATGCCAAAGCCGATAAGCAGCAGCGCGGTGCAGCCCGCCACGCCCAGCACGGTCATGAAGAACCGCTTTTTATACCGGAACAGGTTGCGGGCGGTGGTCTTTTGGGAGAAGGACATCCGCTGCCACAGCGGGGTGATGCGCTCCATCAGGATGCGCTTGCCCGCCACCGGGGCCCGGGGCAGCAGCAAGGCTGCGGTCTTTTCGGCCAGACTGGAACGGCAGGCAAACCATGTAGCAAAGCCGATGACGGCGGCGCTGATGCCCACGCTGGCAACTGCCATGCCCGGGTAGAAGTGTAGGGTGAAGGTGGGCAGGGTGAACACCATCTGATAGGCGTTCCAGATAATGATGGGGAACACCACAAAGCCCACCACCATGCCGACGATGCTGCCCAGTATGGTGGCAAGCAGCGCGTAGAACAAATACTTGCCCGCGATGCTGAAATTGGAGTAACCCAGCGCCTTTAAGGTGCCCATTTGCAGGCGGTTCTCGTCCACCATGCGGGTCATGGTGGTGGTAGCCACCAGCGCCGCCACAAGGAAGAAGAACACCGGGAACACCCGGGCAATGGCGTCCATGCGGTCGGCGTACTGGGCAAAGGTGACGCAGCTCATGGTGGAGGTGCGGTCCAGCACATACCACTCGCCCTTTTTGATCTGGCTCACCTGCTCCTCGGCGTCGTTCAGCTGGGCAAGGCCGTCCGCCAGCTTCTGCTCAGCCTCGGCCTTCTGGCTCTCGTATTCGGTGCGGGATTCTTCCAACTGGGTCTGCCCGGCGTTGTATTCCTCCCAGCCCTCTTCCAGCTGCTTTTGTGCAGCATCGAACTGGGTGTAGGCGCTGGCGGTACCGGTGGTCAGCTGCAATTGCCCCTGCAAAAGCTGCAATTTTATCTTGCGCAGCGCGGCCTTGGCCTCGGTCACCAGCTGGTCGTTGGAGAGGCTGGGCGAGGAAATAAGCCCCTGCTGGTACATCTGCCGCTTGCCCGCGTCCAGCTGCTGCTGATAGCCTTGCAGCTGGTTATAGATGTTGTCGTAAGCGGCCTGCGCTTTGGCCAGCGCATCCCGCAGTTCAATGTAATCCTCGTCCTCCGGCTCGGCCTCGTCCAGCGCCTTTTCGGCGTTGCGCAGAGCAGTGTCCGCGTAGGTCAGCAAGGGGTCTGCCACCTTTTTCAGGTTGACCAGCAGCTCAATCTGCTGTAACTGTTCCTCAAATTCCAGCACCTGTTCCTCGCTGGTCACCAGCTGGTCGGCGCCGCTCTGCATGGTATCCGGCAAAGCCTCCTTCTGGGCAGCAAGTTCCTTTTCGCCAGCTTCCAGCTGTGCCTTGGCGGCGTCCAGCTGCTGCTGCGCATCTGTCAGTTTCGCCTCGGCTTCGGCGAACTGGCGCTCTGCCTCGGCCTTCTGGCTGTCGTACTCCGCGCGCGCTTCGGTCAGTTTGTCGTTGGCGGTATCCATCAGTTCTTCCCGCCGGGCGGTGCACTGCACGCTCTGGATGGCCTTGAGGTTCTCGGCCACAGCATCCACTGCGGCCTGATATTCATCGGAATAATTATCATACAGTCCGGCGTTTTCTGCTTTGATATAGCACACCGTATAATAATCTGCGGTCAAAGTGCCCTCCGGCACAAACAGGATGCAGTCCAGCTGGCCATCGCCCACGGTGCTGCTCTCGGAATCGGTGGAAAAATGCAGCGGGTCCTGCACCGTGCCCACCACCGTGAACACCTGCCCGCTGACCCCCTCGGTCTCCTCCGGCAGGGTCAATTGGGTGCCCAGCTCCACCGGGCTGCCGTGGCCCATCACATGCACCACGCACTCCCCGGCAGCTTCCGGCATCCGGCCAGACAGCAGCACCGGGCGGTTCATGTTCTCCGGCGTATCGGCCTGCGGGTCGGCGGGCAGCTGATACAGCCGCGCCACGGTGGTCTGCTCGTCCCCTGTCCAGTGGCCTTCCACATCCTGATACTTCACCGCCTGCACGGCGTCCACCCCGTCCACAGCGGCAATGGTGTCGATATCGCTCTGACTGAGACCAAGGGTGGACAGCACCCGCAGGTCGAACACATTCTGCTGCACATAGAACTTCTGGGCAGCGGTGCGCATATCGGGGGCAATGCACATCAGGCCGGTGAGCATCATCACGCCCAGCGCCACGATGCCAAACAGGGACACCACCCGGCTGATGCTGCTTTTCATCTCGCGCAGGATATTTTTGCGGTAACTTTTCTGCACAGTTCTCACCACTCGATCTGTTCCACCGGCACCGGGTGCTCGTTGACCTGATTGGACACGATGCGGCCGCTGCGCACCTGAATGATGCGGTCAGCCATACCGGTCAGTGCCGTGTTATGGGTAATAACAATGACGGTGCGTCCGGTCTTACGGCAGGTATCCTGCAAAAGACCCAGCACCTGCTTGCCGGTGCGGTAGTCCAGCGCACCGGTGGGCTCGTCGCAGAGCAGCAGCTTGGGGTTTTTGGCCAGTGCGCGGGCAATGGACACCCGCTGCTGCTCGCCGCCGGAAAGCTGCGCCGGAAAGTTGTTCAGCCGCTCGCCCAGCCCCACGCTGCGTAAAGTCTCGGCGGGGTCCAGCGGGTCGCGGCAGATCTCGCTGGCAAGCTCCACGTTTTCCAGCGCGGTCAGGTTCTGTACCAAGTTGTAGAACTGGAACACAAAGCCCACGTCATACCGGCGGTAGGTGGTCAACTCCCGGGCCGAAAAGCGGCTCACGTTGCGGCCGTCCAGCCAGACATTGCCCTCGTCGCAGTTGTCCATGCCGCCCAGAATGTTCAGCAAGGTGGTCTTGCCCGCGCCGGATGGCCCCACAATGATGCAGAACTCGCCCTTGTCCACATAGAAATTCAGGTGGTCGGCAGCAGCGATCTTCACACTGCCGGTCTGGTAATATTTACAGACATCTTCAAACTCCACAAAATGCTCCATGGCGTTTTTCCTTTCTGTCAGAATGCAAAGTATTTCAACTTAAATATAGCATAAACCCATCGGGATTTGCAAAGCCCCCGGCACGAATTTTCAAAAACTTAACAGACAACGCTTAAAAACGCAAAAAGGGCGGGGTTCGCCTTCTCAGGCTTGCACCCCTTCCGTCTTGCTGCTTCGCGTCAAGCCACCTTCCCCAAGGGGACGGCTTTAGCGGCGGCGGGAAACTTTGCGGCAGCGCCAAAAGGCGTCCCCTTGGGGGAGCTGGCTTTGCGCAGCAAAGACTGAGGGGGTGTCCCACACAAAAAAGCCCCTGCACGCAGGGTGCAGGGGCTTTGGAACAGCTTTTTACTTGCGGTTTGCCAGCAGGTTCTCGATCTTCTTCAGGGGGTCGATGATGCTGGAAACGGACATATCGTGGTTCAGTGCCACCACAAAGTAGGCAGCGTACTTGGAAACATCCACGTCCACATACCAGTCGCGGGTCAGCAGCTCGGGCATACGGTAGGTCAGGTTGGTGCCCACAACGTAGGTCAGGGTGCCGTCTGCCACAGCCTTGTCGAACTTCTCCAGACCGCTGGTGAACAAGGGGAAGGTGGCGTTGGCGATGATATTGGCAGCGCCGCGCTCCTTCAGGTTGCTGGCAACCTCCAGCATGCTCTCGCCGGAAGCAATGATATCGTCTGCAATAAAGACGGTCTTGCCCTCTACGCTCTCGCCCAGATACTCATGGGCAACGATGGGGTTGCGGCCGTTCACCACGCGGGTGTAGTCGCGGCGCTTGTAGAACATACCAAGGTTGCAGCCCAGCACGCTGGAGAAGTACATGTTGCGGTTCATAGCGCCCTCGTCCGGGCTGACCACGGTGAACTTCTCCTTGTCGAAGGACAGGGTGGGGTCCTTCTTCAGCAGGCTCTTCAGCACCTGATAGGTGGGCATGGCGTTATCAAAGCTCATCAGGGGCACTGCGTTCTGCACGCGGGGATCGTGTGCGTCAAAGGTGATGATGTTGCGCACACCCATGGTCTGCAGCTCCTGCAGCGCCACAGCGCAGTCCAGGCTCTCGCGCACCACGCGGCGGTGCTGACGGCCGCCGTACAGGCTGGGCATGATCACGGAAACGCGGTGTGCCTTACCGGCCACAGCCTGGATCAGACGCTTCAGGTTTGCAAAGTGATCGTCCGGGGACATGTGGTTCTCGTAGTTGAACAGCTTGTAGGTGACGCTGTAATTGCCCGGGTCAACCACGATAAAGATATCGTCGCCGCGGACAGACTCCTTGACCAAACCCTTGGCATCGCCGCTCTGGAAGCGGGGGCAGTCGCAGGAAATAATGAAGGTGTCTTTTTCAATTCCGGCAGCCTTTGCCCAACGGACAAGGTGCTTGTCGATCAGGCCGGTCAGCTCCTCGGCACCGGGGCAGGCGATCAGCCGCATATCCGCCACACTGGGCTGCTCAAAGAAGGACTTAGGGGAAATTTCAATAGACATAGTCACATAACTCCTTATTGCTGTTTACCATCCGTACCATGCACACAAGTGCGCATATCTAGTTTTATTTTATCACATTTTGTCGATTGTTCCATATCAATTTGTTTCATGTGTGGATTTTCTGCGCCTTGCACAGCTGTTTTTCCTTTTCCTTCAAGAGAATGTGAGTTTCTTACAAAAACACGACCAAATCTTTACCATTTCGCAACTATCCTCTGATTTTTGAGGAAAAGTAGTACTTTTGCCGTACCCTTTTCTTTCCCCTGTGACGCAAAAAGACCGCTGCACGGTCGGGTGCAGCGGTCTCTCTTCACTTACCTTTTATCAGGGCAAGACGCTTTTTACAGGGCAGCCACGGCAGCCTTCAAAGCGTCCACGCGGTCGGTGTTCTCCCACTTCACGCCCAGATCCTCGCGGCCCATGTGGCCGTAGGCAGCCAGCTGGCGATAGATGGGTTTGCGCAGATCCAGCTCGCGGATAATGGCGGCGGGGGTCAGGTCAAACACCTTCTCCACAGCCTGCTCGATCTTCTCGTCTGCCACAATGCCGGTGCCGAAGGTATCCACCATGATGGACACAGGCTTTGCCACGCCGATGGCGTAGGCCACCTGCACCTCGCACTGCTTTGCCAGACCCGCAGCCACGATGTTTTTTGCCACCCAGCGGGTAGCGTAGGCTGCGCTGCGGTCCACTTTGCTGGGGTCCTTGCCGGAGAAGGCACCGCCGCCGTGGCGTGCATAACCGCCGTAGGTGTCCACGATGATCTTACGGCCGGTCAGGCCGGTATCGCCCTGCGGGCCGCCCACAACAAAGCGGCCGGTGGGGTTGATGTAGTACTTGGTGTTCTCGTCCAGCAGCTCGGCGGGGATGGTAGCCTTGATGACCTTTTCCATCACGTCTGCCCGCAGCTGCTCCATGCTCACGCTCTCGCTGTGCTGGCTGGAGATGACCACGGCGTCCACGCGCACGGGCTTGTTGTTCTCGTCGTACTCCACGGTCACCTGGCTCTTGCCGTCCGGGCGCAGGTAGTCCATCTCGCCGCTCTTGCGCACGGCGGTCAGGCGCTTTGCCAGCTTGTGGGCAAGGCTGATGGGCATGGGCATCAGTTCGGGGGTCTCGTCGCAGGCATAACCGAACATCATGCCCTGATCGCCTGCACCGCCCACCTGATCGTTGGTGCCCAGTGCAATGTCGGGGCTCTGGCCGTCAATGTTGGAGATGACGGCGCAGGTGTCGGCGTCAAAGCCGTACTTTGCGCGGGTGTAGCCGATATCGGCCACCACCTCGCGGACGACCTTCTGGAAGTCCACATAGCAGCTGGTGGTGATCTCGCCCATGATGTGCACAAGGCCGGTGGATGCGCAGGTCTCGCAGGCCACGCGGGCATCGGGGTCGTGGGTCAGGATCTCGTCCAGAATTGCGTCAGAGATCTGGTCGCAGATCTTGTCGGGATGTCCCTCGGTGACGGACTCCGAAGTAAACAGGTGTCTAGCCATTTTTTGCCTCCTAAAATGTTGCAGTTGCGTGTATTTACCATTCCATCAAGTTTGTTCTGAAAAATAAAAGCGCCCAGAGCCGAAAGCTCTGAGCGTTGCACTCTTATCTTCCGGTTTCCCGCAGGATTTGGCACCTTACGCTCTCGCGCAGGTTGTCGGGCTTCACAGGGCCTGTCCCCTCAGCCGCTCTTGATAAGTCGGTATTCAATTGGTACGCCACATATTCTATCATTGCAGCGTCAGATTGTCAAGATAAGTCGCACTTATTTTAGACATTCCTTTTAAATTGATGGAGCATTCTCCTGCTCCGGTGCGGCATGGCCGTCCCGGGCGGCGTGGAAGGCGCGCTTTTCCGCGTACATCCGCTGATCCAGCTCCACCAGAAACTTTTCCACGCTGCCGCCCTCGTACTTTGCCACACCGGTGGAGAAGGACAGCTGAAAGCTGCCCGCCGGGGCGGTGGCGTTATAGTGCTGCACCCGCTGCTCAATGGCGGCGCAGGTCTTATCTAAAAGCTCCTCCGAGCCGTGTCGGATCAGCACCATGAACTCGTCGCCGCTCATGCGGATGGCCACCGAGTTTGCCACCAGTGCCCCGGACAGGATGTGTCCAATCTCCTGAATGGCCCGGTCGCCCTCGGCGTGACCGTAGGTGTCGTTGATTTCCTTGAAGCAGTTCACGTCCATCATAATGCCGTAAACGTCCTTCTCCTGTGTGGCGTGGATGCGCTCCAGACAGTAGTTCATGTACTTGCGCCCAAACAGGCCGGACAACTCGTCGGTATAGCCGCTCAGGCTGCGGGTCTGGCTGTCCACGAACACAAAGGCGATGGCCACCGACAGCCAGCCGAAAGCCATACCGTAGAACGCGCCCTGTAACACCGTGCCCACCGCACAAGTGACCACGAAGTAGTACACCGGGAAAAACTCCACCGTAATGCCATCGCGCCTGGCCTTATGCACCTGCCACACGCTCTCGGCATAATAACTGAACAGCAGCAGATACAGCAAAATGTTCAGCGGGCCGCGGCGGTAAACGTTGTCCGCGGAGATGGTAAAGATCCATCCCATGCCAAAAAGGTTTGCCAGCAGCAACAGCAGAACCGCCAGCAGCGGTGCGCCCAGCAGCAGGTGCTTTTTGCGCAGACGTCCGGTGCTGCGGTAGACCCGGAAGTCCACATACAGACACCACGCAAAGCCCACGCTCACGGTAGCGCCGGTGCAGACGGTGTTGGTAAGGTACAGCCAGAACCGGCTTGCCGCGCCGGGCACGCCGTCCAGCAGAAAGCTGAGCGTCTCTGTGGCCTGTGCCAGCAACGTCACCACCAGCATCCGGCAGAACAGCGCTGTTCCAATGCTGTTTTTACTCTCGCCGCGCACCCGCAGTAAAAGCAGAAAGCTTACCAGCACCGCCCCTGTGCCATTGGCCACAAGGATCTCGGGTATATTCATTGCAGTTCCTCCTCTGCCCGCCTTGCCCCATAAGGCAGACAGCCCCTGTTTTATACAATACCTGATTGTATTATACACCCTGCCGCGCCCTGCTGGCAAGGCTTGGGCGCAAAAAAGGCCGCTGCACAGCAATTTGTGCAGCAGCCTTTGAGGAAATCATCCTTTGCAGTTCAGCCAAGCCCAGAGCTTCGCCGAAATACTTTTTTTGCAGAAAGCTTAGTAGCCCTTTGCCTGCTCGCCGTTCAGGATCTTGACAGCGCGGGAGGTGCCCAGACGGTCAGCGCCCAGTGCAAGGAAGGTCTCCATATCCTCCACGGTGGAAATGCCGCCGGCAGCCTTGACCTTGCAGCGGCCATGCACGCCCTTGACCATCAGCTCCACATCGTGGAAGTTGGCACCTGCGGTGGAAAAGCCGGTGCTGGTCTTGATGTAGTCGGCACCGGCCTCGCAGACGATGTCGCACATCTTTTCCTTCTCTTCCTCGGTCAGCAGGCAGGTCTCGATGATGACCTTCAAAATCTTATCGCCCACAGCCTGCTTGACGGCACGGATATCCTCGCGGACGGCGTCGTACTCCTTGTTCTTCAGGCGGCCGATGTTGATGACCATATCCACCTCGGCTGCGCCGTTCTCGATGGCAGTCTTGGCTTCAAAGGCCTTGCTGGCGGTATCCATGGCACCCAGAGGGAAGCCCACCACGCAGCACACAGGGATGCGGCCTGCCATATACTCCACAGCCTGCTTGACATAGCAGGTGTTGATGCAGACGGATGCGGTGTGGTTTGCAATGGCTTCGTCACACAGCTGCTGGATCTGGGGCCAAGTGGCCTCCGGCTTCAGCAGAGTATGATCGACATGGGACAGGATCTCTTCGCGGTTCATGCTCGTTCCTCCGTTGTTTTACTTGCTGGCACGGCGCACCTTTGCCATGCCCACAGCGCTGAGTGCAATCGCAGTCACCGATACCGTTGCACCAATGATGCCCAGCACCAGACCAGAGACCAGGAATGCGAACCCTTTCAGACCACGTTTCATAATACCGTACCTCCTAAAGTGTTGTTGATTTGTAAAACCCTCTCAGTCACGGCTTGCGCCGTGCCAGCTCCCCCGAGTGGGGGAGCTTTCTCATTGAAGGGAAACGTTTCCTTCTCCTGCAAAAAAGCTCGCCCTTCGGGAGAGCTGTCGCCGTCAGGCGACTGAGAGGGTTCTCACTTACGATTTTTAAAGATGATCAGCTTGCTGAATACATAGTTCAGCACCACGACCACCACGTTGGAGAATACCTTGACGCACAGACCCCACAGGCTTTGTGCAGCACCCGCCGCCACAAAAACTGCCGTTGGACCATCCGCGCCGCCGATGACTGCCACCGATGCCCCTGCTGCCGTAGAGCTTGCCGAAAACACAGCAACGCCTGCCAGTGTTTCCGGTTGCAAGCGGGTGAACACCCCCGTCAACAGGCTCTCCATCAGCGCCGCACCCTGCGCTGCCAGCAGATTGCCGCCCACGATCATGATGGCGGCATCCAGCACCATGGTGCCCAGACGGCAGGTGACAAAGGTGCCGAACTCTTTCGCCATGGCTTTGCCGGTGGTCTTGCTGCGAAACACGAACGCGCGGTTGGTGCAGTAGGCAAACAGGATGCACAAGGCATTATCCAGCACATTGCCCCAGCTGTTGGCGGCAGTGTAGCCGAACAGCTTGTTGAACAGTGCATACAGCACAATATTCAGCAGGGTGGTCAGCACGCCGAAGATCAGGTAGCTGAGCACTTCCCAGTGCTTTTTGAAAAATTTTATCATGGCTTTGTTAACAAAAACAGCCCCGCCGCCGTTTTCCCGGCAACGGGGCTGCAGATCGCATTGTGTCAGAAGCTATGCTTTTGCACGAAGGGCTGATTACTCAGCGTCGTCGTTCAGCAGAGCCTTCATGGACAGGCTGATGCGCTTCTTGTCGAAGTCAACATCCAGCAGCTTCACATCGACCATATCGCCGACCTTCAGTGCGTCGGAGACCTTCTCAACGCGGTCATTGCTGATCTCGCTGATGTGGACCAGACCGTCAACACCCGGCAGGATGCGGACGAATGCACCGAACTTGGTCAGAGAAACGACCGGAGCATGGAAGGTGCTGCCGATGGGGTAGTTGTTCTTCAGCTGCTCCCAGGGGTTGTCCTCGGACTTCTTGTAGCCCAGAGAGACCTTGTGGTTCTCGGTGTCGATGTCCTTGACATACACTTCGATGGTGTCACCAACGGAGACGACCTCGGAGGGGTGCTTGATGCGGTTCCAGCTCAGCTCGCTGATGTGGCACAGGCCGTCAACACCACCGATGTCAACGAATGCACCATAAGAGGTCAGGCTCTTGACAACGCCGGTGTAGCTCTTGCCCACCTCAACGTTTGCCCAGAACTCCTCGCGCTTTGCCTTGTTCTGCTCAGCGGTCACCTTGTTGATGCTGCCCACGATCTTGCGGCCGGAGCACTCGGTGACGACCAGCTGAACGTGCTGGCCGACCAGAGCAGTGTAGTCCTCGTCGCGGCGCATAGTGGCCTGAGAACGGGGAACGAACACCTTGACGCCCTTGACGTTGACGACAACGCCGCCCTTGTTGAACTCGGTGACATCGCCCTCGACGACTTCACCGGATTCTGCTGCCTTGGCGATCTCTTCCATGCCCTTGCGAGATGCGAGCTTCTTGCGGGAGAGCTGGATAACGCCATCCTGATCCATAACCTTCTCGACGATGAGGTCCAGCTCATCGCCAACCTTCACCAGGTCTTCGACCTTGGCGGAGGAATCATCGGTCAGCTCGCTCAGCTTGACAAAGCCGGTCTGCTTCGCACCGATATCCACCTGGATCTCGTTGGCAGAGATGCTGGTCACGATTCCTTTCACAATACTGCCTGCATGAACACGCTTCTCCTCGGATGCGTTCAGCATCTCCTCAAAGCTCATGCTGTCATTGATTTCTGCGCTCATACTGTTAAGTACCTCCTCAATAATAGACGATGGCGTTGAAGCCCCGGCTGTCACGCCCGCCACTTTAACATCTGCAAACCATTCCGGCCGAAGTTCGCTCGCTGTTTCGACCGTTACGGCACGCGTGTGTTTTGCGGCGACCTGTACCAGCTTTTGGGTATTGGAAGAATGATGACCGCCAATGACAACAATGATGTCGCATTGTTGGCTGAGGTCTTCCGCTTCCTGTTGCCTCGCCCACGTCGCATTACATATTGTATCAAAAATTCGGGCGTTTGTATAGGCTTTTTTGAGAAACTCCGAACTTTCTTTCCATTTTGTCACCTGAAATGTGGTCTGTGCAACTGCAAAAAGGGGTTTTTGGGGGTCAGAAGGGCCGTTCCACGCCTCCAACTCGGCTAAATCGGCAAAAACGAACACCTCGCCCCGGGTATGTCCCACGATGCCCTGCACCTCCGGGTGGTTCTTATCCCCCGCCACCAGCAGCACCGCACCCTCTTTTTCGGCCTGCGCGGCAATGCGCTGGATCTTCTGCACAAAGGGGCAGGTGGCGTCATGGTACGGGATGCCGCGCGTCTCCAGCTCATCGTAAACGCTGCGGGGCACCCCGTGGCTGCGGATGACTACCTCGCACCCGGCAGGCACATCCTGCACGGTGTTTACTACCTGTGCGCCCTTGCGCCGCATATCCTCCACCGCCTGCGGGTTGTGGATCAGCGGGCCAAGCGTTGCCACCCTGTGCCCCTCGGCCAGCAGTCCGTAGGTCAGTTCCACGGCGCGGTTCACGCCGAAGCAGAACCCCGCCGTTTTCGCCAGATGAATCTCCATTTTTACACCCCCATCTTTTCCCATGCTTCCAGCAGTGCCTGCTTGTTGGCACGGAGCTTTTTGGTATCCCGGCGGCCCTCCATGGCAAACTGTGCTGCGGGCATCGGCTCGCCGTAGACCACCCGCACCTTGCAGAACAGGTGCATTTTTCCGTCCGGGGTATCATAGAAGATGCGGCAGGGTACAACGTCCACCCCGGCCTCGGCGGCAATGACAAAAAGGCCGCTCTTGGGGGGCAGAAGCTTGCCCTCCTTTTCGCGGGTGCCCTCCGGGAAGATGAGCAGGGTCTTTCCCTGCTTGCAGGCTTCCACCGTCCGGGAGATGACCGCCATCTCGTCCTTGGTACCGCGGACGCACACACCGCCGCAGCAGCGGAAGAACCAGGTCAGAAAGGCGTTGATCTCGAACAGTTCCTTTTTGGCAAACACCACCATCCGCCTGCCCCACCGGGTGACGACGATGAACACCGGGTCGATGGCAGACACATGGGTGGGCGCAAGGATATAGCCCTTCGTCTGCACCTTTTTCAGGTTTTCGCGGCCCTCCACCCGGATGCGGAAACCGATGTGCCACACAAGCCATGCAAGGGGCACCAGAATATAATATAGTACCATTTTCTATTCCTGTCCTGTTTGTTTTATCCGCCGATCTTTTGGGCAATGATCTGCTTCATGGCGTCAAGGCTCTGCTCAAAATCCAGCGCCGAGGTATCCAGCAGCACGGCGTCCTCTGCCTGCTTCAGCGGGGCGGCGGCGCGGTGGGTGTCCTGATAGTCCCGCTGCTTCACATCTGCCAGCACTTCCTCGTAGGGGGTGTCGATGCCCTTGGCCTGATACTCCTTCCAGCGGCGGGTGGCGCGTGCCTCCGGGCTGGCGGTCAGGAAGATCTTCACCGTAGCGTCCGGCAGCACCACCGTGCCGATATCCCGGCCGTCCATCAGCACATCCTGCTTTTTGGCCATGCTGCGCTGCAAGTCCAGCAAAAATGCCCGCACAGCGGGGTTTGCACCCACGGCAGAGGCTGCCATGCCGGCCTGTTCGGTGCGGATGGCGGTGCTCACGTCCTCGTCCTTTAAGTAGATGTGCTGCTCGCCCGCAATGGAGGCCAGCCGCAGCTCGATCTCAGGCAGCAGGGCATCCACCGCCGCATTGTCCTTGGGATCCTTGCCCGCGCGCAGGGCGTACAGGCCGATGGCGCGGTACATTGCACCGGTGTCCACATAGATATAGCCCAGCTCTGCCGCCAGACGGCGTGCCAGAGTGGATTTGCCTGCACCCGCAGGCCCATCGATCGCAACAGATACCATGATATGTTCTCCTTATTTATATATAGTACACAGCAAAATGGACTGCGCTGTTTTTTACAGATTATTCGCAAAGCTCTGTGCGGTGCAGAAAGCAATTTGCAGATTGTAGCCGCCGGTATAGGCGTCCACATCCAGCACCTCGCCCGCAAAGTACAGTCCCAGCGCCTTTTTGCTCTGCATGGTCTTGGGGTCTACCTCCCGCACCGATACGCCGCCGCTGGTGATGACCGCGTGGGCAAGGTCGCCCCGGGCGTCAATGGGCACCTGCCAGTGCTTGACCAGCTGCACCAGTTCCCGTTTCTGCTCCCGGGTAATCTGGTTTGCCTTGGTGGCGGAGTCGATGCCCCAGCGCGCCACCATCACCGGCTGCATACTGGAGGGCAGCAGCTTGACCAGCGCCCCCTGCGCCGCGTGGTTTGCCAGCAGGGCAAAGTCCCGGGTGATGCGGTCATACAGCTGCTCCTCGCTCAGAGCGGGCTTCAGGTCGATCTCCGCGATGTACTTATGCTTTTTCATATCCCCCAGATGGCTGGACGCGCTCAGGGTCAGCGGCCCGCTGATGCCAAAGTGGGTAAACAGCATCTCGCCCTGCTCGTCAAAAATGGCCTTGCCATCCTCCAGCAGGGTCAGGGTGACGTTTTTCAGCGCCAGACCCATCATTTTTTTGCAGTCCGGGTCCCGGCTGACAAGGCTGACCAGACTGGGCACCGGCTCCACAAGGGTGTGCCCCGCCTGCTGCGCCAGCTTGTAGCCATCGCCGGTAGAGCCGGTGGTGGGGTAGCTTACGCCGCCGGTGGCTACCAACACCGCATCTGCCCGGTACTCCCTGCCGGAAGTGCCCCGCACGCCCACGCAGCGCAGCGCCGGGCCTGCCTTTTTCTTTTTGGGGTGGCGCGGGTTTTCCGGTGCCGCCGGGGCGGGCTCTGCCTCCGGCACGATGTCTTCCAGCAGCAGCTTTTTTGCGCCGTCATAGACAATGTCAGCATCCTGCGCATAGCGCAGCAGCGCCTGCCGGATCTCCTCGGCCTTATCCGATACCGGGAACACCCGGCGGCCGCGCTCCACCTTCAGCTCCACGCCCAAAGCCTCGAACAGCTCCATGGTCTTTGCCGGGGGGAACGCCCCCAGCGAGGAGTACAAAAAGCGCGGGTTCGTGCGCACATGGCGCAAAAACTCCTCTGCCGGGCAGTCGTTGGTCACGTTGCAGCGTCCCTTGCCGGTGACAAGGATCTTCTGCCCGGGCTTCTCGGTATGCTCCAGCACCGTTACCTGATGTCCCTGCCGCACGGCGGCACCCGCCGCCATCAGTCCGGCTGCCCCGGCTCCCACGATCAAAACCCTTGCCATCTGTCATCCTCCCAAAATCGTCTGTTGATTCTATTGTATCATACCAGAAACCCCGCGCAAAAGCAATGCAGCGCCGCAGGAAATGAATGGATTTTCGGTTCTTTACCCTCTTGACAAAGCCGCCGGGCTGTTGTATTCTTTTTACAGACCGTTAGTTTGTAAAAGAGGAGCATCTGCCATGCCGCGCAACAAATACCCAGAGCAGACCGTGGAAAAAATTCTGGACGCCGCCGCCCTGCTCTTTATCCAGAAGGGCTACCAGAATACCACCCTGCAGGACATCATTGATGCCACAAAGCTTTCCAAAGGGGCGGTGTACCATCACTTCCGCTCCAAGGAGGAGATCGCGCAGCGCGTCGGGGACCGTTTGGGCGACCAGATGTGGGAGCCGCTGCGCCGTATCCGGGACGACCCCGCCCTGACCGGGCTGCAGAAGCTGCAGGCGGTGTTTGCAGCTTCCTTTGCCGGGCAGCGGCAGCAGCAGATCGCCCAGACTTTACCGCACCTGTGCAGCAACCCGCAGTTCCTTGCCATGGAGCTAGACAACATTGAAGCGCATCTGGCTCCGGAGTGTATCGCGCCCATGATCCGGCAGGGTATGGCGGACGGCTCCATCCACACCGCCGATGCCAATGCGCTGGCGGAAGCGCTGTTCGTGCTGGCAGACATCTGGCTCTCCCCCCAGACGCGTCCCACCACGCCAGCCCAGCAGCGGGCGCGGAACCTCGTGTTTCAGCAAATGACCCACGCGCTTGGGCTGGATCTTTTGACGGATGCACAGGCCGAACAGCTGGTGCAGCTGTGCACACCGGCCAAAAACTGAATTTTCCGGGCGGAACGCTCCGCCCTTTTTTATACGCATTTACAGACCAACGGTCTGTATTCAAAAATAGGAGGTTCCCATGAACACTTTTTTCCTCATCGTCCTCGGGCAGATCATTTCCCTGTTCGGCAATGCCGCCCTGCGGTTTGCGCTGCCGCTGTACCTGCTGCGGCAGACCGGTTCCGCTGCGCTGTACGGCGGTATCACTGCGCTGGCCATGCTGCCTGCTCTGGCCGGAATGCTGACCGGCGGCGCGCTGGCAGACCGCTGCCGTAAAGCCCGCCTGATGGCGCTGCTGGATCTGGTGACCGCCGGTATTTCGGCGGCAGCCGCTGCCGGACTGCCGCATCTGCCCCTGCTTCCGCTGATCCTGACCGTGCTGGGCAGTCTGTACGCCATTCAGGGGCTTTACCAGCCCGTGGTACGCGCCTGTCTGCCCCTTTTGCTGAACGGCACCCAGCTGCTGCGCGGCAACGCGGTCATCCAGCTGGTGGATACCGTGGACGAGCTTCTCGGCCCCCTGCTGGGTGCTGTTCTGCTGGAACACCTCGGCATCCGGGGGCTGCTGGCGCTCTGCGGCGGCTGCTTTGCACTTTCCGCCGGGATGGAGTTCTGTCTGCGCATTCCACAGGATGTCCCATCGGGCACAAGGCTCTCCGTCCGTTCTCTGTGGGCTGACCTGCGGGAAAGTGCGCAGTTTCTCGCCGGGCAGGCTGCGGTGCTGCAATTAGCTGCCGCCATGGCGGCTGTAAACCTGCTGGAAGTCCCTGCCCTCACCGTAGGGGTTCCGGTGCTGGTGGTACAGACCCTGCAAAAAAGTGACGCCTCCCTTGGCCTTGTGCAGGCGGTGCTGAGCGCGGGCGGCATTTTAGGCGGCGTACTGGCCGGAACCGTCTTTGTCCGGCATCCCATTCGCAGCGGCACAGGTCTTTTGCTGACGCTCAGCGGCGTGTGCGCCGCGCTGGGCCTTGCCATCCGATTCCCCGCACTCCAGTTCGGCAGCATTCTGGTGCTGGGCGCCCTGTTTATGGCTGTGGCGGCGCTGTTCAATGTGTGGTTCTTTGCGCAGCTGCAAGTGCTGGTGCCGCAGGCACAGCTGGGCAAAACCACCGCCTGCCTCTCCGTGCTGGCCTGCCTGACCCAGCCCATCGGGCAGACAGCCTATGGCAGTGCTTTCCAGCACTGGGCTGCGCACCCGGCAGATGTCCTGCTGGCAGCCGGGGTGCTTTCGGCGCTGGTCCTCTGGCTGCTGCAAACGCGCCGTACCGCCTGACACCGCAAAAAAGGAGCCGCTATTGCAGCCCCTTTTATGGTTTGCTTACTCCGGCAGCTTTGCCGGGTCGAGGTAGCTCTCGCCCTGCTTTACCTCCACATGAATGTGGCTCTCCTCGGCGCATTCGCAGCCGACCGTGCCCACTGCGCCCAGCTTCTGCCCGGCGGCTACGGTGTCCCCGGCTTTAACGGCAGGGTCCGCCACACCGCACAGCCGCCAAAGGTGGCCGGCGGCATCCTCCAGCACCACCACGGTGCCCCAGTTGCCCTCTGCCCCGGCAGACACCACCCTGCCCGCCACAGGAGCTGCCACCGCAGCACCCTGCGTGCAGGCGTAGTCCACGCCGTTGTGGGTGCGCCAGTCGCCCAGCGTTTTGTTGTAGACCAGCTCGTCACCGCTGAAGGCGTTGAGCACGCGCCCCGGCATAGAGGGCGCGGCGGCAGGCTGTGCCGAACTGCTGGCAGGCGAGGATGCGCCTTGCAGTGCCGAGGGTTCGCGCAGCGAACCAGAGCCAGACTGCGCACCAGAGGACGCCCCAGAGGGCGTCTGCTGCGGCACATCTGCCTTGCTGTTTGCAACGTCGGTCACGGGCTGCTGCCATGTGGTATCCTCCTGTGCGTCCCAGTCCGGTTCTTCTTCCGGGGTGGTCTGTTGGGTGGTGCCGGGGGCGTTCAGCCCATCCAGACTTTTTTGCAGTTCTGCCCGCAGGGCGCGCACCGCCCACACCCCCGCCGCAGCCGCAGCCAGCAGGCTCGCGGTCAGCAGCAGAGCAAAGCCCTTGCCGTGCAGAAATTTTTTGATCTGCTCCATGCTTGTTACTCCCATCTGTCCGTTTTGTGTACGGGAACTTTTCTGGGCTTAGTGTGGGACAGCGGCAGGCGGTTTATGCAAGGGGCTGAAAAAGATACACAAAAAGGCTGAGCAACCGCTTTTTGCAGCTGCTCAGCCCTGCTATACCCTGTTTTTTGTTACTTGCGTGCGATCATTTCGGTATAGGCCAGCACCAGCGGGCCTACGCCCTTGGCGTCGTTGCAGACCACCGGCTCACTGAAGTAGTAGGCCAGAGAGCCGTCACGGTGATCCTTGCCGCCCAGACCTGCCACAAGGCAGATGCCGTCCAGCTGCAAACTGCCGTCCGGGTTCTTGGACAGATACCGGTCGCAGGTGCCGTAGAAGGCCTTCTCCGCCCATGCAGCCATCCGTTTGGGCAGATAGCCCAGACGCACGCCCTTGAGCACCGCGTAGGCGAACAGGGCGGTGCCGCTGGTCTCCAGATAGTTGCCCTCGGCCTCCGGGTGGTCGATGACCTGCCAGAACATCCCGCTCTGCTCGTCCTGGAACTTGTGCATATCCTCTACGGTCTGCTTGAGCATGGCCATGATGCCGCGGTACTCGTTGTACAGCTGCTCGTCCATGCGCTCCAGCACATCCACCATTGCCACAAGGAACCAGCCCATGGCGCGCAGCCAGAAGTTGGGGCTGCAGCCGGTCTCGGGGTCTGCCCAGTACATCTGGCGGCTCTCATCGTAGCCGTGGTAGTACAGGCCGGTCTTTTCGTCCCGCATGTGCTTTTTGATGTTCATGAACTGCTTGTAGCTGTCGATGCAGCCCTGCATCTTGTTAAAGCGGGTCTCGTACTCCATGTAGAAGGGCTGCGCCATATAGGTGCCGTCCAGCCACACCTGCCACGGATAGATGTCCTTGTGCCAGAAGTTGCCCTCCTTGGTGCGGGGCTGGGTGAGCAGCTGGCTGCGGATGGTGTCGATGGCCTTGCGGTACTTCTCGTCCCCGTAGATGTCGTACAGGATGAACAGGTTCTTGCCCTGATTCACGTTGTCCAGATTATACTCCTTGGGGTCGTAGGTCTTGATGGAGCCGTCCGGCTGCACAAAGTAGTCGATGAACTCCTTGGAGAATTCCAGATACTTCTCGTCGCCGGTGGTCTTGTACAGGCTCAGGCAGGCGGTGATCATGCAGCCGTCGATGTAGTTCCACTTGTTGGGCTTGCCGCTGCGCACCTTTTCGATGTTCCACATCGGTGCCTCGGCGCTGGAATTGGCGATCAGGTAGTCCACATAATCGCCCAGCATGGACAGGATCTCTTCATGGGTCATGGGTCAGTCCTCCTCAAAATGTCCTACGTTGACAAAGTGCAGCCGCTCGCCCTCGTAGCCCTCGATCTTCACGTTGTGCAGCTCGATCTCCTTGACGTTCTCGGCATAGATGGCCAGCTTTTTCACCAGTGGACGGTTGTCGGCCATGGCAGCCTGTCCCTCCTTGGCGTTGGGGTCGAAGGTGATGCTCACATCCCGCATGGTCACCCGCTCAATGGGCTGCTCCGGCAGGCCGTCAAAGTAGCAGCCCGCGAACTGAGCATCGGTGGCCACGATGTTCTCCATGGTCAGGCTGCCCAGCTTGGGGGTGTACTCGTCCACCGGCAGCGGCTCGCGGCACTGCACATAGGGGCCGTGGCCGTCCGGGTCGCAGAAGTAGAACATATTGATGACAAAGGGTGCCTTGACGCCCCGCATCTCCACGTTGCGGAACACCAGCCCGTCGATGACGGCGGTGTTGCCGCGGCCGCGGCGGGTCTTGACGCGCAGACCACGGTCGGTGTGGTCCATCAGGCACTGGGTCACCACCATGTCCTTGACGCCGCCGCTCATCTCGCTGCCGATGACGATGCCGCCGTGGCCCTTGTCCAGCAGGCAGTTGCGGATGACGGTGTGCTCGCAGCTGCGCTTCAGCTTCATGCCCAGAAAGACCTTGCTGGCCTTCATGGCGATGCAGTCGTCGCCCACATGGATATTCATGCCGATGATGCGGATATACTCGCAGCTCTCGGGGTCGATGCCGTCCGTGTTGGGGGCGTTGTAGGGGTTGTTGATGTTGAAGTTGAGCAGGTCGAGGTGCTTGACAAAGATGGGGTGGATGGTCCAGGAGAAGCTGTTCTGCACCGTGATGCCGTGCAGGCAGACGTTCTCGCTGTCCACCGCAGCCACGGCGCGGGGACGCCATGCGATGCGCTTGACTTTGGGGTTCACCCACCAGTCGCCGTTTTCGGCATCGCAGTCCAGCGTGCCCTCGCCGGTCACCACCACGTCATGCACCTGCGTGATATTCAAAAGACCTGCAAAGCTGTCCAGCGGGTTGCCCTCCCAGCCGGTCAGGTAGTACTCGTCCACCTCGTTCTCGCTGGGCAGCACACCGGGCAGGATGGGGTAATGGGTGCGGTCGTTATCGCCCAGCAGCACAGCGCCCTTTTCCAGATACAAGGTGGTGTTGCTCTTCATGAACAGGCTGGCGGTGCGGTAACGTCCGGCGGGCACATACACCGTGCCGCCCTTGGGGCAGGTGGACAGCGCCGCCTGCAGCCGTACGGTGTTGTCGGTCTCGCCGTCAGCCACCAGACCGTAGCGGGAAGCATCCACGAAGAAGGTCTCAGTCTCGGTGGTGAAATCCAGCTTCAGGGTCTCACCTTCGGCCTGCACCTCCACCGTATAGGTGGTGCCGGGCAGCAGGGAGAACAGGGAGAACACGTTGGTGTTGCAGGCCTCGTATACCGTTTTGCCGTTCAGGGCAACAGTAAAGGGGTGTGCCGGACGGTAGCACAGCTCGTTTTCCAGCTCGAAAACGGCGCTGCGGGTCATGGAACGGATCAGGGTCAGATTCATGCGAAATAACCTCCTGTGAGTTTGTCTTGCCCCCACGGGGCAGACGTGGTATCATGAGGAAAAGCGCTCTCCCGGTGATCGGGAGGGCTGTTTCCGGAAAGGATGCGCAAAATGAAAGCGGAACGGGAAAAGATCAACGCGAAGGTAAAGGCGGACACCGTGCGGCTGACCGGCAGCAAACTGGAGTTGACGGCAGACGAGGAGATGTGCACCTTTCTGCTGGTAAGCGAGGGCAGCTGCACCCTGCAAATGGGGGAAAACAGCCTACTGCTGAACCCCGGCAGCGCGCTGCTGCTGGGTGCGGGGGATGCGCAGCTCACCGCCGCCGGTGCAGCCGTACCGGAGCTGGTGGGCTGCCGGTTCCCGCTCAGTGCCCTGCACGAGCTGCGCAGCACCACCCAGCGGGATTTTGCCCGGCTGTTCGTGCCCGGGGAGGCCACGGTGCTGTACGGCCCGGTACCGTGGACCCGCCGCCTGCGCACCCTGCTGGAGATGATGCGCACTGCCATGCCGGAGCAGGACTACCCCGGCGGGCTGTACCTGCTGCTGATCCTGCACTATGTAGAGCAGGAGTGCCTTGCCGAGAGCAGCGCCGTGGCGCGCCCCCGCAACGAGACTGTTGAGCAGGTGTGCGCCTACCTTGCCGCCAACTACCGGCAAAAGTTTTCTCTTACCGAGGTGGCGGCGCGGTTCTACCTTTCCCCCTACTATCTCAGCCGCCTGTTCCGGCGGGTGACCGGGCAGTCCATTGTGGACTACCTGAACAACCGCCGCATCGAGGCTGCGCAGAAGCTGCTGGAGACTACTGAACTTTCCATCAGCGATATTGCCGAGCAGACTGGTTTTGCCAGCGCCGCCCACTTCCGCCGCGTGTTCCGCGAAATGACGGACATCAGCCCTCTGCAGTACCGCAAAAAGCAGAAGAAATAACGCTTTCACCAAAACACCCCCTGTGCCATCCGTTGGGAGCAGCACAGGGGGTGTTGGTCTTGGTCAGATGTTCTTATGGCGCATTAGCCCTTGACGGCACCTGCGGAGATACCTTCAACGAACTGATCCTGTGCACAGAAGAATACGATCAGCTGCGGCAGGATGGAGATGAGGGACAGAGCAAGGATCTTGTTCCATGCAAAGCCGGTATCACCGTCCATGGACAGCTTGACGAACAGGGACATGGGGTACTTGCCGGGGGTGCTGACGTAAAGCAGCGGGCCCATAAAGTCGTTGCAGCTCCACATGAACTGGAACAGTGCGCAGGACACCAGAGCGGGTCCCAGCATGGGCACGATGACCTTGTACAGGGTCTGGAAGGAGGAGCAGCCGTCAATGGCGGCAGCCTCGTCCAGATCACGCGGGACGTTGCGCATGAACTGCACCAGCTGATACACGAAGTAGGTCTCGGTAGCGAATGCGCAGTGCACCCAGATAGCCAGATAGAAGGGGCTGTCCACCCAGCCAAACTTGTTGTACAGCAGGTACTGCGGCACGTTCAGCACGACCTGCGGCAGGAACAGAGTAGCCAGCATGATGTTGAACAGCAGCTTGCGGCCGGGGAAGTCGAAACGGCCAAAGCCGTAAGCGGCAACACAGGCAGACACCACAGTGCAGATCACCTTGGGGATGACGTAGCTGTAAGTGTTGAGCATAGCCTGCAGGATGTTGATGGAACCGCCGAAGTTGTTCAGGGCGTTGCGGTAGCCATCCAGCGTAGGCTTTTTGATCCACAGGCTGATGCCTGCAAAGATCTCGCTGTTATCCTTGAAGGTAGCGCTGATCATCCACAGCAGAGGATAGATCATGATGACACCAACCAGAATCAGCACGAAGTACTTGAAAAAGGTTGCGATCTTATTCGATGCTTTCATTCCCATATTGGTCACCTTACCTTTCATCCGAGTAGTAGACCCACTTCTTCTGGCTGGTGAACGCAATGATCGTCAGGACGCAGACGATGATGAACATGATCCATGCCAGAGCAGAAGCCATGCCCATGTCGTAGGACTTGAATGCGTAGTTGTAAACCAGCAGGGAGATCAGGGTAGTGGAACCACGGGGACCACCGTTGGTGATGATGTAGGGGCCGTTGAACTCCTGGAAAGCCTGGCAGATCTGAGTGACCAGGTTGTAGAAGATGATGGGGGTGATCATCGGAACGGTGATGGAGAAGAACTGACGCCACTTGCCGGCGCCGTCGATGGTAGCAGCCTCGTACAGGTCTGCGGGCACGCCCTTCAGTGCAGCAAGGAACAGCACCATGGCGGAACCGAACTGCCATATACGCAGGAAGCAGATGATCCACAGTGCGTAGTTGGGGTCAGACAACCACTCGGGGCCCTGCACCGCACCAAAGGTGACAGCGCGAACCACGGTATTCAGCAGACCGTCCACGCTGAACACTGCCTTCCACAGCACAGCGATAGCCACAGAGCCGCCCAGAATGGAGGGGATGTAGTACACAGTGCGGAACAGGTTGACGCAGGCGATCTTGAAGTTCAGGATGTAGGCGATGAACAGTGCGAAGATCAGCTTCAGGGGCACGGTGATAAAGGCGTACTTGAAGGTGATGATCAGCGCCTTGGTGATCTTTTTGGTGTGGAATGCGGTAATGTAGTTGGCCAGACCAACAAAGCTGGTGCCGTCCTTGAAGAAGTTCATATCGGTAAAGCTGTAATACAGCGACTGACCGAAGGGGAACGCCTTAAAGACGACAAAGCCGATGATCCAAGGGATCAGATAAAACAGACCCTGATACTTATCGACCCATTTCTGGAACGGAGTGCGTGCGCCGGCGGGCGCATTACTTTTTTTCATCCGAAGTCCTCCTTTTGCAGGATTTTGAAGCGAACAGTGCAGCAGGTCACAGACCGGTAATAATTCTTTCAAGATTTGATAACCATTTTCTGAAAAAACAAGGGCATCTGCCGTACGGGCGGCAGGTGCCCCTATTTAGTTCAAAGAACAGCTGCCCGGTTCAGGTTGCTGTCAGTGTGTCAAGCTTAGCCGACGGTGTAGCCAACAGACTCCATGCCGTCCAGCAGGGTCTCGACAGCCTCTTCAGGGGTCTGATCGCCGTAGTCGATGTTGTCGAACACTTCCTGATAGATGCCGGTGCCGGAAGCCTTCAGGTCGTTGTTCTCGAACAGGGGATCCAGCTTGTTGGTGGTGAAGGCCATGACCTTGGCATTTGCGTCAGCAACCAGGCTCTTGACAGCGCCTGCGTCCTGAGCGAACTTCAGGCCAGCCTTGGAAGCGGGGATGCCGCACTCAGAACCCATGATGGAAGCACCCTTCTCCTCGTTCAGCAGGAAGTTGATCAGGGTAGCAGCCTCGGCAACGTTCTTGCAGGTCTTGGTGATAGCCAGACCCATGGACACCTTGGAGAAGCCGCCGTTGTTGTCGCCGAACTTGATCTCCTCGCCGACGGTGAAGCCGTCCTTGTTGCTGTCGTCCAGAGCGGAAGCGTACTTGGGAGCAGCGGAATCCCACTCGAAGATGCCTGCGATCTTACCGGTGATCCACTCGTTGGACTGGTGGGTAGCGGTATCGGAGTTTGCAGAGTAGTAGGTCTTCAGGTTCATCATGACGTGGTTGTCCACCAGGCTCTTGATGAAGGCCAGACCCTCAGCGATCTCGTCCTCGGTGTAGTTCAGGGTGGAGGTAACGGGATCTGCCCAGTCCTTGCCGTACTTGGACTCGAGGTAGAACACCATCAGGATCATACGGTCGTATGCGCCCAGGTGCATGGGGTAGTAATCGTTGCCCAGCTTCTCCTGGAAAGCCTTACCGGCAGCCATCAGATCGTCCAGAGACTTGGGAACCTCGGTGATGCCAGCCTTATTAAAGGTGGTCATGTTCCAGTAGAAGATACGGCCGGTCATGGAGACGGGCACGCACTGCTGGCTGTTGGCCACATAGCAAGCGTCCATAGCAGCGGAATCCCACTGGGTCAGGTCGATGAACTTGGAGGTGGTGTTCAGGTCCACGAACTTGCTGCCGTCAGCAGAGTAGTTGTACAGCCAGTTCCAGTTCACCTGGCAGACATCCTGTGCGTTGCCTGCGATGAAAGCAGCAGCCATCTTCTCTTCCCAGCCGGACCATGCGGCGAAGGTAGGCTCCACGGTGATGTTGGAGTGCTCAGCCTGGAAAGCCTCCAGAGCGCTCTGGTAAGCAGCGTGACGGCTGTCGCCGCCCCACCAGCTGATGCTCAGATTGACGGGACCGTCAGACAGAGCCAAGCTCTCATCTGCGGAAGCAGCGGGAGCCTGAGAAGCTGCGGAAGAAGCGGTGGAAGAAGCGGAGCTGCCGCCGCAAGCAGCCAGCAGACCTGCAGCACCGACAGCGCCGGTAGCCATCAGGAAGTTACGACGAGAAATTGCCTTGCTCATTTTTGTTCTCCTCCTAATAGAAAACATCTTCATGTAGGGGGGTTCTGCACACACCCCCTTGTATACAATTATGATAACAAAAGCTGCAAGAAAAAGAAAGATGCAATTTACAGTGATACAAGATAAAAACGTACAAATATTGCTCTTGTTTTCAGAACAGATTCGACGTCCTTGCCGAAATGAATAAACTTGCGCCGAAAAACTGTGCAACTTGTATACTTCAATGACTTGCATAAAAATCTGGGATGCAACAGGGGCATAACATCGAAAATTCAATAATTCCTGCCACATTTACTGCTCTGACTGTAAAATTTTACGCTTTGCAGCTGCTGTCCGCACTGCTTTCCCGCTGTTCCTTCTTCCCTGCGGCGAACAAATGCCCTGTCAGAACTAATATATCAATAGTGCAAAAAACGTGCGTATTTCGCCCAGTTGATATATCAGTAGCCGCCCTCAAACACAACAAATTGATATATCAGTCTGTATACAGCTTGTTGGGGACTGAACTCCCTCAGTCAAAACCTATCGGTTTTGCCAGCTCCCTCTGGGAGGGAGCCTTTGGCATGGTGGGAAGGTTTGCGGCTAAAGTGCAACGTTGCTTGCGAAGTCACCCCTTCCGTCATCGCCTGCGGCGATGCCACCTTCCCCAAGGGGACGGCTTTTGGTGGCGGCGGGAAGGTTTCCGGCATAGTGCAAAGGCGTCCCCTTGGGGGAGCTGTCAAGCCCGACAGGGCTTGACTGAGGGGGTAACTCTTCCGCAAACCCGCAAAAAAGCCGCTGCACCCGGCGCGGTGCAGCGGCTTATATACATATTAAAATTCTCTCAGTTTTTCTTTGCAGCGTAGAACGCCCGCCGTGCCTTGAAGTAGCACTGTGGGCACATGCTGACGTACTGCACATCGTTTTCAAGGTCGATGGCTACCTGCTCGCCCTCAAAGACGAACTGCCCATTCACCTTGCGGCAGTTGCAGATGGCCTTGCGCCCGCAGGTGCATATCGTTTTCATCTCCTCGATGGTGTGCGCCAACTCCAGCAGACGGGTAGAGCCCGGGAAGCCCTTGAGGGAAAAATCTGCCCGCAGACCGTAGCAGATCACCGGGATGTTCAGATCCACCGTAATCATAAACAGCTGCTCGGCCTGCTCCGGGGTGAAGAACTGGCTCTCGTCGCACAGCACACAGGCCAGCGGCCCAGAAGCAGTGTTTGCCGCCTGTACGGCTTCGAACACATCCAGCTCCGGCGGGATCAGCAGATCTGCTCTGCGGCGCACGCCCAGTCGGCTCACCAGTTCCCCGCCGCCCTTGGTATCCACCTGCGGCTTTAAAATGAGCACCTTCATGCCCTGCTCTTCGTAGTTGTGTGCCACCTGCATCAGCGCCGTGCTCTTGCCGCTGTTCATGGCACCGTAGCGGAAATACAATTTTGCCATGCCGTCACTCCTGATTGCGCAGACGGTAGCCCAAACTCATCAGGCTGTCGCCCAGATGGACGTTTTCCACCACCACATTGGGGTACGGCACCGACAGGTCATAGTGGGAGAAGTTCCAGAAGCCCTCAATACCCAGATCCACCAGCCGTCCGCTGACCTGCTGTGCACCGTCGCGGGGCACACAGAGCACCGCCACCTTGGGCTTGTTTTCCTCGCAGAAGGCCTCCAGCTCGTCAATGTGCCGGATGCGGATGCCGCTGATCTCCTTGCCTACCTCGTTTTCTGCCACATCAAAGGCAGCGATCAGCTTGTAGCCGTTGGTATCGGTGGTGATAAAGCGGCTCACAGCCTTGCCCAAGCGGCCGCAGCCGATCAGGATGGTGGGCAGACGGTCGCCGTTGCCGAACAGCAGGCTTTCCAGAATGGAAAGCAGGTTCTCCACCGAGTAGCCGATGCCCTGCCGGCCGTTCACGTCACCGATGCAGTTAAAGTCCTGCCGCACCTGCGAGGCGGTGGTGCCCATCTGAGAGGCCAGCTCCCGGGAGGAGATGCTGGTAATGCCATCGGCCTGCAAAGAGCGCAGATACCGGTAATATTTGGGGAGACGCTTGATCACAGGGATCGATGCTTTCTGGGGGGTGTTCATAGCAAAATTCTCCTTTCTGCCCAACGCGCTGCAGCTTCTGCCGCCATGCAAGGGGCTTCTTTGCGCGCAGAGAGATGTTCCAATTTATCCTGTTATATTATTTAAAGTATACAGCATGATAGACGAATGTCAAATACCTATTTGTAAAAAAGCAAAAAATTCACAAAGTTTTTGGTATTCCCTCTCCTGCATAGTTTCCCGGACGCCGGGGGATACTGACCCCACAAAGACCCCGCTACGGAAGGAGAACGCGCATGGATACGGCAAAAGACACCCCCGCAGAGCAGCACCGAATGGAAAAAGAGGACATCGAGGATCTGGGCACGGTCACCCTGACCCGGGGCGGTCATGTCATCCACTGCCTGACCGTCATCGGCCAGATCGAAGGGCATACCGAAGCGCCACAGGGGCAAAAGACCACCAAATATGAGCACGTCATCCCGCAGCTGGTGGCAGTGCAGGAGGACCCCCGCATCGAGGGGCTGCTGGTGCTGCTGAACACGGTGGGCGGCGATGTGGAGACCGGCCTTGCGCTGGCAGAGCTGATCGCCAGCATCTCCAAGCCCAGCGCCACGCTGGTGCTGGGCGGCGGGCACTCCATCGGCATCCCGCTGGCGGTCAGTGCGCGGCACAGCTTCATCGTACCCACCGCTACCATGACGGTGCACCCGGTGCGGCACTCCGGGCTGATCTTGGGCGTGCCGCAGACCATGCACTGCTTCGAGCAGATGCAGCAGCGCATCACCGGCTTTGTAGCTGCCCACAGCGGTATGCCGGAAAAGCGCTACACCCAGCTGATGCTCCACACCGGGGAGCTGGTGATGGACATGGGCACAGTGCTGGACGGACGCCGCGCCGTAAAGGAAAAGCTGATTGACGAACTGGGCGGTCTTTCGGACGCGCTGGCGTGGCTGTATAAGGAAATTGAGCGGGAATAATAAAAACAACATTATGGTTTGCCATTTTTGCCCTTGCGTGGTACAATAGTAAAATCAAATATTGTGTCTATGGGAAGTTGGGGAAGAGAGTAGAATGGCAACGAAAAAGCGAAAATCAACGAAACGGCGTACTGCTGCCCGCCGTAAAAAGGCAGAACAGCGGCTCCCGGCAGGGCTTGGCACCCTGTTCGGCGGCCTGCTGCTGATGGTGCTGGCCTTTGTGCAGGGCGATTCCGCATGGCGGGTGCTCCATGATGTGCTGTTCGGGCTGTTCGGCTGCGGCAGCTTTGTGCTGGGTGCAGCCGTGTGCTGTCTGGCCGTTTTGTACACCCGGGGCGAGGAGCTGCTGTCCCGCATCCTCAAGTTGGTGCTGGGGCTTGTCTTTGTCTGCGGCACGGTCATCGTGTTTTCCGATATCCAGCCGCAGGGGCTGTCGGCGCTGCAAATGCTTTCTGCCTGCTACGCCAACGGCGTCAGCGCATGGCTCTCCGGCGGCGCAATAGGCTTTGTGCTGGGCGGCGTGCTGCTTTTGCTGTGCGGACGCCCGGCGGCAAACCTCATCATGATCGTGCTTTTGCTGTGCGGCAGCCTGTACATTTTTGATATCACCCCCGCCGAGGTCTGGGTCTGGCTGTGCGCCGTCACCGGCGGCATCCGCGCCCGCGGCTCCGCCTTTGCAGAGCAGAGCGCTGCCCGCCGCGCCGAGCGCGCCGCCATCCGGCAGGCAGAGCAGGAGATCGACGAGGAATACGACGAAGCCGAGGACGAACCGCTGGATGAAGCGGACGAGCCCGCCGGGCTGCATCTGGGTGTACCGGACTGGATGTCCGGCGTGCTGCGCTGGGGACACAAGGTAACGCAGGAGATGGAAGCAGACGCTGCGGACGCTGAAGCCGCACCCGCCGCCCCTGCTCAGCCGGAGCCTGCTGCACCGCCCATCACCCCGGTGCGGGTCAGCGTTGCCCATCCCCGCGCCGCCTTTGACGTAGACCTTGGTCCCGACCACACCGCCCTTTCCGAGGGCGGCAGCGAGCCCATTGAGCCGCTGATCGTCGGGCCGGGCGGCACTTTTGGGCAGGACCCGCTGCGCCCTGCGCCCAAGCCCACGCCGCCGCCCATCGTGGCAGACCCGGTGGTCACCGCTGCGGCAGATTTCTTTGCCAAGGACGCCCCGCAGCCGGAAGAACCTGCCCCTGCTTTTGATACCCCCATCGTCCAACCGGCAGCGCCGGTGGTGCAGCCGCAGATGCCGCAGCCGCCGGAGGCTGCGCCCATCCAGCCCGCCGTGCCCCGGGTGAGCGCCGAGAACGCCGTGGCGTTCCGCTCTGCGCCGGACGAGGACGGCTGGATCAGCATCACCGCCGAGCCGATAGAGGAAAAGGACATCAACTCGCTGGTGGCAGCGGCCATGGAAAAGCCCTCCGTCTCCGAGCAGGCAGCCGCCACCGCCCCCGCCGAGGAAGCAGAGCCGGTGGATACCTACGAGTACCAGTACCCACCCATCGAGCTGTTTGAAAAATCGCAGGAGGAAAGCGACCCTGGTGCACAGGAGGAACTGAAGGCCAACGCCCAGAAGCTGGTGGACACGCTGGAAAGCTTCGGCGTGCGCACCCGGGTGCTGGATATCTCCCGCGGGCCCTCTGTTACCCGGTACGAGCTGCAGCCCATGGCGGGCGTGAAGATCAGCCGCATCACCTCGCTGGCAGACGATATCGCCCTGAACCTCGCGGTGGCGGACGTGCGTATGGAAGCCCCCATCCCCGGCAAGCCCGCCGTGGGCATCGAGGTGCCCAACCACAAAAAGACCCCCGTGTACATCCGCAGCATCTTTGAAAGCCAGAGTTTTCTGCGCATGAGCTCGCCGCTGGGCATCGCCCTTGGCAAGGACATTGCCGGTGTGGCGCAGGTAACAGACCTGTGCAAGATGCCCCACCTGCTCATCGCGGGCAGCACCGGCAGCGGTAAATCTGTGTGCGTGAACAGCATCATCATGAGCCTGCTGTTCCGCTCCAGCCCGGAGGACGTCAAGCTGCTGCTCATCGACCCCAAGGTGGTAGAACTGGCCGAGTATAACGGCATCCCCCACCTGCTGATGCCGGTGGTCACCGAGCCCCGCAAGGCCGCCGGTGCACTGGGCAGCGCGGTGCAGGAGATGGAGCGCCGCTACCGCCTGTTTGCAGAAAACAACGTGCGCGATATCAAGTCCTTCAACAAGCTGGCTGCCGAGCAGCCGGAGCTGGAAAAGATGCCCTACATCGCTATTATCATCGACGAGCTGGCCGATTTGATGATGGTGGTGGGCAAGGACGTGGAGGATTCCATCTGCCGCATCGCCCAGAAAGCCCGTGCCGCCGGTATGCACCTGATCGTTGCCACCCAGCGCCCCAGCGTGGACGTGATCACCGGCCTGATCAAGGCCAACATCCCCAGCCGCATCGCCTTTGCGGTGTCCAGTCAGGTGGACAGCCGCACCATTCTGGACGGTGCCGGTGCAGAAAAGCTGCTGGGTCAGGGCGATATGCTCTTTATGCCTGTGGGCGCACCAAAGCCCACCCGCATTCAGGGCACCTTTGTGCGGGATGAAGAGATCAGCCGGGTGCTGGACTTCATCAAATCCAGCGCCACCGTGCAGTATGACGAGGCCATGATCGAGGCCATGGAAAAGCACGCCATTCAGGACGGCAAAAAGGGCGGCGGCGGTGCCGACGCCGAGGAGGACGCAGGCTCCGACCCCATGTTCAAGCAGGCCGTGGATGTGGTCATCGACGCCGGTCAGGCCTCCACCAGCCTGTTGCAGCGCCGCTGCAAGCTGGGCTACGCCCGCGCCGCCCGCATCATGGACGAGATGGAGCAAAAGAGCATCATCGGCCCCTACGAGGGCGCAAAGCCCCGCGCCGTGCTCATCAGCCGCCAGCAGTGGCTGGAAATGCAGATGAACCAACCGGAGGAATAAAGGAAGGACATTGAAGATGGATATGAATGTCTATACTCAAATAAAAGAACTTTCAGACCACTATGCACAAGAACTTGCAAAACAGGTTTTGCAGCGAGAAAAAGAAATGCAAAAAGATGATAATGCTCACTATCTTCTTTACCGGGTTCTTGGTGTAACAAATAAAGAAGGCAGTTTAATTGATTTGTACCAAAACAAAGGACGATTTTTATACAAATATGCCGGAGCATTTCTGGAGGAGGCAACCGCAATCTGTATTCGGAGTCGCTACCCTCAAGCTGAAAAGAAACGAATTCTAAATACTCTAAGCATTCGTCCAAAAACATTTGAAATCGATAGTTTGGTCGGAACAATTGCACATGAGATCAAGTGGAGAGACGCAACAACAGATGGAGATCATATCACAAAAGAGCACACTCGCGTGAAAGCAATCAAAGAACACGGCTACACGCCGGTTCGAGTTATGTTTTATTATCCACAGCGTGCACAAGCAAGAAAAATACAAGAAACATTGGAAACGCTCTATCATGGAGTAGGCGGAAAGTACTATTATGGCGATGCAGCATGGAAATATATCTCAGAGTTTACTGGAATCGATTTATTAGAGATTTTAGAAGTAATTGCGCAGTCAAGGGATAACGCTTATGAAATTAATTACGAATGATTGCCTGTTAGCAATGAGAAGTATTCAGGATGAAACCATAGACATGGTCTATCTTGATCCACCTTTTTTTTCACAAACAAAACAAAAATTAAAAGACTCAAGTGGAGTTGAATACTGCTTTTCAGATTACTGGGATTCAAAAAAAGAGTACATTGAGTTTATGAGAGATAGACTAATAGAGACTCATCGGATCATCAATTGTACAGGAAGCGTTTTTTTACACTGTGATAGTTCAGCATCACATTATTTACGAACCATTTTAGATGATATTTTTGGCGAAAAAAACTTCCGCAGTGAGATTATCTGGAGTTACAAACGATGGTCAAATTCTAAGAAGGGGCTTATTCCGGGACACCAAACAATTTTTTGGTATTCTAAAACAAACCGCTACAAATTTCATACCCTTTATAATGAGTATTCTGCAACGACAAATCTCGACCAGATTTTGCAAGAGCGGGAAAGAAATAAAACCGGAAAAGTAATATACCGAAGGGATAGCAGCGGAAATATTCTTCTTGCAAAAGAAAAATTGGGTGTTCCTCTCTCTGACGTATGGGAAATTCCTTTTTTGAATCCAAAAGCAAAGGAGCGCGTTGGATATCCAACGCAAAAACCAGTTGAATTACTAGAAAGGATCATAAAAATCAGTACCGATGAGCACGATTTAGTTTTGGATCCTTTCTGCGGAAGCGGGACAACACTCGTCGCAGCAGAACGACTGGGAAGAGAATCAATCGGAATCGATGAAAGCCCTGACGCAATCAAATTATGTAACAGACGTTGGAAAGAACTCAAAAAAACCGAATCAAGAGTTTTACGCCTTGGAACACAGGCATTCCAAACAAAAAGTGAAAAAGAACTTGCGATTTTAAAACAATTTGATTGTAATATAGTACAACGCAACCGAGGGATCGATGCGATTCTAAAAAAATATTACCTAGGTGCTCCCGTAGTGTTGAAGATCCAGCGCGAGAATGAGTCTGTACTTCAAGCTGCTGGACTGCTGAAGGACGCTGGAAATAAACGCAACTGTCAATTTTATATCCTGATCGTAAATGAGCCGGTAAAAGAATGCGAACGTTACCAACTGCCTAAAAATATGATTGTGTTGGAAAGCTATGAGACGAGTTTTGAGCGGCAGATAGCGTTACAGATGTCGGAAGCAAATACTATATGTAAAAAAAGAAAAGCATAAGGATAATTATGGAACATTCTACTCCCCAGATCTACACCGAATTTCTTCCCATCAGCCGGGCGGACATGGAAGCCCGGGGCTGGGAGCAGCTGGACTTTGTGGTGGTGGGCGGTGACGCCTATGTGGACCACCCCAGCTTTGGCACCGCCATCATCAGCCGCCTGCTGGAGGCCGAGGGCTACAAGGTGGGCGTGCTGGCGCAGCCCCGCTACACCGACTGCGAGGATTTCAAGCGGTTCGGTAAGCCCAAATACGGCTTTTTCATCGGCGGCGGCAATGTGGACAGCATGGTCAGCCACTATTCCGTGGCAAAGATCCCCCGCGCCGAGGACGAATACTCCCCCGGCGGCAAGGCCGGTGCCCGCCCGGATCGCAGCGCCACCGTGTACACAAAGCTTGCCAAGCAGGCCTACCCCGATCTGCCGGTGATCTTAGGCGGTCTGGAGGCCAGCCTGCGCCGGTTCGCCCACTACGATTACTGGCTGGACACCGTGCTGCCCAGCATCGCGGAGGATTCCGGCGCGGACCTCATCAGCTTTGGCATGGGCGAGCACCAGACCGTGGAGATTGCCCGCCGTCTGGCCGCCGGGGAGCCGGTGGAGACCATCACGGACGTGAACGGCACCTGCTACCTGACCGATTTCGACCATCTGCCCCAGCGGTATGTGGAGTGCGCCGGTTTTAAAAAGGTTGCCGCCGATAAGACCGCCTACGCCAAGGCCTGCCGCATCCAGATGGACAATCAGGATGTGGTCAGCGGCCAGATCATCGTGCAGAAGCAGAGCGAAAAGTATCTGGTGCAGAACATCCCCGCAAAGCCGCTGGTGCGCGGAGAGCTGGACAAGGTGTACGCCCTGCCCTACACCCGCCGCTACCACCCCATCTACGAGAGCATGGGCGGCGTGCCCGCCATCCGCGAGGTGCAGTTCTCCATCATCCAGAACCGCGGCTGCTTCGGCGGCTGCAACTTCTGCGCCATCCAGCTGCATCAGGGCCGCCGCGTCACCAGCCGCAGCGCGGACAGCATCGTGGCAGAAGCCGAGCGCATGACCCACGAGCCGGATTTCAAGGGCTACATCCACGATGTGGGCGGCCCCACCGCAAACTTCCGCTTCCCCTCCTGCCGCGAGCAGATGCTGCGCGGCATGTGCACCGGCGGCAAGCACTGCCTTGCCCCCACCACCTGTTCCCACATGATCGTGGATCACAGCGACTACCTTAAAATTTTGCGCCGGGTGCGGGAGCTGCCGGGCGTGAAAAAGGTGTTCATCCGCAGTGGTATCCGGTTCGACTACCTGATGGCTGACCCGGACGATACCTTCTTTAAGGAACTGGTGGAGTACCATGTGTCCGGCCAACTGAAGGTCGCCCCGGAGCACTGCGCCCCCAACACCCTTGCCTACATGGGTAAGCCGCCCATCGAGACCTTTAATAAGTTCAAGGATAAATTCTACGAGCTGAGCAAGAAGGCGGGCAAAAAGCAGTATCTGGTGCCCTACCTCATGTCCAGCCACCCGGGCAGCACCCTGAAGGACGCGGTCTATCTGGCCGAGTACCTTTATAAGAACCACATGCGCCCGGAGCAGGTGCAGGACTTCTACCCCACCCCCGGCACCGTGAGCACCTGTATGTTCTATACCGGCCTTGACCCCTACACCCTCAAGCCGGTGTTTGTGGAAAAGACCCCCGAGGGCAAGGCTTTGCAGCGCGCACTGCTGCAATACTACGAGCCTCGCAACGCAGAAAAGGTGGTCAAGGCCTTGCAGTTGACCCACCGGGAGGACCTGATCCCTCTGCTGGTACCCGCCGCAGGCCGCCGCGCCGTGCAGCGCACCGCCCGCCGGGCAGAGAGCGCCGAGGTGACCATCCACAACGATGGCACCTATACCGTACATTCCAGCCAGAAGGGGCGCAGCACCGGAAAAAACACCCGTACTGCCGCCCCGGCAGGCCGTCAGCCCAGCCCGGGCGCACGCTTTGCGCCCAACTCTGCGCCCGGCCATAAACCTAAGAATAATCAACAGAAAGAGAGCGCAACGTGGAAAACTGGAAAGAAGAAAAAGTAACTCTGCTCCCCCGCCGCCTGTTCCTACGGCTGGCTGCGCTGGCGCTGGCCGCTGTGCTGGCGCTGGGGCTTACCGCCTGTGACAGCAACGGCGGACACATCGTCAAGCCCTCCACCGGGACAAGCCAGCCCTTTGAGATGCACTTCATTGATGTAGGGCAGGCGCTGAGCGTACTGGTGGAGTGTGACGGGCAGTTCATGCTCTACGACGGCGGCAACGTGGACGACGGCAGTCTGGTGGTATCCTACCTGCAAAAGCAGGGGGTGGAGCAGCTGCAATATGTGTTCTGCTCCCACGCCCACGAGGATCATGTGGGCGGTCTTGCCGCCGTAATGGCAAAGTTCCCGGCAGGGCATGCTTACAGCCCGGTGACGGAAGCCTCCACCAAATGCTTCAACGATTTTGTCAAATACACCCGGCAGCAGGGGCTGCAATTGGAGGTGCCCTCCGTGGGCACGGTCTGGCCGCTGGGCAGTGCCACCGTTACCCTGCTGGGCCCGGTGACCGGGTACAGCGACACCAACAACACCTCGCTGGTGCTGCGCATCGACTACGACAACACCAGCTTTCTGCTGACCGGCGACATGGAAAAGACCGCCGAGACCGACCTTGTAAACAGCGGTGCCAACCTGAAAGCGGATGTGCTGCAAGTAGGGCACCACGGCTCCAGCACCAGCACCGGCTACCTGTTTCTGAACGCTGTTCTGCCGGAAATGGGCGTCATCTCCTGCGGCACGGGCAACAAGTACGGCCACCCGCACGAGGAGACCCTGAGCATCCTGCGGGACGCAAAGGTGGACGTCTACCGCACCGACCTGCAAGGCACCATTACCATTGGCAGCGACGGCCAGAACTTCACCGTGGGCACCGAGCACTTTGTGCCGGACAGCCAGCTGAACCCCACCGACCCGTCGTCCTCCAGCACGGCACAGCAGGCCTACATCGGCAACGTGAACAGCAAAAAGTTCCATCTGCCCACCTGCGCCAACCTGCCTGCGGAAAAGAATCAAGTCCTCTTTTCCAGCTATGACGAAGCCATTGCCGCAGGCTATACCCCCTGCGCAAGCTGCATCAAATAAAACTATTTTTATAAAAAGAAAGACACCGGCGGCCTGCAAGGCTGTCCGGTGTCTTTCTTTCATAATCGTTACTGTGCAGCGGGGAGTTCCTTTTATGCCCGCTGGCTGCGCGGGATATAATCGTGGGTGCCGCCAAGGCTCTTGTAGGCCGGGCGGATGATCTTGTTGGCGCTGAGCAGCTCCTCGATGCGGTGGGCGCTCCAGCCCATGACGCGCGCCACGGCAAACAGCGGGGTGTACAGCTCCATGGGGATGCCCAGCATCTCGTACACAAAGCCGCTGTAAAAGTCCACGTTGGGGCTGACGCCCTTGAAGATCTTGCGCTCCTGCGCGATCAGCTGGGGTGCCATGCGCTCGATGCGGGTGTAGAGGGAAAGATCCTTGTCCCGGCCCTTTTCGTGGGCAAGCTGCTCCACATAGCCCTTGAACACCACCTCACGCGGGTCGCTGAGGGAGTAGACGGCGTGACCCATGCCGTAGATCAGACCCTTGCGGTCGAAGGCCTCGCCATGGAGCAGCTTTTTCAGGTAGGCTTCCAGTTCC
This sequence comes from uncultured Faecalibacterium sp., assembly GCA_934512105.1. GTDB lineage: Bacteria > Bacillota > Clostridia > Oscillospirales > Ruminococcaceae > Faecalibacterium. The sequence continues at coordinate 30,202 of CAKSWQ010000005.1, read as the reverse complement.
TCGTCGTCCTCGATATCGTGGAGGTTGTCCCGGATGTTCTGCATCATGTGCATGACCATCAGGTTGGCACCGCCGTGGCGCGGGCCCTTGAGGGAGCACAGCGCCGCCGCCATGGCCGAGTAGGTGTCGGTGCCGGAGGAGGTGACCACGCGGGTGGTAAAGGTGGAGTTGTTGCCGCCGCCGTGCTCGGCGTGCAGCAGCAGCGCCACGTCCAGCACGCGGGCTTCCAGCGGGGTGTACTGCATATCCGGGCGCAGCATCCGCAAAAAGTTCTCTGCGGTGGAAAGGCTGGGGTCCGGGCGGTGGATATACATACTGGCGTCTTTTTCGTAGTGATTATAGGCGTGGTAGCTGTACACCGCCAGCATGGGGAAGATGCCCGCCAGCTGGATGCTCTGGCGCAGCACGTTGGCGGTATCTAAATCTGCCGCCTTGGGGTCGTAGGAGGCCAGCGTCAGCACGCTGCGCGCCATGCTGTTCATGATATCGTGGCTGGGTGCCTTCATAATGACATCGCGGGTAAAGTTGGTGGGCATGGTGCGGCACTCGCCCAGCACCGCGCAGAACTGCTCCAGCTGCTCCGGGGTGGGCAGCTGACCAAACAGCAGCAGATAGCCCGCCTCCTCAAAGGCAAAGCGGCTGCCGCGGCTGCCGTTGATCAGGTCCTTTACGTCATAGCCGCGGTACAGCAGCTGACCGTCTGCCGGGTGCTTGACCCCGTCCACATACTGGAACGCCCGGATGTCCGAGATGTTGGTCAGGCCTGCCAGCACGCCCTTGCCGGTCTCATCGCGCAAGCCCGCCTTGACCCCGAACTCCCGATAGAGGTCCTTTGGGATGCGGTCATGCTCTGCACACAGGGGCTGCTGCTGGTCGAAGTAGCTTAATACATTCTGCAAATGATCCATGTGTCTGGCTGCTCCTTTCCTATTCGTCCATATCAGTTTCTCATTTTTCAATAGCTTTTATATTACAGAACGGATATTTCGGTGTCAACCAACCATTTGTAAACAAAAATAAAACAATTCAGCCGTAGGGGTCGTACAGGTCGTACTCCTCGGTCTCCTGATGCTTCTCCTCCAGCACCCGGATGGCCTGTTCCAAGGCGCTCTGAGAGCAGCCGCTCTCGCTTACCAGCGCATGGACGGCGGCAGCAAGGTCGCCGTCAAACAGGGTGTCCAGCCGCTGCCGCATACAGTACACGCCGTAAGCCCGCCGGGTGACCAGCGGCACATATACATTGCAGTTGCCCTGCTTTGCCGACCTGACCCAGCCTTTTTCCTCCAATCGGTAGAGAAAATTCAGCACCGTGGCTGCCGCCCAGCCGGTGGCTTTGAGCTTCTGGCTGATGTCCCGCCGCACCGCCGCGCCCGGGCACGCCCACACGGCAAGCATCACCTGTTCTTCCGCCGCCGAAAGCGGCCGCAGGGTATCCGGTAAGCCGTACATCTGTTGTACCTCCGTAAATATTTTTTAGTGGGCACGCCCTCTCAGGCGCTCCCGAAATACCCCCTCAGTCTGCTCACTACGTTCGCAGCCAGCTCCCCCAAGGGGACGCCTTATGGCAATGCCGCGAAGTTTCCCGCCACCACTAAAGCCGTCCCCTTGGGGAAGGTGGCTTGACGCGAAGCGGCAAGACGGAAGGGGTACCCGCCAGAGCCTCCCTCCCCGAGGGAGCTGGCAAAGCCTATCGGCTTTGCCTGAGGGAGTTATTTCTTTTACATTTGTCTCAGCATTCCCAGTATACCGCATTTTCACCAAAGATGCAAGGGTGGAAAATCCGCATGAAACCAAGGGATAGTGCATATCTTTTACAATTGTCTTATATTTTGTTCCTGCACGGCGTACATTTGTATGCTTTGTGCCATCAACCGGGATACAGGGGCCATATCTTTGTGCAAAGATGCTCTTGTTTTCGGCATGGAAAAACCGGTATACTACGGCTACGGAAAGCAACAGACGCACCGCAAAACAGGCGGTGCTGCGTGATAGGTGTATCACAGGAAAAGGAGAGGTTCATTATGGCACGAGTATATAACTTCAGCGCAGGCCCCAGCATGCTGCCCGAAAAGGTGCTGCGGCAGGCACAGGCCGAGCTGCTGGAATACGGCGACAGCGGTCAGAGCGTGATGGAGATGAGCCACCGCAGCAAGTGGTTCGATGCCATCATCAAGGACACCGAGGCCTCCCTGCGCCGGGTGATGAATATCCCGGATAACTACAAGGTGGGCTTCTTTCAGGGCGGCGCTACCCAGCAGTTTGCCATGGTGCCGCTGAACTTTATGACCACCGGCAAGGCGGACTACATCGTGTCCGGCAACTTCTCGGGTCTGGCCGCCAAGGAAGCCGCCAAGTTCGGTGAGGCCAAGATCGTAGCGTCCAGTAAGGATAAAAACTTCACTTATATCCCGGATGTAAACGCTATTGATTACGACAAGGACGCCAGCTACGTCCACATCTGCCAGAACAATACCATCTTCGGCACCCAGTTTGTGGAGCTGCCGCAGGTAGAGGGCGTGCCGCTGGTGGCGGATATGAGCTCCATGATCCTTTCCAAGCCGGTGGACGTGAGCAAGTACGGCTGCATCTACTTTGGCGTGCAGAAGAACGTAGCCCCCGCCGGTATGGCCATTGCCATCATCCGGGACGACCTGCTGGGTCACGCCGCCGACAACGTGCCCACCATGATGAACTACACCACCCTGCTGGCGAAGGACAGCATGTACAACACCCCGCCGTGCTGGTGCATCTACATGACCGGTCTGGTGCTCAAGTATCTGGAAAACGACATCGGCGGTCTGGCCAATATGCAAAAGATCAACGAAGCCAAGGCCAAGGTGCTGTATGACTATCTGGACGGGCAGGAGTTCTTCACGAACCCGGTGGAGCACCGCTACCGCAGCACCATGAACGTCACCTTTACCAGCCCCAACGCAGACATGGACAAAAAGTTCTGCGCCGAGGCCACCGAGGCGGGCTTTGTGAACCTGAAGGGCCACCGTCTGGTAGGCGGTATGCGCGCTTCCATCTACAACGCCATGCCTGCCGAGGGCGTGGACAAGCTGGTGGACTTCATGGAGAAGTTCCGCAAAGAGAATGCATAAAGAGGGGTTTCAGATATGTACACCATTAAAACGCTCAACGCCATCAGCCCGGTGGGGCTGGCAAAGCTGCCCAAGAACCAGTTCGATGTCTCGGTGGATGCCGATGCCCCGGACGGCATTCTGGTGCGCAGCGCCGACCTTTTGAACACTACCTTCAACGATAATCTGCTGGCCATCGCCCGCGCCGGTGCGGGTGTGAACAATATCCCGCTGGAGCGCTGCAGCGAGCAGGGCATCGTGGTGTTCAACACCCCGGGTGCCAACGCCAACGCTGTGGCCGAACTGGTCGTCGGGATGCTCATCGCGGGCAGCCGCAACGTGGCCGCCGCCGCCCAGTGGTGTCAGGGACTGGCCGGTGATCCCGCCATGGCAAAGAGCGTGGAAAAGGGCAAGAAGCAGTTCGTGGGCAACGAGATCAAGGGCAAGACCCTTGGCGTCATCGGTCTGGGTGCCATCGGCTCCCGGGTGGCAAACTGCGCCATCGAGCTGGGCATGGAGGTCTACGGCTACGACCCCTACATCTCCATTGAGGCCGCATGGAACCTGAGCAGTCAGGTGCACCACTGCGTAAACCTGAACGATATGCTGCCCCTGTGCGACTACATCACCATCCATGTGCCCTACCTGCCCACCACCAAGGACACCATCAACGCCCAGACCCTTGCCCTGTGCAAGGACGGCGTCAAGATCCTGAACTACGCCCGCGGCGAGCTGGTGAACACCGCCGCCCTGCTGGAGGCCATGGACAACGGCAAGGTGTCCGGCTACATGACCGACTTCCCCTCCGAGGCCATTCTCGGCCGTCCCGGCATCGTGTGCACCCCGCACCTTGGCGCTTCCACCCCGGAAGCCGAGGACAACTGCGCCATCATGGCGGCGCAGGAACTGAGCGATTACCTGCGCAACGGCAACATTGCCCACTCGGTCAACCTGCCGGAGGTGCACCAGCCCCGCGCCGGCGGCAAGCGCATCTGCATCATCCACAAGAACGAGCCGGGCATGATCAGCCAGATCACCGCCCTGACCACCGAGGCGGGCCTGAACATTGAAAACATGGTGAACAAGAGCAAAAAGAACATGGCCTACACCATGCTGGATGCCACCGGTGCCGTAGATGCCCGCCTGAGCGAGAAGCTGAGCAGCATCCCCGCCGTCATCCGGGTGCGCATCCTGTAACAGCAAAAATACATAAGACACCAAAAGGTGAAGTGGCCAGCGGTCACTTCGCCTTTTTTATAAAGGACCCACGCCCGGCAAAGCCGGTCGGACGATCCTTGGCTGAACAGTTTTCACTCATGATGTGAACCAGATGAAAAAACAGAGGGGTCACGTCTCTTGACTTCAGCCCCCGAGGGGAGTATACTCCGTGGCAGTGAAATATTCGGCTATGACGAGAAAGAGTACCCGGAAAGAATGCTGCAGAGAGCTGTCGGCTGGTGCAAGACAGTGCAGGGCGTCCGCGGGAAGATCCTCTCCGAGCTTTCCGGCTGAATGGGCGGTGGATCCGCCCCAGTAAGCAGGAACGGCAGGCCCCCGTTATCACGGGCCGCGCATTGTTGGATGCGCACTGAGGGGCCGGGCTTTGCACCGGCAATAAGAGTGGTACCGCAGAGGAGCTTATACGCCTTTGTCTCTTACGAACCGTAAGGGGCAAAGGCGTTTTTGTTTGCGGGAAAGCCATTTTCCGGATGTTTCATTGCCTTTGCATCCGCAAAAATAAGTGTAAGGTGTATCTGAAAACAAAGAAAATGACGAATATTTCGCAAGCACAAGCGGGATTTAAGGCAAACAGCCGCAGGAATCCTTTGTGGATTTCAAGGCTGATTCACGCAAAATCCAGCTGTGATTGTAGAAATAGGCTAAATTTTCGACTTTTCAGATACACCCAAGGAAAAAGGAGTATCATCATGAAAACATTGGAAAAAGTAAGCGATTTTGTGGGCAAGTACATGGCGGCCATCGTCATTGTGGTGGCGGCACTGGCACTGCTGTTCCCCGCCACCTTCAGCGTAGTAAAGACCGCGTGGGTCAACACCCTGCTGGGCATCGTCATGTTCGGCATGGGTCTTACCCTGAAGCCGGAGGACTTCAAGGTGGTGTTCAGCCGCCCGAAGGACGTGATCATCGGCTGCATTGCACAGTTCACCCTGATGCCCTTCCTTGCATGGGCGCTGACGCAGGTGTTCCACCTGCCCACCGAGCTGGCCATCGGCGTCATCCTTGTGGGCACCTGCCCCGGCGGCACTTCCTCTAACGTGATGACCTATCTGTCCAAGGGCGACGTTGCACTGTCCGTCGGCATGACTGCCGTTTCCACCGTACTGGCCCCCTTCCTCACCCCGCTGCTCACCCTGCTGTATGCCGGTCAGCGCGTGGATGTGAACCCCATGAGTATGTTCCTGTCCATCGTCAAGGTGGTGCTGGTTCCCATCGCACTGGGCTTTGTGGTCAACCACTTCTTCCACGCCTTCACCCAGAACGCTGTCCGGGTGCTGCCGCTGATCTCCACCACCGCCATCGTGCTCATCATCTGCGCTGTTGTGTCTGCAAACTCTGCTAAGATCATGACCAGCGGCCTGCTGATCCTTGCCGTGGTCATCCTGCACAACCTGCTGGGCTACCTCACCGGCTTTGGCGTGGGCAAGCTGCTGAAACTGGATTCCACCAAGTGCCGCGCGATCTCTATCGAGGTCGGTATGCAGAACTCCGGTCTGGCCACCTCGCTGGCCGCTGCTCACTTTGCACAGTATCCGCTGGCAACCATCCCCGGCGCTGTGTTCTCGGTGTGGCATAACATTTCCGGTGCCGTCCTTGCCAACTTCTTCGCCCGCACCGCAGAGAAGAAGGACTGATCTTATACAATCCATAAGGGGCTGCTGCACAAGGTTCATTCCCTGTGCAGCAGACCCTGCGGGATGTGGCCGATTATCTGCAGGAGATCCGCCCCATGAAGCCGGATGTTCCGCAAGGCGTCAAGGCGCTGCCTGTCACAAAGACGATCCCGGCAGGCACAGCTCCCAACCTGTAAAATAGAATATAAGAAAAAGCAAAGCACCTCCGCTGCTGGCAAACGCCAGTGGCAGAGGTGCTTTTTTGGCCCCTTACGGGGATAAATTGCAATGAGCCGTTCATCGTGTGTAAGATGGATTCTGACGGGTTTCCGTCCCCTTACGGGGATAAATTGCAATGTGGCCGAGCTGGCAAAGGCGACAGTCTTGAAAACGTTTCCGTCCCCTTGCGGGGAGAACCCTCTCAGTCACGGCTTACGCCGTGCCAGATTCCCCTTTTTGTCGCTGCGCGACATCTTCCCCCGGAGCGGGGGAAGTCTTTCCTCTCAGGGGGAGCTTATCGCCGGGTAACGGCAGCTGTAAAAGCTCTCCCTTCGGGAGAGCTGGCGCGCAGCGCCTGAGAGGGTTTTACGGGGATAAATTGCAATAGCAAACTTTGCTGACAGATCACGAAAATCTTCCGCAAAAAGCAGAAAGCTGTACATTACACCTATATTATACCCCGATTTTCCAGAAAAGAAAAGAACTTTTTTTGAACTATACGGTGGAGGATAAATGCATTGAACACCAGAGCCGTCCAGCAGATTTTTCACTGCCTTTGCTCGTTTACCACTCTGTGTACTCTCGCCGCAGAACTTGTATGGGCAAAGCCCCTCCATCTGCTAACACAGACCGTTCTATTGCTCAAACACCCCACTGGGGTGTTTGTTGCTGTCGCAAACGCAAACCTCCTGTAAACAAAAAACGTACCCGAACCCTTTTTCATAAAGAATCGGGTTCGAGTACGAACTGTATGGTGGACGGTACAGGACTCGAACCTGTGACCTCCTGCACGTCAAGCAGATGCTCTACCAGCTGAGCTAACCGTCCATGTCATATCGACTTGGATAGTTTACCACAGCTTTTTACAAAAAGCAAGACCTTTTGTGCTTTTTATGCGTTCTTTTTTATTTTTCCGGTAAAAGTGCCCGGCGGATGATATCGTACAGCACCGGTTTCATGGCGTCGATGTTGTCCGGCTTGCCCTCCAGAATGCTGGAATAACACACCGACATACACATACTGCCCAAAGCGGTGATGCGCTGGTAGACCTCCCGCTCACTGCGTCCGGCCATTTCCGGGCTGGAAAGCACGATGGCCAGCAGCTTGCGCATCAGGGGCTCGGCTTCTCTGCTGGCTTCGATCTGATCCAGCCCGGGCCAGACGAAGTTGCGCTCCAGAAACCGCAGCACCAGCACGTCCTGCCGCAGCGCTTCGATGATATGGTCGATGACGAACACCATCTTGTCCGGGAAATCCACCAGCTCGGTGTGCTGCTCGACTGCAAGGCAGGCTTCGCTCAGCAGCTGGTAGCTCACCCGGCCCAGCAGCGCCTGCATCACCGCGCCCTTATCCTGAAAATACAGATAAAACGTTCCCTTGCCCACCTTGGCACGGCTGGTGATATCCTCCACGCTGGTCTTGGCGGTGCCCCGCTCCAGAAACAGCTCGTAGGCTGCATCCAGCAGGGCGCGGCGTTTTTCCTGCTTCTTACCTTCCACGGTGCTCATGCTCTGGATAGATTCCTCTTTTCTCTCTTTCGTAAATATGGACGCAGGTATGTGCTGCGTCCGGTCTGTGCTACCTAGTTTAGCAGTCCTTTGCCGTTTGTGCAAGCCCAGTCTGCTATACAATTTTTTGCCGATGATAAAAAAACTGACTTTCGGTCACTTTTCCGCTTGACACTCTGCCCGGGGTGGATATAATAGTGTTTGCCCGGAAGATGACCGACAGTCAGTTTTGTGGGCATTCCCAATCAACTTTCTATTCTGGAGGGTTCTCATGAAAAAGATCGCACAAGGCATCGTGCGTCTGCGCAAGCTGATCCTGACAGTGGCAGTGCTGCTGTTGATCCCTTCCGCGATCGGCGCCATTGCCACCCGCATCAATTATGACATCCTCACCTACCTGCCGCAGGATCTGGACTCCATGATCGGCGAGGTAGCCCTTGAGGACGATTTCCATCTGGCCTCCACCGGTATGATCACGGTAGAGGGCCTGCCAACCAATGAACTCATCGCCATGAAAAAGGAGATCGACGCCGTGCCCGGCGTCACCCAGACCTTCTGGCTCAGCGATGTGATCGACCCCAACATCCCCACCGCCATGCTGCCTGCCGATGTGCAGCAGTTCATGTTCGGCAAGAATGATTCCACCATGCTGATCGTCCGCTTTGACGCCCCCAGCGCCAGCGACGAGACCATGGAAGCCGTCAAGCAGATCGAAAAGCTGCTGCGCAAGGACTGCTTCTTCGGCGGCATCAGCGTCATCCTGCAGGACACCAAGGCGCTGGTCAATCAGGAAATGCCCATGTACATCCTGATCGCCGTGGGTGCCAGCCTGCTGGTGCTGTTCCTCTCGCTGGAGAGCACCATCACCCCGCTGCTGTTCATGCTGGGTCTGCTGTTCCCCATTGCGTACAACTTCGGCACCAACATCCTGCTGGGGCAGATCAGCTACATCACCGAGGCGCTGGCCACCGTGCTGCAGCTGGGCGTTACGATGGACTTCTCCATCTTCCTGCTGCACCGCTACGAGGAAGAAAAGGAGCTGCGCTCCTCCAACGAGGAGGCTATGGCCAGCGCCATCTGCAAGACCATGACCTCCATCTCCGCTTCCAGCCTGACCACCATTGCAGGCTTCCTTGCACTGTGCGCCATGCGCCTGACGCTGGGCCGCGATATCGGCCTTGTCATGGCAAAGGGCGTGGCACTGGGCGTCATCTGCACCGTGGTCATTCTGCCCTCCCTGATCCTTACCTTTGATAAGTGGGTGGAAAAATACAAGCACCGCACCGTCATCCCCCAGCTGAAAAAGCTGAGCTACTTTGTTTCCAAGCACGCAGTGCCCATCGTGGTCGTGTTTATCCTCATCCTCATCCCCTTTGCCATTGCGCAGAACAAGACCAGCGTGTACTACACCCTGTTCGACTCGCTGCCGCAGGACCTGACCGGCATCGTGGGCACCAACAAGCTGGGCGAGGACTTCGGCATGACTACCAGCCACTTCATTCTGGTGCATGACGACCTGACCGCTACGCAGGTGTCCGACCTGTGCGACGAGTTGAAGGACGTGGATGGCATCACGCAGGTGGTAAGTTTGGACTCCATCACCGGCCCGGGCTTTGACACCGAGCTGCTGCCCGACAGCATTATGGAGATCCTGCAGTCCGGCGGCTACAAGCTGATTTTGGCCAACAGCTCCTATAAGACCGGCACGGATGCCATCAACAGCCAGCTGGACAAGATGATCAGCCTGATCAAAAATGTAGACCCCGAGGGCGTCATCACCGGTGAAGGCGCCATGACCAAGGATCTGATCGAGGTGGCAGACGTGGACTTCAAGAACGTCAACGTCTGGTCTATTCTGGCCGTTCTCGCCATCATCGCCATCTCCTTTAAGAGCATCTCCATCCCGGTGCTGCTAGTCGCCAGCATCGAGGCCGCTATCGCCATCAATATGGGCATCCCGTACTTTACCGGTACGCAGCTGCCCTTCATCGCCAGCATCGTCATCGGCACCATCCAGCTGGGCGCTACCGTGGACTACTCCATCCTGATGACCACCCGTTATCACGAGGAGCGCGTCTTTGGCCGCACCCCCAAGGAAGCTGCTCAGCAGTCGCTGGAGCACTGCAGCCAGTCCATCCTGACCAGTGGTCTGACCTTCTTCGCCGCTACGGTCGGCGTGGCTGCCATCAGTAAGATGGAGCTGCTGCGGAGCATCTGCCTGCTGATCTCCCGCGGCGCTCTGATCAGTATGCTGGTCATTCTGGTGGTGCTGCCCGCCGCCCTGATGCTGTGTGACTGGATCATCCGCCACACCACCCTGAAGTGGATGGTGCCTGAATCTGCCAACGCCAAGAAGTCTGAAAAGGAGTAATGCGTTATGAAAAAATCGCTTCGTTTCGCCAGTGCGGCGCTGGCAGTTGCCCTCGCCGCCAGCTGTGCAGCCCCGGCTTTTGCCGCAGGCGGCAGCAGCTTTACCAAGTCTGAGACCGTGTACGCTGTGATGAACGCCGATGGCTCCATCCAGAGCACCACCGTCAGCGAGCACGTTTACAGCACCTCCGGACTGTCCAATGTGACCGACCAGAGCACCCTGACCAACATCCAGAACACCGAGAGCAGCGCCGAGTTTACCCAGAACGGCGAAAAGCTGGTGTGGAACACCGACGATACCGATGTATATTATAAAGGTGACACCGACCGCGCCCTGCCCATTCAGGCCACCGTTACCTACGCGCTGGACGGTCAGGAGGCCGCACTGGAAGATCTGATCGGCAAGAGCGGTCATCTGACCATGACCATCGCCCTGAAGAACAACGAGACCGGCACCGTGAATGTGAACGGCACCGACCGCACCATCGTCACCCCTCTGGTCACCGCTGTGGGCGTGATCTTCGGGCAGGACGCCACCAACGTGGTGGCCGCTCACGGTCTGGTGGAAAGTGCCGCCAAGAGCAATGTGGCTGCCTTTGTCACCCTGCCGGGCGTGAAGGACTCCCTGTCCGGTCTGCTGCCGGACGAGCTGGACACCATCGAGGACTATCTGCAGGACACCATCACGGTGGAAGCAGATGTCACTGAGCTGACCTGCCCGCAGGTGATGATGGCCTGCGCCACCAGCGCTGCGGCTCTGGGCACCGACAATGTGTTTGACCTGAGCAGCATCAACGACCTGACCGACGGCATCAACCAGCTGAACGACGCCATGAGCCAGCTGCTGGACGGCGCTTCTCAGCTGGAGGATGGTACCACCCAGCTGGCCAGCGGCGTGCTGGCACTGCTGGACGGTGCCAGCACCCTGAACACCGGTGCAGCCGCACTGGACGAGGGTCTGGGGCAGCTGACCAACGGTCTGGACACCCTGAGCGCCAACAACAGCGCCCTGAACAGCGGCGCACAGCAGGTGGCTGACGGCGTGCTGGCTTCTGCCAACAAGACCCTGAAAGAGGGCGGCCTGATCGACACCGACATGACCTGGGACAACTACGCCGCGGTCATCGACAACATTCTGACCATGAACGACAAGACGCTGGCTGCCGGCCGCCGCAAGATGGTGCGCACCATCTGGGAGCAGGCTCCCAGCTTCAAGGACAGCCAGCTGGATCTGGCCCTGTACCTTTCCGCAACCAAGACGAACCACGATCTGGAGGCCGCTCTGCGCCTGATGCAGAACTACGATCCCTCCATGCTGTGCGGTCTGGTGCAGCTGTTGACCAGTCAGGAGGCCAAGGACACCGCCAAGGCTGAGCTGAAGTATCAGGTGGAGAACAGTCAGGATATCGCCGATGTGCGTGCCCTGAAGGACAGCCTTTCCAAGATCCAGCTCTTCGTTTCCAGCGTGGGCCAGTACACCGCCGGTGTGCAGACCGCCGCAGACGGTGCCCACTCTGCCAAGGACGGCAGCGCACAGCTTGCCGCCGGTACCAAGACCCTGTACGATGGCGTGAACACCCTGAACGAAGGCGCAAGCCAGCTGAATGACGGCACCCACCAGCTGAACGATGGTCTGAACCAGTTCAACGAGGAGGGCATCTCCAAGCTGACCGGCGCACTGGATCAGGATCAGCTGCACGGCCTCAAGACCGTGCTGGACGAGATGAGCGACCGGCTGGAAAACTACACCAGCTTTGCCGGTGCCCCCGAGGACGCCGAGAGCAGCGTGAAGTTCGTCTACAAGACCGCCGAGACCGTGGCTTCTGCCGACAACGTTGTGGCTGAGACCGAGACGGTGAAGGAGGGCAACTTCTTCACCCGCCTGTGGCAGCGCATCGTGGATCTGTTCAAGTTCTGATAACGCCAACATCCTTCCAGAATCGTAGATATAAAAACAGAGAGCGCCCCGCAGCCATCCGGCTGCGGGGCGCTCCCTGTTTTTATAATTATTTAAATCAGTATACTGCTTACTGATCCTTTTCCACCATCATCTTGCTGGCTTTATAGATATCGCCGCAGCCGAGGGTGATGACCAGATCGCCGGGCTGTGCGTTCTGCTTGACCCAGTCGGCGGCCTCCTGCAGGCTGTCCACCAGCACAGCGCCGGGGATCTGTGCTGCCAGCTTTGCGCTGGTAATGGTGGGGTCGTTGGGCTCGCGGCTGCCCATGATGGGGGTCAGCACCGTGATGTCCGGGATCTTGAGCACATCCACAAAGTCGTTGAACAGCATCTTGGTGCGGCTGTATGTAAACGGCTGGTGGACGGCGATCAGGCGCTTGTAGCCCATCTCCTTGGCGGTGGTCAGGGTAGCGCGCAGTTCGGTGGGGTGGTGGGCGTAGTCGTCGATGACCAGTGCGCCGTTGCACTCGCCGTACACCTCAAAGCGGCGGCCTGCACCCTTGAAGTTCAGGGCGGCTTCGGCGCACTGCTCTGCGGTCAGGCCCACAAAGCGGCATACGGCGCACATGGCCAGTGCATTATAAATATTGTGGCGGCCGGGCACAGACAGGCGGATGCGGGTGGTGTCGGTCGTGTTCCACTCCTTCAGGTCGAATTCGAAGAAGCCGGGCTTATACTCGTTGACGTTGACAGCGCGGTAGTCGCCGTGGTTGTCGATGGCAAAGGTGCGCACCCGGCGGTCCAGCGTGTACATCACGTCCATGGTGTTCTTGTCGTCGGCGTTGGCAAAGATCATGAACTGGGTCATCAGGGCAAAGCGCTTGAAGGCGAACTTCAGCTCGCCCATGCTGCCGTAGTAGTCCAGATGGTCGTTGTCGATGTTCAACACCACGGACAGGTAGGGGGTCAGCTTCAGGAAGGTCTCGGCGAACTCGCAGGCCTCGATAACGATATCATCGCCCTTGCCGGCCTTGCCGTAGCCGTTGATGAGGGGCAGCTTGCCGCCGATGACGGCAGAGGGGTCACGCCCAGCCAGTTCCAGCGCGGTGGTGATCATGGAGGTGGTAGTGGTCTTGCCGTGGGTGCCGGACACGCAGATGCTCTGCTTGTACAGGCGGCTCACATAGCCCAGCAGCACGCTGCGCTCCACGGTGGGAATGCCGTAGGAGGCGGCTGCGTTCAGCTCCACGTTGTCCTTGGAGATGGCGGCAGAGTACACCACCATGTCCGCACCGACAACGTTATCCGCATTGTGGCCAAGGCTGACCTTCACGCCCATCTCCCGCTCGTAGCGGATGATGCTGCCGTCCAGCACATCGCTGCCGGACAGCTCGTAGCTTTTGGCGGCAAGGATCTGGATCAGCGGATACATTCCGCTGCCGCCGCAGCCGATAAAATGGATCTTCTTTACATTGTCCAGCAGATGCTGGCTATAATCCGAGTACATGAACATAGTAAGACTCTCCTCCGAATATTAACGGCTGCAGTGCAGACCGATTCCTTCCAAACATAGGGACACACCCTTATTATATAATTTTTGCAGCATAAAATAAACAGGTAAGGCCGAATTTTCGGAAAGAACCATAAATATTCTGTGATTTTTGTGATATGTGTACAACAAAATCCCGGCAGCATTACTTTGCCTTCCGCCGCAGGATCTCGTCCAGAATGGCATCGGCCACGTCTGCCTTGCTCATCAGGGGCAGCTCCCGGGTGCCGTCCGGGGTGATGAAGGTGACCACATTGGTGTCCACCCCAAAGCCTGCACCAGCCACCTTGAGGTTGTTGGCCACCACCATGTCCAGATTCTTCTTGGCAAGCTTCGCGGAAGAGTTTTCCACAAGATCCCGGGTCTCCATGGAAAAACCGCACAGGAACTGGTGGGTCTTGCGGGGGCCGATGGTGCCAAGGATATCCTCGGTGCGCTCCACCGGGATGGAGAGGTCTCCCTCCTTCTTTTTGATCTTGTCGTCTGCCACGGTGGCAGGGCGGTAGTCCGCCACGGCAGCGGCCATGATGAGCACATCGGTGGTGTCAAAGCGGCTGGTCACTGCCTCGTACATCTGCCGGGCACTGGTCACCGGCACATCGGTGGTAAATTTGACCGGCGGCAGCGCGGTCTGCCCGTGGATCAGGGTCACTTCTGCGCCCCGCATGGCGGCGGCGCGGGCAAGGGCGTAGCCCATCTTGCCGGTGGAGTGGTTGGTCAGGTAGCGCACCGGGTCCAGCGCCTCCTGCGTGGGGCCGGCGGTCACGGCAATGCGCAGCCCTGCCAGATCCTTCGGGCGGGCGATGGTGTGCAGGATGTGCTCCAGCAGCACTTCCTCCTTGGGCAGGCGTCCGCTGCCCACATCCTTGCAGGCCAGCACACCGCTTTCGGAGGGGATGACGGTAAAGCCGTACCGCTCCAGCGTGGCAAGGTTATCCTGCGTGATGGGGTTTTCCAGCATCCCGGTGTTCATGGCGGGGGCTACCAGCTTCGGGCACTTGGCAGCCAGCACCACGGTGGTAAGCATATCGTCCGCAATGCCGTGCGCCATTTTGGCAATGACGTTGGCAGTGGCGGGGGCGACTAAGATCACATCCGCCTTTTTTGCCAGCGAGATGTGGGTGACCTCAAACTTGAAATCCCGGTCAAAGGTGTCCACCATGCACTTGTGGCCGGTCAGGGTCTCAAAGGTGAGAGGGGTGATGAACTGGGTGGCGTTCCGGGTCATAATGACCTCTACATCCGCACCCAGTTTGCGCAGTGCACTGGCCACATTGGCCATCTTATAGGCGGCAATACCGCCGCTCACGCCCAGCAGGACGCACTTGCCGTTCAGATCCATGGTTCGTTTACCTCCCGGAAAAACAGTTCTTTTCCACATATCTTACCTTAGTATAATGCAAAACTTCCACCAGCACAACAAAATCTTTGCCGGGAACTTGTATCCTGAGCAAAAATGCGGTAAAATACGCTTGACAAAGAGCAAACCGGTTCTTTTCTTTTATTTTGAAAAGGAAAACAGAATTATGATCTTAGCCATTGATATAGGCAACACCACCGTCGCCCTTGGGGGCATCCGGGACGGACGTGTATGCTTTGTGGCGCGCATGGACACGGTGCGCACCCGCACGGCTGCGGAATATCGTGCCGAAATGGATAAAATTTTTGCGCACCGCCGCCACCCGGAGCGCCCCATGCGCTTTGAGGGTGCGGTGCTTACCAGCGTAGTGCCCCAGATCACCGGGGCACTGGCCGAGTGCGCCCGTCACTACACCGGCAAAAAGCCGGTCATTGTTTCGCCGGACATCCGCACCGGGCTGACCATAGGGGTGGACGAGCCCCGCGCCGTGGGCAAGGACAGGCTGGTGGATGCCGCCTACGCGGCGGCAAACTTTCCGCTGCCGGTCGTCACGGTAGACCTTGGCACCGCCACCACCTTTAATGTGGTGGACAAAGACCGGGTATTCCGGGGCGGCGTGATCTGCCCCGGCCTTTCCACCGGGCTGCGCGCGTTGGGCGAGCGCTGCGCCCAGCTGCCGCAGGTGCATCTGGGCTCCCCGAAAAAAGCCATCGGCACCAATACCGAAAGCTGTATGCTGTCCGGCTCGGTGCTGGGCACCGCCGTGCTCATTGACGGTATGGTGCAGCGCATTGAGGAGGAGCTGGGCTGCCCGGCTACACTGGTGGTCACCGGCGGGCTGGCAAAGTACGTCACCCCGCTGTGCCGCCACCCCCTGACCTATGACCCGGAGCTGCTGATGAAGGGGCTGGCACTGCTGTACCAGCTGAACGCCCCGCAGGAGCACGGCCGCAGCCATGGCGGCGGCAGACACTACGGTCAGCAGGGACGCCCCCGGGCAAAGCACCCGTACCCCAACCGCCGCACCCGCCGCGAGCCGGAGGCGCTGGTAGGCTGAGGGGACAAGAGGAATAAGGGAGAGCATTATGAAACTGGGCATTCTTGGCACGGGTAAAATCGTGCAGGAATTTTTGCCATGGCTTGTGGAGCACACGCCGTTTACTGTGCAGGCGGTGTGCAGCACCCCGCGCTCGGCGGCAAAGGCCGCAGAGCTGTGTGCACAATATCAGATTCCACAGCACACCACCAATTTTTTTGAGCTGCTGCAATGGGTGGATGCGGTCTATATCGCCGTGCCCAATTTGCAACACGCCCGCTACGCCCGGGTGGCGCTGGAAGCGGGCAAGCACGTCATTGTGGAAAAGCCCATGGCGGTGACTGCCGCCGAGACCGAGGAACTGGCTGCGCTGGCACAGCGCAAGCGGTTATTCCTCTTTGAGGCGATCACCACTCAGTACCAGCCCAACTACGCCAAGCTCCGGGAGCTGCTGCCCCGGGTGGGCACAGTGCGCATGGTGCAGTGCAGCTTCAGCCAGTATTCCAGCCGGTACGACGCCTTTTGCAATGGGCAGACCCCGCCGGTGTTCGACCCGCTGTGCGCGGGCGGCGCTCTGATGGACTTGGGCGTGTACAACGTCAGTTACATCGTGGGTCTGTTCGGTGAGCCCAACAAGGCGGTGTATGCCGCCAACATGGAGCGCAACATCGACACCAGCGGTGTGCTGATGCTGGATTACAGCGGCTTTAAGGCCATAAGCCTTGCCGCCAAGGACTGCGCAGCCCCTGCCCGCTGCATCATTCAGGGCACCAAGGGCTATATCCTGCAAAAATCCACCCCGAACTACTGCGGCGGCGTGAC
Organism: uncultured Faecalibacterium sp.; assembly: GCA_934512105.1. Lineage (GTDB taxonomy): Bacteria > Bacillota > Clostridia > Oscillospirales > Ruminococcaceae > Faecalibacterium. The sequence goes on along the minus strand of CAKSWQ010000005.1, from coordinate 13,503 downwards.
CTTCCATCCCAACGAGGGCAGGGAGGAGCACTACAACCTGAACGGGGACCGTCCCCGGCAGGCGGCAGAGTTCGAGGCCTTTTACCGCGCCATGACCACTGGAGACCAAGAGCTGTGCACCCGGATGCTGGATACCAGCATCGCGGTGAGCCGGGTGCTCACAGTGGCGCGCCGCAGCGCCGGGGTGCGCTTCCCCGGCGACCGGTTCTGAAGAGCCGCTTTTTAACGCATTTTTCTCTGGAACACGCCCTGACAGCTACGCGCTTCCAAAGATTTGAATATTCACCCAAAACCCGCACAGAGCGGGCAGGTTTGCGCCGTATCCGACAACAAAGGGCGGAACGGCAGCAGGAGGAAAACTGAATTATGAAGAATACCAATACGAAGACCTTGACTCGTGTGGCCCTGCTGGTGGCCATTGAACTGGTGATGAAGCTTGTCGGTCTGGGCAGTGTGCCCATGGGCCCGCTGTACATGAGCTTCCTCACCCTGCCCATCGCCGTGGGTGCCATCACCATGGGCCCCGCCGTGGGTGCCCTGCTGGGCGGCGTGTTCGGCGCTGTGAGCTTCTACGATGCCATCACCGGCGCATCCGCCATGACCGGCGCACTGTTTCAGGTCAGCCCGCTGAACACCTTTATCCTGTGTGTAGGCATGCGTATGCTCATGGGTCTGTGCTGCGGCCTGATCTTCAAGGCTCTGCAGAAGCTGGACAAGTCCCGCACCTGGAGCTACATCCTCAGCGCCATGACCGCACCCGCCCTGAACACCCTGTTCTTCATGGGCTACATCGTGCTGGCCTTCTACGGCTGCGACTATGTGCAGAATCTGGTGTCCGTCAAGGGCGCTGCCAACCCCTTCATGTTCGTGGTGCTGCTGGTTGGCGTGCAGGGCGTTGCCGAATTTCTGGTGTCCGGCATTCTGGGCGGCATCGTCGCCCGCGCCGTGGCAAAGTTCCTGAAGTAAGACCGGCTGCGCACCATGTCAGGGCGGCGCATCCGTGTTTAGAATAGAAAAATGAATGCTCCTCCGGCATCCCGCCGGGGGAGTTTTTTTGTATAGTCAAAACCACCGGCTGAGCCGGTGGCTTGAGTAAGCCCTAGAAGGGCACTTTACTAGCAAAGCCCCTGCAAGGGGCCACGAGCAAGCATCTTTCATCTGCATTACCTGCCCTACCGCTCTAACGAGCTACACTGCAAAGTGCATCTTCTAAGATGACAATTTCCTTGTCATCTCGCTTCGCTCGAATCTTATAGCTAAAGCATTTTCTACTCCACCAGCGGAGCTGGTGGTTGTCGTTCGCTCAAGCTACCCAACGAAAGGGGGTCTGAAAAGCCCGCAGGCTTTTCAGACCCCCTAAATTCAAAAATAATCGTCCCGCCTGCCCGGCGGCGGCCTTTACTTCTTCTCCCGCAGCTGTTCCAGATAGCCGTCTGCCTTGATGGCCTCCGGGGTGAAGGAGTTATTCTTCCACCAGCCCACAAGGGCGGCGGTCACGGTCAGGCCGGTGGTCACCAGCTGCTCTACGGTGGCACTCTCGATGGGCAGCATGGGCTTGCCGCAGGCGCTCAGCACCTGATTGGTCAGTGCCAGCGCCAGCGCAGCCGTGCGCGCCAGCGTGGCGGCAGAAATTTTGCAATGGGTATCGTTCATAGGCTCAGTTCCTCTCTTTCTCCAGATCTGCGATGCGGTGGTTGGCCACCTTCATCTGTTCTTCTAAAATGGGTACGCGGCGGGCAAAGTTGTTATGCTCCCGCACCTCCCGGGTCAGTTCTTCCAGCTTGGTGTCGGTCACCGCCTGGCTTTTGCTGTTGGCGATCAGTACACCGATCAGGGTCACCGCGCCCGCAAGGATGGCCGAGATGATGCTTGTCATCGCGCTCACCCCCTCCACCGGGCTTTGTCTGCCCGGGTGTCAACGTGCACCCAGCCCTTTGCCCGGCCTGCCTTGACGGGGTAGCGTCCTACGCCGCCCCAGCCCGGCATCAGGCTTTCGGCGTAGGCGGCTACGTCCTCCACGCTCACACCCTGCACCCGGATGTCCGCTGCCCTGCCATACAGGTGCTGACTGAACTTTGCCCCGCCCGCCTTGGCGTTGTGCGCCGGGGTGCGGTAGGCGCTGGTGATCGTCACTGGTTTTTCGAAGTGCTCCCGGATACGCTCCAGCAGTTCTACCAGTGCTGTGTCGATGAAAACCGGGTCGCTGCCGTCCTTGCAGCGAAACTCCCGCACATGGAAGTGCGGCGAGAGGGTGGTGCTGCCGTCCCGGGCAAGAGAATACGCCTGCAATGCCATCGTGCGCCCCCCCTTACAGCCGCTTCAGCAGCGCTGCGATGGGCTCCATGTAAAACCGCTCGTAGCCCGCCTTGTTGGGGTGCGTGCCGTCGCTGGTGTATTTATCGCCCAGTGCGCTGATGCCGGAGCCGCCCATGGGCGGGGTGGTTTCCGCAATGTCAACGTAGGGCACGCCCCATTTTTTCAGTGCGGCAAGGATGGCAGGCTTGTAGGTCTTGTACCATCCGAAGCCGGTGCTGCTGAACATCCCGCCATGCGGGAATACATAGGCTACGCGCTTTGCGCTGTAATTCGTTGTCAGATAATCCAGCATCTTTTCCAATGCACCGGTCATGGTCGTTTCGTCGTAGGTGGTAAACCCTTCGGTCAGTGTGCCGACTGCGGCATTGTTCCACGCATCGTTCACGCCGCCCTCCAGCAGAATGTAGTCTGCCTTTGCCAGCGCCGTGGAGTTTGTCACCACCGTGCTGATGCAGCTGCGGGTGCCGCCGGATGCGTTGACTTTAACGTTCGGGGTCAGCGTTGCGCCGTCCACCGCCTCGTTGGTCAGTGTCATGCCGTACCGGTCTGCAATACACTTGCCGTAGCCGCCAGCGCTGCCCTTGCCGTAGGCGATGCTGTCGCCCGCAACGTACAGCTTTTTTCCCGCCAGCGGACTGACAATCTGGCCGTTAATGTCGTATACTTCCATCTTATCGCCCCCTTTTTATAGCCCACGCATCCAGTTCTCGATGATCGTACTGCGGTATTCGTGGCCCCGCAGACCCGGGTGGATGTTATTTGCGGTCAGCTTAAAAGCGTTGTTGCGCAGCTGCTGCGCCTTGGCGCTCGTGTTCGCGCGGCCTGCGCCGTGTGCGGTAATCAGCAGCGGGTGCTCTTCGTCGTTCAGGTCCAGCACCGGCACACCCCAGTAGGCGCAGATCTCCTTAGCCGCTGTCCGGTAGGCCGTGGTCATCCATGCGTCCGCAAGGATCACGCCCAGCTTCGCGTAGGGGATGTTCTTCATGAAATATTCGAAAACGATATTGTATGCGCCCCACACCGTTGCATTTGTGGTGTCTGTTTTTGTGCCGATGATGGCAGCCGGGTCAAACCCCTGCTTCGTGTCCGGCTCGCACTCGTTCAGGCCGAACATTAAGGTGATGTAGTCTGCATCCTTCGGCACCGCCTTGTACCGCTCCACCGAAAATGGCGAAAGCCGCCCGGTGATGTTAGTGAAAACGGAGCCGCTGACCGCCTCGTTCACCAGCGTCATCTCATTGCGCTTCGCAATCCACCACGGATACGTTTTCCATACCTTCAGCTTCTGGTCGTAGAAGTCCGAGCTTGTGCCGATGCAGCCGTTTGCGTCTGTGTAACCGTTCGCGTCTCCTGCGGTAAAGCTGTCTCCGCAGGCTACATACTTTTTGCCGTACAGTACGTTGCCGCCTGCCGCGTTCAGGGGGTTGCCCTGTATATCGTAGATCATACAGTGCCCTCCTGAATGAACGCCTTCACCTTGGCATCGCTCAGCAGGCCCTTATACACCTTGCACTGGTACAGCGTGCCGTCCAGACATCGGACGATGTTGGTACTGTTCGGTTCCCGCGCGCCGCCGATCAGCATACTTTCCGGTATGTTAGAAAGCGAGTAACCGGTGGTATTCCAGCCGCTCAGTGCACAGTGGGTGCTCCCACCCCGGAAATTCTTCCCATCGATCTGCATCGCATACCGCGTGCGCGTCTTAAAGTGCGCAATGGTGTCGCACAGGTTAAGCCCCGTCTGACGGTAATAAGTAAATCCCAGCGTTCCGGCATTGGGGTTGATGCCTACATTGATGCCCGTAGTCGTCCACGACTGGCCGGTTTCTGTCATGCAGTGCACCACCTGTGTCCATGTATTGGCTTCGTAGCTGTCGCTGGGCTTCAGATCCAGCAGAATGGTGTACTGCGGTGTTTCGGTGGCGGCATGTTCCAGCAGCTTCAGTCCGGTGTCAAAACCGGTGCTCAGCGCCGTCTCGCCGGGCAGGTCGTAGATCAGCTCTGCCGTTTCGACTGCCACCACCGTCACCGTACAGCTTGCGCTCTTGCCGCCTGCGGTGGCGGTCACAGTGCAGCTGCCCTCCTTTACGGCAGTCACCTTGCCTTTTTCCACCGTGGCAAAACCGGTGGGAGAAACGCGCCACACCACCACACGGCTGGTGGCATTCGCGGGCAGCACCGTGGCGGTCAGGGTCTTGCTCTCACCCTCGTTCAGGGCCATGGTCGCGGCGCTCAGGCTTACGCTCTGTACCGGAACCTCCTGTGCACTGCCGCCCCACTCTGCCCGCAGGGCGTTCAGGGTATCCTGCGCATCGCTGGTCTTGTAGGCTGCGTCTTCAAACAGGTTCAGCAGCAGCTCTTTTGCGGTCTCGCTGATTCCGGCACCGGAGTCGCCCTTATTGACTGATGCCGCTGCGATGCCTGCTTCCATGTGGTTCAGATGGGCGGCCGTCAGAGTCTGGCCGTCCACAAAATTCTGTTTTTCGTAGCTCATTCGTTCCTCCCTAAGATCATTTTTCCAAGGATCGCCCGTCCCAGCACGGCGAAAACCTTGTCTGTCGGCGGATCCGGCTGCGGTGGGTCAGGCTTTTCCGGCTGTGTGGTGCCCCACAGCGCCGCCAGGCGGTCGCAGGCCGCCGTTGCAGCCTCATTGCCCGCCGCCAGCGTGCGCAGCACGGTCAGCAGTGCCTGTTTTTCCGCTGCGGAAATGCCGCCTGTGCCCAGCAGCCCTACCAGCGCCTCCCACGCAGGGGTGGCCGGGGCAGGCATCGTGCCCTCTGCCGTACCACTGTTGGCACACACCTTACACCGTACATCGGCACTGGTCACGGTGCGGCTGCCGTCTGTGCCCTCAAAGGTGATGCATCCCGCGCCGGGCACCGCCGTCACCGCCGCCGGTACGGTCAGCATTCCGTTTTCCACCAGCGTAGCCGCGCTTGCGCCGGGGGTGTGCCAGTGGGCGCACACGGTCAGCCCCTTCCACTCTCCCCGCTGCTCGATGCACAGCCGGTAGTTGCCCCGGTTGCCCGCGTACCCCAGCAGCAGCTGCCCGCCGGGCACCGCTGCCGCGCCGTTGCGCTCCAGCCGGATGGTCATCTCATTCATGCCGCACCACCCTTACACATACTGGTAGCCCTCTACATTGAAGGGATACTCAAAGCTGAGACTCGTGTCCGTTCTCACAACGCCGATGCTCAGCACGCCGCTGTCTGCAAAGCTGACCCTTACCGGCGCCGCGCCGCTGCATTTGACGCCGTTGCTGAAGTCAGAGCTTGCGCCGCCCACCATGGCCACCGCCGTGCCGCCCCGCACGATGCGGGTGCTGCCGTACTCCGCAGCAGCGGCGACCGGGTTCGTGCTGTTTTCTGCCGTGGGTGCCACCATCCGCACCACAATGTAGTCCACCGTGCCCGGCACAGTCAGGCTCGTGGCAGATTTGCCCGCAGCGCCTGTGCCGGTATAGACCAGCTTTCCGTCCATGTTCATCATCCTTTCCAGTCGTTTCAGTTTTTCGGCCAGACTAAAGCCCAGCACCGTGTCAAGGTTTTCCTCCGTCACTTCCAGTGTGCCGTCCGCACGCACGGTCAGACCCCGCCCGGCCTTCACGCCGCCCAGCATGGCTGCGGTGGCGCACGGCAGGGTGTAGCCCGTACTGAATTTTCGGTCAGCCTCGGCCTTGGAGTAGAACCGGTCGTCCGCGCCCAACTGCAATAGTGCTGCCGCCTTTTCCTGCGCCGACCAGCTTGCTGCCCCGGCGGCACTGGTCAGCGCCTTTTTTACGCCGTAGGGCAGCAGCGCCGGGGTCAGGGGCGCATAGGCCTCGGTCATGCGATCCAGCTGCGCCGCCGTGGCAGGCACGGTGGTCAGGGTGGCGTCTGCCCGCACCGCAACGCCGTACCTCCCATCTGCCCGCACCGCGCCGGGCGTTGCCGCCGTGGGCACGCTCTCGCTGCGCACATAAGGGCGTAGGTCCGGCAGCGGGGTGGTGTCGGTCTGCACCGCACCGGTGGCGGTATCCACGCTGAGGATACGCACCACCTCGCCGGGCAGAGGCTGCGCCGGCAGCGGCACCGCTGCCACATCCTGTGCATCCAGATGCACTGCGCCGCCCTTGCCGTTCACGCTCAGCACCGTGCCGTCCTTGGGCGCGTAGTTTTCTGCCCGCAGCGCGGCGGCCTCTGCACGCTTTGCGCAGGCATCGGCATCGGTGCGGTCGGCCAGAATTTTGTCCGCAGCCTTTTGCGCCAGCGCCGCCTGTACGGCGGTGTCTGCTGCGCCGTTCTCAGCGCGGCGGGCGCTCTCCGCTGCGGCACGGGCACTTTCCAGCACGCGCGCCACGAACTGCTCGTACACCGAGGGCGGCAGCTCCTCACTGCCGCCATCCGTGGGCAGCGTGGCGTACACATCGTAGCTGCCGGGGCGGGTGTAGGCGGTGTAACCGCCGTTTATGGCGGCCAGCATCCACTGTCCCCGCACGCTGCCGGTCAGGCGGCGGTCCACCGTCACGCTGCCGTCGGTGTCCAGCGGAATGGCAGCCAGCTGCACCCCGTCGCTACGGCGCAGATACAGCGCCATGGTGCACCCCGCCCACGCTGCAGGCAAGATGAACTGCAGCCGGTCCACCCCCTCGGCGTTCTGTGCGCCAAGGTGCAGCCGGTGCGGCCGGGGCACAAATTCGGTGCCGCCGCACTGCTGCTTGAGGATCTCGATCTCCATGCAAAACCTCCTTTTCTGTTTGCTGTCCCGATTGTACCGCCGGGGGTGCAAAACTATCCAGTGTGTACAGAAAATGTGAAATTTTCTGTTCTTCGGCATTTTGCTAAACGGGGTTTTGGTGCCGGAAATGCAGGCTTTTCTCCCCTGCCGCAACCGGGTAATTCCCCTGCTGGTTTTCCATGCAAAACCAGCGATGTGGGGCAGCTTGTTTTTGGCGCAGCGGCCGTTGCCGCGGCCTTATTTGCAGGGAAAAAAGCTGACGCAAATGTTAAAAATTCATGAACAAAACACCCGCAGAAAAAAGGAAAAAATCAGAAGGAAACTACCTAAAAACCAAAATATCAAAAAAAACACTGTGAAAATTGCACAAAAAATAATGTTACAAATCTAACAAAGTGTGAGACGCAAATTTGACAGATGCTTTACGGTCTGGTAAAATACCGTTTGTGCAACGAACGTTGCAGCGTTTAAATTCTATCTGGATGAAGTAAAAAGCCGTCCTGCGTACGGCACGGCATGGGCAGATGCGGCCCGTGCTGGGGCAGTTTTGTGGTCTGCCCAAAGCGGATTCCAACCTGTAATACGGTGCTCATTCTTTTTACCCAAAGAGAGCATCGTATTTGACTGTAAGGCGCTTATACCCAAAGCAGCCACAGTCCGGGCGGCCGGGGTGCCGATGCAATACAGACCCGCGGCCGCACCAAATACGACAAAGAGAGGAGTTGTCTCGTATCGCTTCCGTTAAATTGAAGAAAGCAGTTACTGCCGCAAAGCAGGCAGTATCTCCCCGTGTGCTGGCATTTTGTGTCATGGTGGTATGCCTTGTGGCTACCCTTGGCGTCACCGCTGCAAATCTGCGGCTGACCTACGTCACCGACTCCAATGGTGCACGGCAGGTCCTTCTGACCGATGCCGATGCTTCCCCCGCACAGGTCATGCACCTTTCCGGCATCCGCTCTGAAGAGGGCGATGAGGTCTACTACACTGCGTTCAGCGGCAATCTTGCCTCCCTGAACATCGAGCGCGCATTCACCGTCAGCATCACCGCTGATGGGCAGGAGTACCCGGTCAAGCTGGTGTTCGGCACCGTAGCCGATGCACTGGAGCGCGCCGGTATCACCCTTGAAGGGGACGACTACACCGAGCCGGCACTGGATCATGTTGTGACCGCCGGCAGCAAGATCATAGTCCACCGCGTGGACTACGCAGAGCGTGTGGAGACACAGGCCATCCCTTACGACACCCAGTATGTCTACACCAGCCTGTACTTCCGCAACACCGGCCGCACCACCACGGTGCAGCACGGTGCAGCCGGTCAGCAGACCGTGACCACCCGCGACCGCTATGTGGACGGCGAACTGGAGAACAGCACCGTTGTGGATACCACCACCACGGTGGAGCCCACTGATCACGTTATCAAGACCTACGGCGCAGGCGCGCCGGTGTCCCCCCTGACCGGCGCAGACGGCACCACCAACGCCCCCACCTCTTATAGCAAGGTGCTCACCGGCAAGGCCACCGGCTACTATTCCCGCAGTGGCAAAGGCTCTTCCGGTCTGGGGCTGGGCTACGGCACCGTGGCTGTGGACCCGGACGTGATCCCCTACGGCACCAAGCTCTACATCACCTCCACCGACGGCAAGTTCGTCTACGGCTACGCCGTGGCCACCGACACCGGCATTGCCGTCCAGAAGGGGCAGATCCTTGTAGACCTGTTCTACGAGACCTACGCCGAAAGCGTCATCAATGGCGCGATCCAGGTCAACGTCTACGTTGTGGACTGAGCTGTAAACAAAACCCAATAACCACTAAAAATCGGAGCGCCCGCGGGTGCTCCGATTTTTTATTTTCACAGGAACGTTTGTAACTAAATTTTGTCTAATACTTTAGCCGCGAGGCTAACAACTTGGCTCTCCCTTTGGGAGAGCTGGCGCGGGAGCGCCTGAGAGGGCGAGGTTGCCGACCATCTGCAAAAACCGATTTAAAATGCCCTCCGCTTTTGCTCCGGGCATGATAAGCGGAAAAATATTTTTATTTCGGGGTTCAGGAAAGTCTGCGGACTTTCCTGAACCCCTTTCCTGTTTTCGCAACGCTTTCGCCGGAACCGTTTGGTAAATGAGCAGTTTACACGATGTCGAGCCGCAAATTTTAGATAGTATGCCCACAACATACAGAGAAAGCAAGAAATTTTGTAGTAATTGTATTTGAATTTTGGACAAAAAGTCTTGCAAAAATGGTCAAAACCTTTTAATATAAAAGAGTACAAAGCTGCGGATGCCATTCTCGGCTTCCGCACGGGGAGGAGCAGTCTATGAAACCGACCGAAGAAAAGATTCAGAGCAATACATCGGATCTGCCGGTGTACCTGTTCAAGCAGGGCAACAACTGCGAGGCTTACCGCTACTTCGGCGCACATCTGGAAACGCGGGTCGGGGAATCCGGCGTCGTGTTCCGTGTATGGGCACCGCACGCCGCAGCCATCAGTGTTGTGGGCGACTTCAACAGCTGGAAGCCCGGCAGCCATCCCATGCGCAAGGTGGATGGCGATTCCGTGTGGGAATTGTTCATTCCCGGCATGAAGGAATACGATGTTTATAAATATTGCGTGACCACCCGCGCAGGCGACCTTGTCTACAAGGCTGATCCTTACGCCTTCCACGCCGAGACCCGGCCGTCCAACGGCAGCAAGGTCTACGATCTGTCCGGCTTTGCATGGCACGATGCCGCATGGCAGGCCGCGCAGAAAAAGGCGGACGTGATCAACGGCCCGATGAATATCTACGAGATGCACGCCGGCAGCTGGAAGCTGAAGGAGGGCGGCAAGCCCTACAACTACTCCGAGCTGGCAGACGAGTTGATCCCGTACATCAAGGATATGGGCTACACCCATGTAGAGCTGCTGCCGGTGATGGAATATCCGTTTGACGGCAGCTGGGGCTATCAGGTCACCGGCTATTTTGCACCCACCAGCCGCTACGGCACCCCCAAGGACTTTATGGCCTTTGTGGATAAGATGCACGCCGCCGGCATCGGCGTCATCATGGACTGGGTGCCCGCCCACTTCCCCAAAGACCAGTTCGGCCTGTACAACTTTGACGGCGAGGCCTGCTACGAGGACCCCAACCCCAAGCGCGGCGAGCACAAGGAGTGGGGCACCATGGTGTTCGACTTCGGCCGCAACGAGGTGCAGAGCTTCCTCATTTCCAGCGCACTGTACTGGCTGGAGCAGTACCACATCGATGGTCTGCGTGTGGATGCCGTGGCCTCCATGCTGTATTTGGACTACAACCGCAAGCAGGGCGAATGGGAGCCCAATAAGGACGGCGGCAAGGAGAATCTGGAAGCCATCGCCTTCCTGCGCAAGCTGAACAACACCGTGCTGGGTCGTCACCCCCACAAGTACATGATCGCCGAGGAGTCCACCGCGTGGCCCATGGTCACAAAGCCCGCTTCGGATGGTGGTCTGGGCTTCAACTTCAAGTGGAACATGGGCTGGATGAACGATATGCTCAGCTACATGAAGACTGACCCGCTGTTCCGCGCAGGCAACCACAACAAGGTGACCTTCAGCTTCTTCTACGCTTTCAGCGAGAACTTTGTCCTGCCCATCAGCCACGATGAAGTGGTGCACGGCAAGGGCAGCCTGCTGAACAAGATGCCCGGCGAGTATGACGACAAGTTTGCCAACCTGCGCACCTTCTTCGGCTACATGATGGCGCACCCGGGCAAGAAGCTGCTGTTCATGGGACAGGAGTTCGGTCAGTTTGCCGAGTGGAGCGAAGCAAAGCAGCTGGACTGGATGCTTCTGGATTACGACAAGCACGCCGAGCTGCAGAACTACGTCCGCACCCTGAACGCCTTCTATAAAGAGCACCCTGCCCTCTGGCAGATCGATTACAGCTGGGAGGGCTTCCAGTGGATCGTCCCGGACGACTCGCAGCAGAGCGTCATCGCCTTCCTGCGCAAGGACGCCGCCGGCAAGCAGATCCTTGTCATCTGCAACTTCAACCCCGTCCTGCGCGAGGGCTACACCCTCGGCGCACCGGTATCCGGCACCTACAAGGAGATTTTGAACAGCGATGATGCCGCCTTCGGCGGCTCCGGCACTGTGCACAACAAGCCGCTGCGCACCCACAAAAAGCCGCAGCACGGCTTTGAGCAGAGCATCACCGTCACCCTGCCGCCCATGAGTACCCTGTACTTTGAGGTGCCCGCAAAGCGTACCCGCAAGGCAGCAGAGGACAGCACGGATAAGCCGGAAAAAAAGACCGCTAAAAAGACCACCGTCAAGGACGCCGTGGAAAAGGCGGTAAAAAAGACGACCCGCAAGGCGAAAGCCGAGCCGGACGCCGACAAGCCGGTAAAAAAGACCCGCACCACCAAGGCCAAGGCCGCCGAACCGGCGGATGAAAAACCGGATAAAGCAAAAAAGACCGCTGCCAAGCCCAAGGCAAAGCCCGAAGCCGCAGCGGAAAAGCCGGTAAAGAAAACCGCCGCCAAGGCAAAGACTGCGGCAAAAGCAAAGCCTGAGACCGAAGCGGAAACCAAACCCGCAAAGCGCACCCGCAAAGCAAAAGCACCCAAGGAGTAAGGATGCCCACACGGATGCACGCACGAACATTCTGATCTGTTGACTATCATTTCCAAAAAGGAAATGCTAAAGGGGAGAATAAAGCTATGGCAAAAGAAATCGTGGCAATGATCCTTGCCGGTGGACGTGGCTCGCGCTTATACGCGCTGACACAAAAGACGGCAAAACCTGCGGTGTCCTTCGGCGGCAAGTACCGCATCGTGGACTTCCCGCTGTCCAACTGCGTCAACTCCAATATCGACACCGTTGGTATCGCAACGCAGTACCAGCCCCAGAAGCTGAACGAGTACATCGGTAACGGTCAGCCCTGGGATCTGGACCGTCTGCACGGCGGTGTGCACACCCTGCCCCCTTACGAGCAGGCAAACGGCACCGACTGGTACAAGGGCACTGCAAACGCCATCTACCAGAACATCGGCTTCATCGACAGCTATGATCCCGAGTACGTCATCATCCTGTCCGGTGACCAGATCTGCAAGCAGGACTACGCCGACTTCCTGCGCTTCCACAAGGAAAAGGGCGCAGAGTTCTCTGTGGCCGTTATGGAAGTGGACTGGAAGGAAGCTTCCCGCTTCGGCCTGATGGTGGCGGACGAGACCGACCGCATCACCGAGTTCCAGGAGAAGCCCCCGGTGCCCAAGTCCAATCTGGCCTCCATGGGCATCTACATCTTCAACTGGGATGTGCTCAAGAAGTATCTGATCGAGGACGAGGCCGACCCCAACTCCAAGAACGACTTCGGCATGAACATCATCCCCGCCCTGCTGCGTGACGGCCGCAAGATGTACGCCTACCGCTTTGCCGGTTACTGGCGCGATGTGGGCACCATCGACAGCCTGTGGGAAGCCAACATGGAGGTGCTGGACCCCGAGAACTCCGGCATCGATATCTTTGATAAGACTTGGAAGATTTACAGCCGCAACCCCGTGCTGCCCGCCCAGAAGATCGGCGAGCGCGCCGTTGTGCAGGACTCCCTCATCACCGAGGGCTGCAAGATCTACGGCAACGTCAAGCACTCTGTGCTGAGCGCAGGCGTCGTTGTGGAAGAGGGCGCTACCGTTGAGGACGCCGTGCTGATGGACGGTGTCGTGGTCAAGGCAGGTGCCGTGGTCAAGCGCTGTATCCTTGCTGAGGACGTTGTTGTGGGCGCAGGTGCAAAGGTCGGCGGCGAGGGCGCTATTGCCCACGTTGGCACCGGTCTGACCATCGGTGCAGGCGCTACCGTCAAGGAGGGCGCAAAAGTGTTTGAATCCGTCAAGGAGGGTGTGGAAGTATGCTGAGACAGAACACCAATGCGTTGGGTATCATTTTCCCCAACAGCTATGACAATACCGTTCCCGAGCTGGTGACCGAGCGCGCAATGGCCTCGATCCCCTTTGCGGGCCGTTACCGCATGGTAGACTTTGTGCTGTCCAGCATGGCCAACTGCGGCGTTTCCAACGTTTCCATCGTGGTGCGTAAGAACTACCACTCTCTGATGGATCATCTGGGCACCGGCCGCGAGTGGGATATGGCGCGCCGTCACGGCGGCCTGAACATCGTGCCTCCCTTTGCAGAAAAGGGCGTGCGTATCTACTCCGGCCGCGTGGAGGCTCTGGGTTCCATTCTGGACTTCCTCGAGCACCAGAAGGAGAAGTATGTGGTCATGAGCGATGCCAACATCGCCATCAACTACGACTTCAACGCCCTGCTGGCTGCTCATCAGGCCAGCGGTGCCGATGTGACCGTGGCTTATCAAAAGACCGAGATCCCCGAGGGCCGCAAGAACGACAACTACACCCTGACCATTGATTCCGATGGCCGTGTGACCGAGCTGCTGTTCAACGACTACCGCTCCGGCGAGCAGAATCTGGATCTGAACATCTATGTGCTGGAGCGCGA
>CAKSWQ010000004.1 GCA_934512105.1 uncultured Faecalibacterium sp. | reverse complement strand
AGATACTGCCAGCGGAACAGCGGCTCGCCGTTGAGCACGGCGCTCAGCAGCACATTGACCACCGGGTTGACGAAGCCGAAGATGGCAATGCGGCTGACCGGGTTGTTTTTCATCAGCAGTGCCCACAGGATATAGCCTGCACCGCAGATGAAGGCCAGATACAGCATGACCACCGCAGCCAGTGCGCTTTGCACATGGAGACGGCCGCCCATAACGGTACCCAGCACAAACAGCGCCAGCCCACCCACGAACAGGTTCAGGAAACAGACGGCAAAGCTGTCGGCCTTTTTGGTGACCGACTTGTTCCACGGGCCGGACAGGGTGAAGATGACGGTCGCTGCCATCATGCAGAACACGCCCCAGCCGCTGCCGCCGCCGTGGTTGCCAAGGGTGCCGATGAGCACCCCGGCAAAACCCACCGCGCAGCCCAGCGTTTTTGCCGGGGTCATGCGGTCTGCATTGCCGTAGATAAAGTGGGCAAAGATGACGCCCAAAAAGCTCTGGGTACTGTTCAGGATGCCGCCAAACGCGCCGGTGAGCATGGCCACAGCGATGTAGTAGAACGCATACTGTGCCGTGGTCTGCCACAGACCCAGCGCGCAGCACTCGGCTGCTACCCTGCCCCGGGGCAGGCGGGGTGCCCGCCCCTGCAGCAGGATGCTGCCCAGCAGCACCAGCACGCTGCCCAGCATGAACCGCACCCCCGCAAAACAGAAGATGGAGGCGGTATTGCCGGAATCGATGGAGAACAGGCGGTAGCCCAGCTTGATGAACGGAAAGGCCGAGCCCCACAGAACATTGCAGAAGATGGCCAGCAGCACGGCGCAAACCGGTGTACCAAAGATCTTATCCAGCTTTGCCGCACGAACGGCTGTATTATCAGACATGATGCTCCTCACTTAGTGGATGCGGCTGCCCACGGGGACGTCGTCGCCGTAGAAGGCAATGGAGCAGCCGCCGTCAGCGGTATCGGCAGCGAAGATCATGCCCTCGCTGACGTACTTGCCCTTGAGCATGGGGCGGGGTGCCAGATTGCACACGATGCCCAGCTTTTTGCCGATGAGATCCTCGGGCTTGAACCACTTGGCAATGCCGGACAGGATGCAGCGCTCCCGCTCGCCGTCAAAGACGGTGAGGTGCAGCAGCTTTTTGCTCTCCTTCAGGTTCTCGCAGGCGCGCACCTCGGCCACGCGCAGCTCCACCTTGCAGAAGGTGTCAAAATCGATCTCTTCCTCGTGGGTAAAGTCCACGGTGCTCTCCTCTGCGGGGGCGGCAGCCTTCTTCTCGGCTTCCTCCTTGGCCTTGTTGGCAGCAGCGGCAGCGGCCTTGCGCTTCTCGTCCTCTTCCTTCAGGTGGGCGATCTCCTTTGCCACGTCAATGCGGGGGAACAGTGCCTCGCCCTTGTGCACGGTGTAGGTCTGCTGTGCGCCGTAGGTGGTCTTGCTCAGATCCAGTGCGGAAGCGTCCAGACCCAGCTGCTCCATCATCTTGGGGGCGGTGGTGGGCAGGTAGGCGTTCAGCAGGATGCCGCACACGCGCAGTGCCTCGCACAGGTGGTACAGCACGCTCTCCAGACGCTGCTTGTTGGCTTCGTCCTTGGCCAGTGCCCAGGGTGCGGTCTCGTCGATATACTTGTTGGCGCGCTGGATGACCGCAAAGATCTCCATCAGTGCCTGCGGGATGGTCAGATCATCCATGTCGGCAGTGACCTTGGCGGTCAGCTCGCTGACCATGGTCTCCAGCTCGGTGTCGATGGCCTCGGTACCGGCCACGTTATGCACAGTGCCGCCAAAGTACTTTTCGCACATGGCCACGGTACGGCTGAGCAGGTTGCCCAGGTCGTTGGCCAGATCGCTGTTGATGCGGTTGATCAGTGCCTCGTTGGTGAACATGCCATCGTTGCCGAAGGGGATCTCGCGCAGCAGGAAGTAGCGGATGGCGTCCACACCGTAGCGGTCGCACAGGATAACAGGGTCCACCACGTTGCCCACAGACTTGGACATCTTGCCGCCGTTCATCAGCAGCCAGCCGTGGCCGAACACCCGCTTGGGCAGGGGCAGATCCAGTGCCATCAGCATGGCAGGCCACAGGATGGTGTGGAAGCGCAAAATCTCCTTACCCACCATGTGCAGGTCGGCCGGCCAGAACTTATCGTAGTCGTGGTAAGTCTCATTGCCGTAGCCCAGTGCGGAGATATAGTTGCTCAGGGCGTCCACCCAGACATACATGGTGTGCTTGGGGTCAAAGGGCACCGGGATGCCCCATTTGACCGAGGTACGAGACACGCAGGTGTCCTGCAGGCCCTGCTTGATGAAGGCGATCATCTCATTCTTGCGGCTCTCGGGCTGGATGAACTGGGGGTTCTCCTCGTAGAGCTTCAGCAGACGGTCGGCGTACTTGCTGGTCTTGAAGAAGTAGGCCTCCTCGTGGGCATCGTAGACCTCGCGGCCGCAGTCCGGGCACTTGCCGTCCACCAGCTGGCTGTCGGTCCAGAAGCTCTCGCAGGGCTTGCAGTAGTGGCCGATGTACTCGCTCTTGTAGATATCGCCCTGCTCGTACAGCTTGGTGAAGATCTTCTGGCAGCTTTCCATGTGGTAGTCGTCGGTGGTGCGGATAAAGCGGTCGTAGCTGACATCCAGCAGTTTCCACAGATCCTTGACGGTAGCAACGATCTTGTCCACATACTCCTTGGGGGTGACGCCGGCATCGGCAGCCTTATCCTGAATCTTCTGGCCGTGCTCATCGGTGCCAGTCAGGAACATAACGTCGTAGCCCTGCATCCGCTTGAAGCGGGCCAGTGCATCGCATGCCACGGTGGTATAGCTGTGGCCGATGTGCAGCTTATCGCTGGGGTAATAGATGGGGGTAGTGATATAAAATGTCTTGTGTTCGCTCATGGGGTTCTGTCTTCCTTTCTTTTGGTTCTGCAAGCAAAAAGCGCTCCCGCCCTGCCGGGTATAACCGGACAAGGACGAGAGCGCTGAACCTTCGTGGTACCACCTTGCTTCGCCGCGCCCTTGCGGACGCAGCCTTTAGCCGGCAAAAACCGGCCTTTGCGCGGTAACGGGCGCACCCCGTCGCAGGCTCATTGTTCACCTGCGCGGCTCCAAGACCATCTTCGGCGCCGCGCGGCCTGCCCGGTTCCATCCTTCGGGCTTTCTGTCAGGCGCAGACGGTGCGTACTCTTCTCTTCACAGCCAATTTGACACAATTTTCAGTGTTATCTCTATCATACGCAAAAAGTGTGGGTTTGTCAACAAAAAGATGCAGAATCCCGCCGGGCAGCACATCTGCTGCCCGCATTTTGGTGCGCGGGCAACATCTGACGCAGCGTTCCGTCTCAGACGGCGTAGCCCTTGCCCTTAATGACCTCCACGACCTGAGAGACATACTTCTGGCAGGTGTCGTGGTCGGGGGCTTCCACCATCACGCGGACAAGCGGCTCGGTGCCGGACTCGCGCACCAGAATGCGGCCGGTATCGCCCAGTGCTTCTGCCACCGCCTTGACGGCCTCCTGTACCGCCGGGTCGTTCTGCGCGGCCTTTTTATCGGTCACACGGACATTCTCCAGCACCTGCGGGTAGATCTTCAGGGGCTCAGCCAGCTTGCTCATGGGCATCTTCTTCGCCAGCATGACCTCCATCATCTTCAGGCTGGTCAGGATGCCGTCACCGGTGCTGGCGTACTTGGAGAAGATAATGTGGCCGCTCTGCTCACCGCCGATACGGCAGCCGTTTTTAGACATATACTCGTAGACGTACTTGTCGCCCACAGCAGTCTTTGCGTAGCCAATGCCCTGCTCGTCAAAGGCCTTGTACAGACCAAAGTTGGACATGACCGTAGTGACCACCGTGTTGTTCATCAATTCGCCGTGCTCCTTCATGTAGCAGCCGTAGATATACAGGATGTGATCACCGGTGATCACATTGCCCTTCTCATCCACGCACAGGCAGCGGTCAGCATCGCCGTCAAAGGCAAACCCGACGTCCAGCCCGTTCTCTACCACGAACTTCTGCAAGCCCTCGATGTGGGTAGAGCCAGCATTGTTGTTGATGTTCAGGCCATTTGGCTTGTTGTTGATGACATAGGTATCTGCACCCAGAGCATCAAACACGGACTTGGCGATATTCCAGCTGGCGCCGTTGGCGCAATCCAGACCGACCTTAATGCCTTTAAAAGAGTAGATGCCCAGAGAGATCAGATAGCCCATATAGCGGTTGCGGCCTGCCACATAGTCCACGGTGCAGCCGATGTGCTCCCGGTGTGCAAAGGGCAGCTCCGGCCAGTCTTGGTCGAAGGCATGGAGTTTGCCGTCAAGGTAGTCCTCCACCAATAGCAGGGTCTCCTCGGGCATTTTTTCGCCGTAGCAGTCGATCAGCTTGATGCCGTTATCGTAAAACGGATTGTGGCTGGCAGAGATCATAATGCCGCAGTCGAAGTCATCCACGCGGGCAATATAGGCCACAGAGGGAGTGGTGGTGACGTGCAGCAGGTAGGCGTCCGCGCCGGAGGCGGTCAGACCTGCCACCAGACTGTACTCGAACATATAGGAGCTGCGGCGGGTGTCCTTGCCGATGACGATGCGGGCGGGCTCGTTGTTGCCATTGCGCTCACGGCGCATATTGTAATACCAGCCCAAGAAGCGGCCAACCTTGTAGGCATGGTCGGCGGTCAGATCAATACCAGCTTCCCCACGGAAGCCATCGGTCCCAAAATACTTTCCCATTCTTGCTTACCTCGTTCCCAAAAGTGAGCTTTTATAGTATATATGCTTTCCCCCGTCGCCCGATGCTCCTTACAAGGAGAGGTATCTTCATCCGTGAAATACATCGACTCCGGGACACTGTGAGTTCAGTATAGCACAATTCTCGGCGCAAATCATCCTTTCTTTAGATTTTCTCCCTGCAAGCAGATAAAAAAACACCCTTTCTCTCACGGAGACCCGCAAAAGGAAGGGTGTTAAACGCAATATTCTGTTGTCGTGCCAATTACAGCATCTCCGCACCAGCAAAACCGGTATCAGTTGGTTTCAGCACAGTATCTCAAGCACTTTTGAGCGAAAGAACGCAATCAGCAGTTCTCAGCAAAGCATCTATAACAATTTTCAATAATACAGCAGAGAGTACTTTAACTTTTGAGAAAAAGTGATATAACAGAATCAAAGAAGGTGAGTGCTATGTTGCACAACGAAGCTCGAAAGTTGATTTTGGAAGGATACGATAAGGGGATCAGCGTAAAGGAACTGGCAAAGTGCTTTTCTGTAAACACCTGTTCGATCTATCGTTTGCTGAAGCGTCGGAACGAAACGGGCAGCTACGAAACTCAAACGAATCTCCGTGGAAAGAAGCCAAAATTGTCCGATGCAGATCATCAGCACATCCTTTCACTTCTGGAGAAACAGCCGGATATCACTTGTCTGGAGATCATTGAAACGTTGAATTTGCCTGTCAGCATTGATACTGTCTGGCGCTTTCTTCAACAGGCAGGATATCGCCGCAAGAAGAAGTCTCTTCATGCCAGTGAACAGGAGCGTCCCCGATGTGGCGCAGAAGAGAAAAGACTGGAACGGCCTTATATCTGGATTCAAGGCAAGTGACCTCGTGTTTCTGGATGAAAGCGGATGCAATACGGATATGACAAGGCGGTATGCCTATTCGCTTGGCGGAAGCAGAGCGGTTGATTCTGCACCACTTTCCAAGCCCAAGAACACAACCATTCTGTCATCGATCCAGTTGGATGGGACACTACACTATACGACTTTCTCAGGTAGAACAACGGTGGAGAAGTTTAAGCAGTATCTGAAAACTGATTTGCTTCCTCATCTGAACGGCGATTCTGTTCTCATAATGGATAATATGAAGTCGCACCATGCAAAGGCAGTGAAAAATCTGCTGGACAGCTCTGGAATTCGATACATCTATCTTCCACCGTATAGTCCTGACCTGAATCCCATTGAAAAACTCTGGTCGAAGGTGAAGGCTTTCCTGCGTAAATTCAAGGCACGGACTCTCGACACTCTTCCGGATGCAATCCAACACGCTTTTCACTCTGTTACTGTCTCTGATTGTTCCGGCTGGTTCCGCTTCTGCGGATACGTGCTTTAATTTTGAAAATTGCTATAATGGTACGAGCCATCTTCAAAATCCATGTCATTGATAAAGGAATCCGTATCACTGGAACCGCCCGCAATGACCAGCTTTTTATCAGTCTTAACATTTTTAAATGCCTCAACCAGATATCGAATGACCTTTTCTGGCACCAGACGCCCGAGGAATAATATGTAGGGGTCTTTTTTCAACCTGAATTTCTCTGTGATTAGATTTGCCTCTCGAATCTGCGGCCTATTCACGCCATTGGGGATAAAGTGCGTTTCCCGCCCATACGCTTCCTTAAAATAGTTCTGCACACCCTTGCTCAAAACAATGACCTCGTCCGCATATTTCGCAGCATTTTTTTCGCCTTGATGGATAAACTTAGAGCCAAGTCCTGATTGCCATTTCTCGCGCTGCCAGTCGATGCCGCCCGATGTCAAGTCTTGGACAACTTTTTTCACAAATAAATTTGAAAAAGCGCAAAAAAAATAAGCCCTACAAGGCTTTCAATCGGTTTTGAACCAATTTGAGCCTTGTAGGGCTTACCTACACTCTATATGTTCTTTTCTTGATTATGCCCCATGGGCATCCATTCTGTTACGCGGCGGATTAACTCTTCTAAATTTAACCGCCCGCTCAGGTGTGGTTTCAGGGCAATCCGCATCAAACGTGATTGGCATTTTCTTTGCCGCTTCCAGTTCTGCGAGTTCTTCTTTTGTAAATGCAAGTTCCTGTTTCAGTTCCATAGACATTTCACTCGTTTTTACCATAATAAAGCCCCCTTTCAAATTCGGTAGCCATTCGTGCCGAAATCAATCTTGTCACATCTGTTTTTGTACCGCTTTCTTCAATTCTTACTCGTTCAGTATATACAACAAATAGTATTTCATTCACCTTTCCGATGAACTGGTCTATATTGCCAATCAATGCACCCTCTGTTTTTTGAGAAATCCGTCCAGCAGAAGTATCGCCTATGGTGTTATATCGATCTTCGTCATAGCTATGATCCTCATCATAAAACTCGATTCGGTCATAGTCAAAGAAGATACGCGCTGCACTCTTAAATGAAATTCCGTGTTTTTTAATATTTATCTGATTTTTATTATCATCGTATTCAAAGGCCATTCCTCCCAGTGAGAAACTAACCATCCTGTTATCTCCCATCGGCCTCACCGCCTCTCTCCGAACTTCATAATCTCCCTATTGTGCTTTCATCTTACCATAAAACGCCTTGCATATCAAGCTGGCAGATGTAAACTTTTCAACATAGATTTGTCCATATTGCTCTTTCTTGGCATCATGCCGTCCTTTAAATCGATGACTTTTTTCTGCTTGCAACCCCTTTGCCTCTCATTGTCTTCACTTCTTCTTCAAGGTAATAGTCACCATGATAGAATTTAGAAACATCCATTCTCCACTATATTTTTTCTGTGGTATGCCCTTTTGAATCTCCATCGCTTGCACGATGCTTGGCTGCAATATCGGCCACCTGTTTGCCGTACTGTAGAGCATCATAGATGATGTTTCTAACAGGCATTGCATAATGAATGTCAGTCTGATTTTCGATTCCCAGTAAAATGTACGCAGCCTCATCATCCTGTTTATAGAAATTTTCAAAATTAAAGCGCATGTCCGCAGAAGCGGAACCAGCCGGAACAATCAGAGACAGTAACAGAGTGAAAAGCATTCTGAATCGCATTTGGAAGGGCATCCAGCGTTCGTGCTTTGAATTTGCGCAGGAAGGCCTTCACCTTCGACCAGAGTTTTTCAATGGGATTCAGGTCGGGACTATATGGTGGAAGATAAATGTATCGAACACCGGAATTGTCCAATAGATCTTTTACTGCCTTTGCATGGTGCGACTTCATATTATCCATCACGAGGACAGAATCGCCGTTCAGATGAGGCAGCAAATCAGTTTCCAGATACCGCTTAAACCTCTCCACAGTTGTTCCACCTGAGAAAGTTGTATAGTGTAGTGTCCCATCCAGCTGGATAGATGACAGAATGGTTGTGTTCTTGGGCTTGGAAAGTGGTGCAGAATCGACAGCTCTGCTTCCGCCAAGAGAATAGGCATACCGCCTTGTCATATCCGTATTGCATCCGCTTTCATCCAGAAACACAAGGTCACTTGCCTTGAATCCAGATATAAGGCCGTTCCAGTCTTTTCTCTTCTGCACCACATCGGGGACGCTCCTGTTCACTGGCATGAAGAGACTTCTTCTTGCGGCGATATCCTGCCTGTTGAAGATAGCGCCAGACAGTATCAATGCTGACAGGCAAATTCAACGTTTCAATGATCTCCAGACAAGTGATATCCGGCTGTTTCTCCAGAAGTGAAAGGATGTGCTGATGATCTGCATCGGACAATTTTGGCTTCTTTCCACGGAGATTCGTTTGAGTTTCGTAGCTGCCCGTTTCGTTCCGACGCTTCAGCAAACGATAGATCGAACAGGTGTTTACAGAAAAGCACTTTGCCAGTTCCTTTACGCTGATACCCTTATCGTATCCTTCCAGAATCAACTTTCGAGCTTCGTTGTGCAGCATAACACTCACCTTCTTTGACTCTGTTATATCACTTTTTCTCAAAAGTTAAAGCACTCAATGCTGTATTATTGAAAATTGCTATATATACTTTTAAAGATAATTCTATATTCACTTACCCCCCCCCACTTTCTTTTTGCAACTTTATTCACAAGCGGAAGCCCCATCAAAAATTGCTTCACATCCTGTCTATAGCACGTCTTAAAATAAATTTTTGAGACAAGCTTAAGAAAACTCTTCCCATTTTTTATTTCTTCAAAAAACATCTCTCGTTCTGTAGGCGCGGAGGACGGAAAAAGCAACTGGTGATTTGCTTCTGCTGCTTCATCAAGATCAACAGCTTCAAGATGTAAGTTGGCAGAAAGCAATAACTGCTGACCTTTTTTTGTCTGGCAAAGAGCAAGCGATATTCCTTGCTCTTTTTCACTCTCCGGCAGTAAGCTCCCCCAAGAATCACCTAACGTTATATCAGAGATGCGATTCAGTTGTGCATACTTACAACTATAGCAATTTTCTGTATAGAACAATCCGTTTAAAAAGCCTACCGTGTACCGGTCTGTTACGCCATCCGGTAGAATTGTTTCATACGTATCTGATACGCCAAATTTTTTGTTGATTCTAAAATGAATATCCTGCAACTGTGATAGCGGATGGTTCATTTCTTGCAGGAACTGCTCCAGAAGCTTTGGAGAAGGCGTTCCATGGCAAATCAAATCTACCGTAAACAGATTTTCATGTAATTTGAGAGGCACATAGTTCTGAACTGCAGCCACCTGACAAGGTAAGCCTATAAAAAGCACTTTATTCTTCTTTGCCAGCAACTGTAAAACTTGTTTATAAGCGCCTGCTGGATTACTCTTTACATACTTTGATCCTTGAAACTTATACAGTTCTTCCTGCTTATTTGTAATCCAGAACTTGAATTCTCCCTTGTCATACATACAGCTGCAAACAAATCCATTTTGTTTCACAAACGCCACAGAAAGTGCCGCTGCAAACCCACCAGATGAACTACTCTGCCGAAGCTGATTATCTTTTGCCCATCCCTGTGCCCATGATATTGGTCTCATAAATTCATGCGGATGATTCACTTGACATATTTTTTCGCAAGCTCCGCATTCAATGCAGAGATCGGTTTTAATGGCATTGTAGCAATCCAATGAATCCTGTATTGAAATTGCTTTTTTCGGGCAAATATCTACACAAGCCATACAGCCTGTACACATATCTTTTTTGCATACGGTGTGCATTTATCAGTCACCTTTCACACATTTCTTTAGAGAACTACTCACTTTAATCTGCAAGCATCGTTCTCAATAATTTATTTTTATATGCATAAACGAGAAACAAAACGCCCAGTATAACAGCTACGATCCAACGACATATCCAAGCATTTAAGAACACCTGCATAAATGCGGATGCCACTAATGCCACAATAATGGGAAAAACAAAAATCTGGAACGGCAGTACATCCTTGTTACACTTATGTGCTGCATAATAATGCAAAACAAACGACACAATATAAGCAATAAGTGTTGTATAAGCCGCAGCCGTTGCGCCATATTTGGGAATGAAAATATAATTTAAAATTAAATTAGATAGTGCCGCTATCATTGTGTAAATTGGAATTTGTTTTGTACGCTTATAGCAATACTCTGTATGAACTTCCAGCGTGTACATAAACATTGTGAACGTGGCCAGAATAATTGGAACCACCATCGGAATCCCCGACCAATATTCCTGTGTTGCCAAAATTTTTATTACTTCAGGAGCAACTAGTATGATTCCTGCTACCAGTACCGCTACAATCATCATCAATCTGCCCGCATTCTTATTGACAGTTTTCTCTTGACCGCCCTGATACATCTTTTTTTGGAACCAAGGCAACCATGCGTTATCAAATGCGTTCGTAAATACCTGTGAGACCAGCCCTACATTATAAATAAGGCTATATACGCCTGTTTCTGCTGCACTTCGCATAGACGTAATCATGATTTTATCAAACTGTGCCAGTATCTGCAACGACAATGCATGAAAAATGATAGGCAGCGAATAAGAAATTGCATAGTGGAAATATGTTTTGCTGAATTTGCATTTTGCTTTCCGAATAAACCCAATCAGTATCGCAACGCCAAACGCCGTCATAACCAGTGCATACGGAACAATTCTTCCCATATATTTTTCCGTCTGGCAAAGACTGATTCCCCAAACAGATAAAAATGCAATCAGTGTATGCGGAACTGACATTAAGATAACACGTTTTATATAACTGACTTGCATCATGTAATACATTTTTGCAATGTTCGTCACATAAGTCATAAAGCCCTGTAGGATCGCAAGCCCAACCATAATCCAGGGCACCTGAATATTTAATATATGAATTCCGACTACAACTGCCGCCGAAAAGATCAAGGTAAATGCACCTGCGCCAATGGCAATTGTGGATGCGTAAGACTCCATGTCTTCCTTAAATTCAAAATAAGCGGTCTGAACTGAGGCTTCCATAGAAAGCCCCAAAACAATTGTCAGAATTGTAACATAAGAAATATAAGTATTGACAATGCCATATTCCGTCGTTGTTAACATTCTTGTGAATATGGGAATCGTCAAAAATGCAATTGCCTTATCGAACAGGTTGCCAATCAAATACCAGGAACTTGCCTTTATATTTTTGTTCATTTTTCTATTTCACCAATAACCATTTTCAGCCACTGTATAGAAGCCATCCGTTCCATTTGAATCACTTTTTCTGCCTGCTCAAACTTGACCGGCGCAGTCAGACAGTTTTCGTCATCATAATCTTTCAAATGACGCTGGTTTAGTCCAGTTAAGGTAAGAATACTTTCCATACGATTATTAAACGGATCTGAGTAAATAGAAACAAACGGCTTTTTAAAAATAACAGAAAAGCATGTTGCATGGAAAGAATCCGTAATCACATAGTCTGCATGGTCAAATAAATAAACAAACTGTTCCGGTCGAATTCCATACGCAGCATATCTGGACTGAAGATAACCTCGCCAGGAGAATGAAATGTTAACGACCGGCAACCCGGTTTTTTGAGACATTCTCTTTATGTATTGCTTCATTGCAGGGTTCTTATGAAGCTGATAGGTCAAAATATAATGTTCCGGTGTTTTTATGGGCTGTTCCAGCTGACGCCATTCTTCTTTCTTCAACAGAAATGTTGGGTCCAGAACCAGTTTCGCATCCGAATAGCCAAGTTTCCTTAAAATCTCAAGGCCAGCTGTTTCCCGAACCGAAATATGACGATATTTTTTCAGTTTTTCCTGAATGGAGCGGCCTTCCTCTTCCTTCACAGACTTCATTCCAAAGCTTGCTGCATACGAAAAGCAATACGCTCCTTTTGGCGCAAATTCCAAGTAGAAAGCAGGATCCACCCCCTGACTGTTTGGGCTGACATGAGTATTCCATACCTGATCACTTCCGGTGCAGTACGCATCATACTGCTTGCTCAGGCCCTTTTCTATTTCTTCACAACTGAAAAATCGTTCCGTCAAATGAAGCCGTTCTTTCCAATATTTTGAAAAAACGTCTGTCATGTGCTGGATGTCATAGGCCATAAACGCCATATACAATTCTCTTACAACTGGAATCGAGCCAAATCTCGACTCATTCGCACGGTTTTTCAGCAGCAAATCATCTCGATTTACATTGTTCACATAATCGATCACATCAACTTGTGCGCCCAACCGTTCCAATATCGTCTGCGTGGCGTAAGATTGCAGCGCAGAACCATAATTGATCACATGGTGAAATGTGATTAGCGCAATTTTCATAGTTTCCTCCGTATGGTTTACCGCAAAGGAGCAATTTCTCCAAGCTGGTACCTTAAATTTTTGTTGCGATCTTTAATATACTTTGCTGGAACCCCACCCCAGACTGTATATGGCGGAATATCTTTTGTAACAACTGCGCCGGCACCAACGACTGCACCTTCACCAATCGTCACGCCAGACAGTATAATTGCTCGTGTTCCTATCCAAGCTCTGTCGCCAATTGTAATAGGAAGATATGTATCTTTAAAGTCCGGATCATCTACCAGATGATTTCCTGTAATCATCTGCACATGACTGGAAATATTAACATTACTTCCAATATTTAAAGTGCCTCTTCCATCCAAATAGCAACAGCCACCAATTGACGTGTGGTCACCAATTTGAATTCTTCCAATCCAGCTAAATTCACATCTCCGAAAGAAATAGGAGCCTTTTCCAATTTTTCCTCCCAAAAGCTGAAAAAACCATTTTCGCAAATGCCTTGAATGCAGATGAAAAACAAAGGAATTTCCAACAAGTAAAACTCCTGTATGATATATTATTTTTTCGAGTTTATTATTAAGCTTTTTAGGCATTTTTTCTCCTTTACGCTTCCATAATATGCAACGCTTTTAGCAAATTTTTTATTACTTCTTTGACTTTTATTTTCATAGGAATTGGAGCAAATTTTTCTCCCAGTTCTGTTACTGTCAGTGTATCTATTTTCTCCATAAAATCCTGTCTCTTCTGGGGTTTTTTGACAGCATTTTCCAACATAATACCATCGTATCTTTTTGCCATTTCTGCATCTATGGGCCAATACTTAAGCCTACTCTTTATTTTTTCAAAATATTGAGCAGCTTTTTCTGTATGGAGCAACACATTGGTGTATCCCTTGTCGTCATCCGTTGCTCCATCAACCAGTCGTCCAAGATTCCAACAGTCAAACATGGTAAAATCGCTTGCTCTGTCATACCCCTTAAAAGAGCACTGATAACACGATGGTCTCAAATTAAGTCCTTCTGCAAAAAATCTACTGATCCATTCAACATTTGTACTCGGTGCATAAACTTTTCCATTTTCAAACCGGATCACCATTCGTGACTTATGAAAACTTTTCTTCTTTTCCCGAAACCCGATATAAGAAATTTTACTGTGAAATTTTTGTTCTAATTCATCCAGATACTTTCTCCAAAGTTTTGGAGACATAACGCCGCGGCAGACCACATCGCAGGTAATCAAATTTTCATATTCTTTTTTCAAATATGCCTTCAAACCTGCAATCTGGCAAGCCGTTCCAGAAAATAGTACCAACCGACCACTTTTCAGATACTGGCCTGCCTGCCAATATGTATCCTGAACATTACTTTGAATATACTTTGACCGACAAATTCTGGACAATTCGGCTTCTTTTTCTATTACACAATGGTGCGTCAAATAGCGCTCATCAAATTCCACGCCAAAAACGATGCCCCCATTTTTTAGCACATAATGCGCAAGCTCTGCAAAAAATCCTCCTGATGTGCTTTTTTGCCGAAGCACTGGTTCCTTTGATGCACATACAACTGCATTTGGAACACGATTGCTCTGTGGTTTTGCATTTAAAACTGGGCACACACGAACACATTGATTACATCCTACGCATTTTTCCATATCAACTTCAGGGTACAAGAATCCTTCTTTATCTGGAAGCATGGAAATCGCCTGTTTCGGGCATACCGAACGGCACGCACTGCAGCCAGAGCATCTCTCTTTTGTCATTTTTTCTATCATAAATTGAATCCTTTTAACGCATTTTTTAAAAATGTCCATGAAGTCTCCCGCAGAGCATTCAGTTTTTCATTTACCAATGCATAATCAATGCCTTGGTCTATCTGCTTCTGCACTGCACCATCTGCATAAATTCGATCCATCAAAGCAAGCTGTTCCAGCAAGCTTCCGATTCTGGAATTTCCTGCATTGGTTGCTCCACCAGCATAGCGAAGGAAGGTAACAAACTTTTTTTCATTCAGGATAGAAAATACTGTTCCATGGAATGAATCTGTACAAATATATTTTGCTCCCTGAATCAAACCGACAAAATCTCCTGGCCCTGCACAATCTACGGGCCAATCGATATAATTTACATTTTCTATATTGTAAAGATCAATCGCTGCTACTTTCAGACCGGTTTCTTTTTTTAACTCCAATACTCTCTTTCTGTTCGCAGGGTCTTTTCCTAAAAAATATGTAAAAATATAGGGCTCTCCGGGCACAAGCCTCTTATCAATTTTATCTTTCCATTGTTTCATTGTTGTCATCAATGTTGGATCAAGAACAACCGGAACGTTTTCTCCGGTCAGTTCCCCAATCAAATCTGCGCCTTGTTTTTCTCTGACAGATTTGTAAGGAATCCTATTCAGATACTGTTTTGTCCGTCTAATCTGATTTTTCGGTATGTCATTTACACTAAAACTGGCGCCGTATGCAATTTTAGGAATCCGATCTGGAACAAACATCAGATTTTTAAAATCTCCTTCCAAATTCATCGGATGCCACACCTGATCGCTTCCCAGCAGAACGCAGTCATACTGATTTGCTAATTGCGTCAATGCTCGGTAGCCGACAGCAGGTTTTGAAAGGTTCATATTTTCCTTAATAAACCGGTCAAAAGCTTCTTTCTTCTTTTGAAATAACCGCTTCTGATCCGAACTCTGTTCTACCAGATTCTGCTTTTGTTTCAGTTCCTGTTTATGTTCAATCAGTGCCTGATTTGTCAGTTTAAAAGGTACAGAACAGATATAATGCAAATCTCGTTTTGGGACATAATTGATTTGTTCACAAGAATAGTCCAGCTCATCCATCATCATCTGAAGTGCCAATGACATCAGCTGACTTCCATAATTGTAAACTTCAAAACAAGTAACTAATCCAATCATTATATTTTTCACCTTTTATATGTTTTTATTCCGGCAAACAACGGAGCATACCTTTTAATTAAAACACAAAGCGGAGCAATCAAAATACATGCAAACACTGTCATATAATATGGCGCTAGTCTTTGCCACGGTAAAAATGCAACAACTATTTTTAGAACCGGAAAGACAAATTCGTGATGCAAGCAATAGTACAATAAGCTATTTCGTCCAATAAATGCAATCATTTTAGGTTGATAACAAGCCGCCAACATTGTAATGGCAAGAATTCCGGCATAACTCGCCAAAGTGTATATGATCGGATTGCCAATTACCATCCAATACAAATCTGAATTTCGACCAGTAATCCAAAAATTCCAAAGCGCAAAAGATATATTTCCGATAGCTGCAACGCAAAAAAGAAACACGCATTTTTTCTTTTCTAATGTAAAAAGTTCGAGAAACTTTTCTTTTGCTGTCATTCCAATAATCATAAAACTTGCTGCTATCATTGCTGCGTCAAGATTCCACAATAACGGTTTTTTCAAAAGGATAATACTTGCGCAGCCGCCTAAAAAAGAAATTCCAGCGCAGATAAGTCGGATGGATTTTTTTTGAAGTTTGTAAACAAATTCTTCTGTTATTGCACAAATTAAAGTTCCTCCAAACAATACTGGAAGAAACCAAAACTTTCCACCATATTCTGTTGTCCTCATTTGCAAAACCATTCCGATCAGTAATTTCACCATATTTTTCCAGGAACCATGTCCTATCAGAACTAATATACATTCCTTTGCAAAGAGCAACATATAAAAAAGAAAATATGGGACTAAAATATTATATACACGCTTTAAAATAAATTCTGTTCGATGCTTTGAGTCGTATTTTAGGAAAATCCCACTCAGGAAAAAGAATAAAGGCATATGGAACGAGTATAAAACTGTTTTTGAAAGACCTATAATACCTGCATGGCCTAAAATTACTAAAATTGCTCCTATTCCCCTCTCAACGTCAATTGCATCATATCTTTTATACATTTTTATTTCCCCACCGGAATACAACTTTTCGATTTACAAACATCAAAATAAAACATGGAATGGCCTGAGAAATTTGTGCCATCTCGGTTTTTGTATTTCCATTAAAACACAATGCAAACCACAATCCAAGATATGCACACAGAAAACGTTTTTCATAGCTATTAGCTGTTTTACTCTTATAGTCTAATATACAAGCTCCCATTTCAAAAAGCATTGAAAATATCCATGGAAAAATCGGAAACAAACCAAGCCCTTCAATAATAATAGGACAGATTAATGGATGATCCTGTAATGGACCGCCTAGAGCGTATTGATTGAAAAAGGATTGCAGTTTGTTTGCATCATTCGTAAGACTGGCAAGCCCCGCATATCCAGATAACACGCTGTTGAATATTGTTGTAACATTGATTCTGTTCCTATATGCGGTAAGCATCTCAATGCCTTGAGCAATAGAGCGTGGCCCAGAAATATACTCATTAGACTGCTGAAAAATCAAAAGGAACATCTGTGTCCACTGATTTCCACTTCCATTCAAAAGATATCCATACTTAAAGAAAGAGATACTCATAACTGCAACTGTTGCACATAAAAAGACCATCGCTAAAATGCTTTTCGGAAACGGTTTGAACGCATCTTCAAAAATTTCGACACTGGCCAAGACAGGGAGAATCAAATTCCAGCGGCTCAGTCCAACACTATATCCAATGTATAGGAATAGAAAAAACATTGCGCCCAAAATCCAGATTTTCTTTCTATTCTGTTTATAGTTTTGTGCGCAGTAAGAATATCCTAAAAGAAGAACGCCAAAGCGAAATGCTAAAAAAATCAGTTTGAACAGACTACCGCTTGTAGAATTCGAGCCCGTTGAAAAATCATCTCCCAAAACCATAAATTGTGAAAAGACTTGTCGTTGAAACAGAAGCAGTAGTGCAAATGCTCCAACGCAAAAAATCGACAAAACCGTTTTATGTCGTAAAAATTCAACTTCCAAACTGAGTGACTGGATTCGTTGTCTCTTGTATTCCCTTTTTCTAGCCCAAACCGTTCCTAAGTAAATGCCAAATTCAGCTGCAAAAGCCTCTGTGCACATCCAAAGAATCGCCTTAGTCATGCTTGAAGACTGCGGCTCCACTCCAAAACCATTCGTTCCGTACGCTGTCCATCCACCATAGATTTCTGTATAAAGACATGCCAACGGTAAAAGCAGATAGCGGTAGAACAAAACAAATTGCGCTATATAATATGGAAAACCCCGGCGATAATTGCATTTTGCCTGAATCATCGGCACAAATATAAGATATGATACCAGATAGGAAATGGGCAGCAAAAACAAAAAGCGATAGCTTTCACTGGTGTTAAATATCGATAGAACCAGTGCATCTATTCCGCAAATCAAAATCAAGGCAAATGTTTTAGAAAAGCCAAGAATCCGTTTGTTTTGAATTTTAACCAACGATTCCATATATCATCCTCCATACAGCTCTTCCCATTGCCGACTTGCTTTTACAATATCATATTCGTCCGGAAAGCAGCTCTGTGTTTTATCCATCTTCGCTGAATAAATCAACTTTTCAGCCCATTCCTGCGGAGTTTTTTCCAAACTCATCATTGTAACTAATGGCGTAAGTTTTACTTTCGCAGATACTTTATCTGACATTACGCAAGGAACCTCGGCCGCCTGCACCTCAATGCCTACAACAGGAAGTCCTTCATAGAGTGATGGCAAACAAAATACGTCCATTGCCTGATAGAATCGCTCCGGATCATTTCTGACGCCCAAAAATAACACCTTATCTGAAAAGCCCAAATCTTCCACTTTCTTGTGAATTTCTGCCTCCAAATCTCCCATGCCCAAAAGGAGCAAGCAGCTGTCCGGGCGCATCTTTACAAGCTGCGCAAAAATATCAACTAGGAAAGTGTGATTTTTCTGTTCCAAAAATCTACCAATATGTCCAACACAAAGTATCGATTCATCAAGTCCAAGTTCCTTCCGTACTTCTTTGCGAACCGCTGCATTCGGCGCGAACCGTTGGACATCGATTGCATTATTCAGTATTTGTACACTGCCTTTTTGAAACAACTTTTCACCATATAAGTATTTGGCAGCATCTTCACCACAGGCACAATATTTCGTCGCAAAAATGCGGTTGAACAATTTTTGCATTGCGAAAACAGCCTTGCGCTTCAAACTAGAAGGAAAATCTGCCATGTGTGAATGGCTGATTCGTATTTTCACACCATGTTTCCACGCAAGAAACATCGGAATACAGTTCCACTCCGTCAAATGTGCGTGAACAACATCGTATCTTCCTTCCTGTATAACACGATCCATTGCCCGTACACTTTTGTAAAATCCCTCACGCTTGGGTGGAACAACAATAATATTAAAACCCAATTTCTCAAATTTTTTTGCACAGATTTTGCTGGAAATATCATAAGTAATAAGATCCAAGTCATATTCTGTACAATCTATATGAGAAAAATAGTTCAACAGAACAGATTCCACACCGCCGCTTGTCAAATCGCACACAACTGTGCAAATTCGTTTTTTAATCGCCATATTATAATCCATTTAAAACATTCATTAACTCTTGTGCCGACTTTTTCCAGGAATATGTATCCAACACTTTATTGCTGACTTGCCCGTTTGCGTGAATACAATCTTTTAAACAAATGTTATACTCCTCTGGCGACACATAGACAGCTTCTTCTCCAAATAACTCGTGCATAACAGGAATATCGGAAACTACAACTTGTTTTGTACCTGCGCTGATTGCTTCCAACGGTGGAATACCAAAGCCTTCGTAATAGGATGGGAACAAAAATGCCTTGCAGTCTCGCATCAATGTTTTTGCTTCTTCATCTGATACGTATCCCAACAATTTCATATTGGCAGGCACCTCAAATCCCAGTCCATCCTGAAATATTTTTTCGTTGATGGAACCAGCAACGGCAAAGGTATCTTCCGGATTTTTCACAGCGGCCTGCGCGATCCATTTGAAATTTTTATTTGGTTCCAGACTGCTCATTGCGAAGTAATAACTGTCTTTCTTTAAGTTATATTTTTCCAAACAATGAGCATCATAGCCTACCAGCTGATAGTGCTGCCATGCATTCGGAATCACATGAATTCGATTTGCTTCAACTGTATAGTACTTTATAATTTCGCTTTTCGAAAATTCAGATACTGTAATAATTGCTTTTGCTTTTTTGGCCGCATTCTTGAACAAGATAGAATACCAAAGCAAAAACTCTTTGCTGAAATCATGAGGGCGGGCATTAATCTTCACATCATGAATACAAACAATATCCGGTTTAAAAAGTGGACTAACGTTGCATAGATTTAGCAATAATGCCTCGTGCTTCTTAGCATATAATGGCAACGAAACTTGCTCCCATAACTGTCCTCTTAATTGGCCTATTTTAGAAATCTTTATATTTTTGTATTCTGGAATCTCATTTGCATCTAAGGGTACTGCAATCTCCATCTGTTCACCAGAGACCAATTGATCTAACTGTGCAACAATCTCTCTTGCATAACGCTGAACGCCAGTAATACGTTGCGTTAAAAATTTTCCGTTAATAACAATTTTTTTCATATATATCCTCTGTCAAGGAGCAGTCAATAATTCTTTGATCTGTTGCTTAAACTGTTCGTACATAAAATTTTGTTCCACACGCTTTTTTGCTGCCGTTCCGTATTGATGTGCAAGCAGCTGGTCTGCTTGTAGCAGCTTCACAGCTTCTGCAAAAGCCGACACATCGCTGTTCGGGCATTCAATTCCCGTGACACCATTCAGGTTGACATAGTTCACACCACTGCCTGGAATCGTAAATGTAACAGCCGGGTTACCAAAATACATGCCTTCCGCCAGTGCAATACCAAAAGCTTCATTTTTCGTAATAGAAGGAAAAGCAAAAATATCGCAGGCAAGATAATAAGAAATCAATTCGGCGTCGCTCACACGTCCCAAAAATACGACATTCTTATCACCTTCTGCTTCTTTTTTCAAAGAATCCGTCAGGGGGCCTTTTCCGCCGATCAGAATTACAAAACTGTCGTCGAGCAGCTTGCTCGCCTGAACCAAATATGTAATGCCCTTGTACGGAACATGCCGTCCTACAGCAAAGCATATCGTTTTCCCTTTATATTGCTCGCGGATCTGCATCGCACGCTTTTGGGCTTTCTCTGTAACAGTCAGCCGCTCAGGACGAATACAATTCGGGATTGCAATGCACTTTTCCTTAAACAGACGTAAGTATGGACTGCCTTCAATATAATTCGGGCTTGTAGCAACGATCTGGTCTGCACGTTTCAGCAATCCCATCGTCTGACCATGAAACAGCTTTCCCAAAACTTTTTGTTTGGTAATATCCAGATGCCAATAAAGAACAAATTTTACATTTTGAGGTAGCATCGGTAACAAAAAGCTCGATACAAAAGGATTTGGATAATGCAAAATCACAATATCCGGTCTGAACATTTTGAAAATTCTTTTTAACTCACCGGGATATGTCAAAGAAATAGATTGAGAGGAAACTTTTGCAATGCAGCCACACCGAATCACTTCCACACCATCAACTTTGTCATGTACCGTTTCCTTTCGATGGCAGACATAATTCCCATCCTGAGCATCTTCGTTGAAGCAAATAATCTTCTGCTCGATTTCCTTATCATCCAATAGCGCATCTGCAATATCTCTGGCGACCTGTTCGATTCCTCCGATATGAGGGTATTGATAGTTTGGAATTTGCAGTATTTTTTTCATTATTTTGATTCCTTTTCCTCAGTTTTCTACCAATTCAGTAAGTTTTTCTAAACTCGATGGGCTTGCAGGCATCTAGACCTCTTTCTTTATTGCGCGCCATCCTTCTTTATAACCGAAACAATTGTTTTGAAAAATATCTTTATATCAAACCACAGAGACGCATGCTGGACATAATACATTTCCATTTTCTGACGTTCACCGCTTTGGTAAGTCGCATTGTTACGGGCATAAGCCTGCCAGTATCCCGTAATGCCAGGCTTTACAGCCAGCAAGGTATCGTATGTATCTTCGTAATAAGTCTGTATTTCGGATTCAATCAATGGACGCGGTCCAACCAAGCTCATATCATTGAACAAAACATTAAAAAATTGCGGAAGCTCATCCAAACTGGTCTTTCTTAAAAAGTTGCCAATGGGTGTGATACGAGGATCGTTGTCAATCTTAAATTCGGTATAATACTGTTTTTTCTGCTCATCTGTTAGCTGGTCGATCATCTTATCCGCATTCATATACATGCTGCGAAATTTCCACATCTTGAACGGCTTACCATTTTTTCCGATGCGAAGTTGTCCATAAAAGATTTTTCCCGGATCAGATACATATACCAGCACTGCGACAATTATCAAAATAGGCGAGAGTAAGAACAATGCAGCGCCAGAAATACAGATATCAATAAAACGTTTGACAAATTGGTACAGTTTATATTTTCCGATCTCTTGCTGAGAGACTGTGTTTAAGTTTGACTTCTCATTTATCATTGTCTTTGAATTCATATAGGTTTCCTCATTTTCAGCATCTAACCTTAATCAGCTCTGCATCACCAACAACCAGGCATCTGCCCAATCTAGCTGGTAAAAACAGTGTTTCGCCTTTGCTGAAACGCATCGGTTTCTGCTCAGCATCCATCGTCTGTACTTCACCGTATCCGCTCAAGCACATCAATACCTGAAAAGATGTATCCATAACAGAAAATGCAAAGCCCTTTGTGACTTGAATCCGTTCCGTTTCAAAATATTTGCAGCGGCAGAGCAACTCACGAGAGCAGCCGGAATAATACTTTACAATTCTCGGTTTCTGGCTCACATCCGGTGCAACTTTCATATTCATGACCTGCACAGCTTTATCAAAATGCAACTCACGCTTTTTACCGTTCTTATCCACGCGGTCATAATCGTAGACACGGTAGGTCACATTAGAGCTTTCCTGGATTTCTGCCACCAGAATGCCCTTACCAATGCCATGCACTGTTCCTGCCGGGACAAAGTAGGTATCACCCTTGTGAACCTCAACTTTTTGCAGATGCTTATCCAATGTTCCGGTTTCAACAGCTTTCCGAAGAATTTCCTCGGTCACCTTGTGCTGAAAGCCGTAGATCAAGCTAGCTCCTTCGTCAGCATCCACGACGTACCACATCTCGGTCTTACCGTTGTCGCCTTCGTGCTCTCGTGCATATGCATCATCGGGATGAACCTGAACAGACAGATCCTTCTTGGCATCAATGAATTTCACCAGTATAGGCAGTTCTCCGTTTTCCACCTTTGTGCCAAGATATTCTGGGTGAGCACTCAGCACCTCTGCCAGCGTTTGTCCCTTATAGATTCCATTCGCCACATAGCTAGGACCATCTGGATGTACAGAGCATTCCCATGTCTCCGCCAACGGGGTCAAATCAATTTTCTTTCCGTATTCTTCCCGAAGTCGAGTACCACCCCACAAATAATCTTTACCCGTCGGAATCAATTTCATGATTTCCATTACTCTGTCTCCCACTGCTTTTTATTCCATCGGAAATTTAATCTTATCTGTGACGCTGATTTCTTCACCAAGCTGAACTTCAATCATATCCAATGCAGTGATAGCCTCAACCGTGTGCTTGCAGCCTGCTGCGATGGTGATCACATCTCCGGTGCGGAGTACCTGCTCCATGCCGTCAACGATTGCCCTACCCTTACCAGAAACGACTGTCCAAACTTCCTCACGGTAGTTGTGCATATGATAAGTCATATGCTCACCTGCTCTCATGGAAATCTTGACTGTCATAGAGCCGGGCTGCACATCGATTACCGTATAACTACCCCAAGACTTCTCAGCATACATTGCCTCGGTCTCGATTTTTTCTACATAGGGCTTCATGTAACCGCTGCGCTCTTTATCAGCAATCAAAATACCATCACCGCTAGCCGCAATAATCATGTCCTTGCAGCCCATGCAAAGGATCGGGATATTCAGTTCGTTCACCACATTGGTATTTTCGCAGGTTTCATCCAGAACAGCCTTGCCCTTGGTCTTGTCTGCCATGACCTCAGCCATCATGTTCCATGTGCCAACATCCTTCCAGTCACCGCTATACCGCAGAACCTGAATGCTAGATTCTTGCTCGACTACTGCATAGTCAAAGCTGATTTTAGTCAATGTATCGTACTTATTGAACAGGTCACGGTAATCCTCAAAGTTGATCATGCTGTGTGCTTTGTCCAGTAGATAGCCAAGTTTGAATGCAAAAATGCCTGCATTCCACAATGCGCTCTGTGCCAGATACTTCTTAGCAGTTTCCACATCCGGCTTTTCCTTGAATTCTTTGACCTTGCTGACGTTTTCGCCGCTTTCGGGGATAATGTAACCATATTTCTCGCTGGGATAGGTCGGCTCAATGCCCATCAGCGTCAGATTTGCGCCACCCTGTTCTGCCAGTTCCTGCAGAGTCTTAACAGCTTCGTAATAGGTATTATCTACATAAGGGTCAACCGGGCAGACAACAACAGCTTCATTCTCATCAACGCCCAGCTCATCGTGGAGATAGGCTGTAGCCAGTGCGATGGCAGGAAACGTATCACGACGACAAGGTTCTACACAAATAGAGGCCTTTTCGCCCAGCTGATTCTTAATAGCACTTGCCTGCGATTTGCTGGTTGCAATGGTAATCCTGGCATCTGCATCTACCGTGGTGATCTGACGATAGACACGCTGCACCATAGACTCATACTCATCATTGTTCTTAAACAGCTTAATAAACTGCTTGCTGCGCACATCATTAGAAAGAGGCCAGAGACGCTTACCAGAACCGCCAGAAAGTAAAATGACATTCATATTTTTTCTCCTCATACATCCGTCTATAGATTTTTTACTTTAAATACTCTTCAGCACTCTTGCAGATCTCTGCTTCCACCTTCTCGGCGGCTTCCTTATTCTCTGCGCTGACAGAAATATAGGTCTTGAGCTTCGGCTCGGTGCCAGAGGGGCGCACCACGATGGAACAGTTATCTTCCAGCAGGAACTTGAGCACATCGGACTTGGGCAGACCGTCCAGACCCGGCGCATAGTCCAGCAGCTTGATGACCTTCTTGCCGCCGAACGCCTTGATGTCGCCCCGGAATGCCTGCATAATGCTCTGCATCTTGGCAAAACCGGCGCTGCCGTCGAACTCGTAGCTGTGCAGGGTGTTCAGGCAGTAGCCATAGGTCTTGTACAGCTCGTCCAGCTTGTCCAGCAGGCTGATGCCCTTGGTTGCATAGTAGCTGAACATCTCGCAGATCATGTACGCACCGTCTACACCATCCTTATCGCGGACGTAGGAGCCGGTCAGATAACCATAGCTCTCCTCAAAGCCGAACACATAGCTGTCTGCCTTGCCCTGCTTTTCCAGCTTGCCGATCTGCTCACCAATGAATTTAAAACCAGTCAGCACGTTGATGGTGCGCAGGCCATAATGAGTGGCAATCTGTTCGCCCATGTCCATCGTTACGATGGTCTTGACCATAACAGGATCAGCAGGCATCTTTTCGTGCTTTACTCGCTGGCTGCAAATGTAGTCCAACAGCAACATACCGGTCTGATTACCGGTCAGCAACTCGTACTCTCCTGCCTTGTTCTTGACGGCAATACCCACACGGTCACAGTCGGGGTCGGTTGCAAGCAGCAGATCGGCGTTGCACTTCTTGGCATACTCCATGCCCAGCGCCATTGCTTCCTTGATCTCCGGGTTGGGATACGGACAGGTCGGGAAGTTTCCATCCGGCTGCTCCTGCTCCTTGACCACGGTGATGTTGGTGTAGCCCATCTCCTTCAGAGTGCGGGTCACAGGCTTCAGACCGGTGCCGTTCAGCGGGCTGTACACAATGGCCACGTTCTTGTTGACCTCTTCGCCAAACAGAACCGACTGGCTCTTAACCTGCTCCACGAATGCGGTGTAGACCTCGTCTGGAATGTACTGGATGCTGCCGTTTACCACACCTGCTTCAAAATCACTGGTCTTGACGTCTGTAAAAATATCCAGCTTCTCGATCTCAGCAAGAATCTCCGCTGCGGCCTCAGTGGTAATCTGGCAGCCATCCGCGCCGTAGACCTTGTAGCCGTTGTACTTGCTGGGATTGTGGGAAGCCGTCACCATGACACCGGCAGAAGTATGCAGATAGCGGGTTGCAAAAGACACGGTAGGAACCGGCATCAGGACAGGCCAGATATTCACCTTGACCCCATTAGCCGCAAACACCCCGGCGGCGACTTTTGCAAACACATCGCTCTTGATGCGGCTGTCATAACCGATTGCCACAGATGGCTCTGTGAAGTTCTTTTTCAGATAATCAGCCAATCCCTGAGAAGCCTTTGCCACGGTGTAGACGTTCATTCGGTTGGTGCCTGCGCCGATGACGCCGCGCAGACCACCGGTACCAAAAGCAAGGTCACGATAGAATGCGTCCTCGATTTTGGCATCGTCCAGCGTTTTCAGCTCTGCCACTACATCGGCATCTGCGGTGGCGTTTGCCAGCCAGCGTTCGTATTCTTTTTTAATATCCATAAATTATATTCCTTTCGAGCCTATTATTGGTTTTCAAGTAACTTCAGCAATAGTTATTCATTACGCCCCATACCCCAAAAGGCACACCTTAAAGGTCTTAAAAATGATCTTCCAGTCCACCCAGAAGCTGCGCTCCTTGACATATTTCACATCCAGATCCATCCACTCCTCAAAGGAGAGGTCGTTGCGGTGCGGGGCGATCTGCCAGTAGCAGCTCAGGCCGGGGGTCACATACAGACGCTGCTTTTCGTAGTCGCCGTACTGCTCCACCTCGCGGGGAAGTGCCGGACGGGGGCCAACGATGCTCATGTCACCCTTCAGGATGTTCCACAGCTGCGGCAGCTCATCGAGGCTGGTCTTGCGGATAAACTTGCCCACGCGGGTAATGCGGGGATCGTCCTTGATCTTGAACACGGGACCATCCATCTCGTTCTGATCCAGCAGATCGTCCAACTTTGCCTCTGCATTGGGACACATGGAGCGGAACTTATAGAACTTGAAGGGTTTTCCGTTGCGTCCAATGCGCTCCTGACTAAAGACAGGCCCCGCAGACGGATCGTCCACCACAATTGCAATTGCCGTAGCCAGCATGACCGGCGACAACACCACCAGCGCCAGCGATGACAAGATCACGTCCTGCGTCCGACGCCCGATCCAGTACAGGCGATGGTCGCGCAGATTTTCTTTCCGGTTGATTTCAACTTCCTTATCGATTCCAAGCGTGTTCGTAGTCATTTTTCCTTCTACATATAAATTCCTGTTTATTTATATGCTTCTTGTTTTAACCCGCTTTTGCCGTAACTGTTTCGATTCGTACCACTTGCTTAGATTGGGGCTTCGGATTGCTTTTTTCCCACCTCATTCCGATGGCATCCAGCTTCGCAATACGCTCCTCCGTCAGGACAGCGCAGCTTTTTTCAGGATTCTGGCGGGTATACCGCTGCCGCTTGACCCAATTTCCGAGGTTGTAACCGCCCGGTGACACATAATCAGCCGGGACATTCAGGTCGCTGTGGGCATCAAAGTAGTGCTTTGCTTCCTGATATCCCTCATTCCACTGGCGGTCATTGCGGTTGCCCCAGTACATTCCAATTCTGTTCAGACGTTCGACCTGTTCATTCGTCAGCTTTCCTTTCGGGTACGCCCATTGCTGGCTTGCAACCCACTGTCCCAGTCGTTCACCAGCCGCTGTCACATAGGAACGTGGAATATTCAGGTTTCCGTTTTCCTCGTAATAGGCCGCAGCCAGCGCGTAAGCCTTTTCCCACTTGGCATCAAAAATGCTCCACACCATACCGATCTCATCAAGCTGTGCGATGCGTTCTTCCTTCAAGCGGCCATTCAGCTTCTGCTGCCGGGTCTTGATGATCCACTGTCCCAAGGGATAGCCGTCCGGGTCGGTGTATTTGCCGGGCACCATCAGGTTACCGTAAGTGTCATGGTATTTCTTTGCGACCTCAAATCCGTGCTGCCACGCAATTTCCTTCCGGTTGCCCCAGACCATGCCGATGCTGTCCAGCCGTGCGATCTGCTGCTCGGTCAGATTTCCTTGGATCTGTCCCTCGCGCACCCGGCGCTGCGTGACCAGCCACACACCGAGGCTCAGACCACCGGGCGTGGTATACAGTTTCGGGACATTCAGGTCACCGTGCTCTGCATAGTAGATGCTTGCCTCGGAGAAGTAGTGCTCCCAACTGGAGGAAAGACTTGCCTGTAACTGCTCGAAAAGCACCCTGCAGTCGTGCACCTGCTCGATGACCTCAAACCGCTCAGTCACGATCTTATCGCCCTCGCCGTTGGCATACAGACGATGAACGGCCTCCTGCATCTCACTTTGCAGGCTGGAAATGCTGGTCAAACCCTCGAAGTTGTTGACCACATCCAGAATCAGCGGGGCTGCGGTGTCCCCGGCGGTCAGGGCACGTCCAATCTGTTGCTTATAGATAATAGGGGAGATGGTAGGCCGGAACAGAATGACCCCGGAAATGCCTTCCACATGAACGCCTTCGTTGAGCATATCGATGCAGAACAGCAGCTTCAGCCGGTCACTGGTGTCTGTCTTGAAGTCCGCAAAGGCCTTGTCGGTGTTCGGGTCATCTGAGTAAGCCTGATACACCACAACATTCGGGTTGACCCCGGCGAACCACTCCGGCACATGGGACACCATCTCGTCCATGTGCTCCTTGTTGGCGCAGAACACGATGTACTTGCCAGCCTTATTCGTGATATGACGGGCAAAAACCCCGTCCAGACCGTCCGCCTGTTCCAGTGCGCGGCGCAGCGCGTCCAGATATTTCTGGTTCACATCCTGAATGCCCGGTGCCCGCAGGTTGTCCACCCGCGCCTGATACTTTGCAAGCGCTTTCTGATACTGATAGACCGTCGTCACATATTTCGGAGCAGGCAAAATACCCCTGACGACTGCTTCACCAAGGGTCATGTCGCTCGCAACACGGCTGTCAAAAAGCTCTTCGGCCATGTCGCGGTTATTATCCAGATATCGGATGTTTGTCGCTGTCAGCCCCAGCAGTTTTGCACTCGGGCACAACTTTAATAAAGCCACTGTGCTTTCGCCCCAGCATTCAGCACCGGCACGGTGGAATTCATCGAGTATAATATAAGCGGGCTTCTGCGCTGCGATTTCGTCCAGCTGTGCCTGCGTACAGCACATCAATTTGGCGTAAGTATAAAAATGAACATTCGCCAATGGAAAATCCGGGTCGTTCCTTTTCAGGCTCTCCAGCTGGGTCTTAAAGATGTATTCACTGGGAGAAAGCCAGATCACGACCTTCTCCGGGTTGTCCTCGATCAGCTTGAACGCAATGTAGCTTTTTCCGGTGCCGGTCGGATGAACAATGGCAGCTTTGTCGTACTGCTCCATCATCCAGACTGCCGCGTGATACGCTTTCTCGTTGTGCTCAAACAGGCGCAATGCCACTTTGTTCACCCCTTCCCGCAATAAAGGGGTATCCTCCACAGTAAAAATGGAGGATACCGGTTTTAAATAAGATTGTCTGGATTCTCTTATTATTTTATCATGGTTATATCTGGGATTCAATAGAAATCTTAACAAATGTATCCCATCTGACCTTAGAAAAAAACTCGCAGAAGCCAAAACTTTTTTGCATGTTGCCCAGTTCTTCATGAAAAACGCAGCTTAAAACGAAGATGGACAAAATAAGTGGTCAGATGAGTGTCCGAGCCGCAGGAGGAAACAGAAATGGCACGACGGGGCGAAAACATACATAAACGCAAAGATGGCCGGTGGGAAGGCCGGTACATCAAGGCACGCACGCCGGAAGGGAAAATCCAGTGGGGCTACATCTATGGCATGGCTTACGCAGAGGTCAAGCAGGTGCTGATTCGGAAAAAAGCGGAAGCGGGTTTCTACAACCTGAAAAGAATAGACCTGACTTTTGAAGCACTGGCTGAGGTATGGCTACGCTCCCTGCGGAACAGTATAAAGGAATCCACCTATGCGCATTATTCGTACACACTGCACAAGTATCTTCTTCCTGTTTTGGGTAAAGCGTCCGTTGCGTCCCTTGATGAGAGCTTTCTGGAACAGGCCATGCAGCAGATCATCGCGCCTGCGGATGCCGTACACAAACCGCTGGGGAACTCTTCTGCTCGGGAATGCATCTCCATGCTGCGGCGTATCTGCAAATATGCTGCGCACTTACGCCTGATCCGTCCGATGGAGCTGGAAGTTGCGCTGCCAAAAGCCATCGACAAAATTTCTACGCCCCTCTCCCCGGCAGAGCAGCAACGGCTCTACCAATATGTACAGGAGGACCCCACGCCCCGCAAAATTGGCTTACTACTGGGTTTTGAATTGGGTCTGCGTATTGGCGAGATCTGCGGCCTGCAATGGGGTGATTTTGATCTGAAACTTGGCACGTTGAAGATCAACCGGACGGTCTGTCGAATTTCCTGCGGAAACGGGCATACAAAGGTAGTCATCCAAACGCCTAAAACCCGCACCTCCCGCCGAGAAATTCCAATCCCGAAACTTCTGCTTATTATGCTGAAGAAACTGCGCGGAAACGCCAGCAATGCTGCATGGTTTCTATCTGGTAATGAATCCAAACCCACAGAACCCCGCTGCTACCGAAAAAGCATCAAAGCATATCTGAAACAGGCTAATGTCCGGCAAGTACGTCCGCACGCGCTGCGCCACACCTTTGCAACGACCTGTCTGCAAGCGGGGTGCGATGTAAAGACCCTTAGCGAATTGTTAGGACACGCCAATGCCAACATTACCTTGCAGCGCTATGTGCATTCTGACCTGACCCGAAAGCGCCGGGAGATGAACCGGATATTCTCCCATCAGGTGTCTATAAGGGGCATGGAATCGTTGAATCTGCTGGAATAAC
This sequence comes from uncultured Faecalibacterium sp., assembly GCA_934512105.1. Classification (GTDB taxonomy): domain Bacteria; phylum Bacillota; class Clostridia; order Oscillospirales; family Ruminococcaceae; genus Faecalibacterium. The sequence goes on along the minus strand of CAKSWQ010000004.1, from coordinate 42,198 downwards.
GCCGGATTTTTGCCATAGCCCTCCATTTTTACTGTGGAGGATACTTTTTTATTTTCAGGTATCGTTTTCTCAACGCAAAAAGGCCCCCGCCGATCACATTTCTGTGAAAGGCAGAGGCCTTCAGTTGCTAATTATCAATCCTGTCCGGAGAAATGGAACAACATTCGTATTCTAGCGGGTCAGTTTTTCTGTTCACTGGTTCTATGGGATTTCCAGCGGTCTGCTGCAACGCATAACCTAAAAGCCCCTGACAGTCGCCGGGGCATAGCTCAACCTATTTGCTCTCTCTGTCTGCCTATTCTACTTCTCGCGTTACCAATATTTTACAAAGAGTCAGAATAAAAAACACCCTTCCTCTCACGGAAACCCGCAAAAGAAAGGGTGTTAAACTCGTTATACCGTTGTCGTGCCAATCACAGCATGTCCATCCCGGCAAAGCCGGTAACAGCTGTCATTCAGCACGGCACCTCAAGCACTTTTGAGCGCAGAGCTGTAATTAGCAGTTCTCAGCGAAGTACTTAATGGTACGGACCATCTGAGAGGTGTAGGAGTTCTCGTTGTCGTACCAAGACACGACCTGAACCTGATAGGTGTCGTCGTCGATCTTAGCGACCATGGTCTGGGTAGCGTCAAACAGAGAGCCGTAACGCATACCGATGACATCGGAAGAAACGATCTGATCCTCGTTGTAGCCGAAGGACTCAGAAGCAGCAGCCTTCATGGCAGCGTTGATAGCTTCCTTGGTGACATCCTTGCCCTTGACAACGGCAACCAGCAGGGTGGTAGAACCGGTGGGAACGGGCACACGCTGAGCAGAGCCGATCAGCTTGCCGTTCAGCTCGGGGATGACCAGACCGATAGCCTTAGCAGCACCGGTGGAGTTGGGAACGATGTTCTGTGCGCCAGCACGAGCACGGCGCAGATCGCCCTTGCGCTGAGGACCATCCAGGATCATCTGGTCGCCGGTGTAAGCATGAACGGTGGTCATGATACCGGAAACGATGGGGAAGGTCTTGTTCAGGGTGTCGGCCATGGGAGCCAGGCAGTTGGTGGTGCAGGAAGCAGCGGAGATGACCTGATCCTCAGCGGTCAGGGTCTTCTCGTTGACAGAGTAGACGATGGTCTTCAGATCGTTGCCTGCGGGAGCAGAGATAACGACCTTCTTTGCGCCAGCCTGGATGTGAGCCATGCTCTTCTCCTTGCTGGTGTAGAAGCCGGTGCACTCCAGAACGACGTCAACGTTCAGCTCGCCCCAAGGAGCATCCTTTGCGTCCTTAACAGCGTAGATCTTGATCTCCTTGCCGTCAACAATGATGGAATCCTCGGTGGACTCGACAGTGTGCTTGCCCTCGCCGATCTTGCCGCAGAAAGAGCCCTGAGCAGTATCGTACTTCAGCAGGTGAGCCAGCATCTTGGGGCTGGTCAGGTCGTTGATTGCGACGACCTCGTAACCCTCAGCATCAAACATCTGACGGAAAGCCAGACGGCCAATACGACCGAAACCATTGATAGCAACTCTAACAGCCATTGTAATAGTACCTCCTAATTATTTTACCCATAATCGGATAAATCACGGTATCTTTATTGTAGACCAAAACCGGCAAACTTTCAAGTGTCTGCTAAAAAATTAACAACACAATTTCATCTTTTTTTGCTTTTGTACGATTTTATGCACCCTGCCACAAAGCTTTTGTTCAATTGCACCAAGGGTGTACTGCCGTTTTTGTCAGTTATTTCCAGTTTTTCCCTTCCCAGTACAGGCAAGCCCCATGCCGCCGATGCAGCACAGCGCAAGGCCGGAAAGCAGCTCCGGCAGCACTGCCGCAGCGCCGCCGCCAAAGCCTGCTACCAACAGCAGAAGCACCCGGGGCAGCTCCCAGCACAGGCACAGGCAGAAGGCTGTAAGCGCCGCTGCATGCAGGGTGCGGCCATTTTCCGGCCGGGGCAGGTACAACGCGCGTGCCAGCGCCGCCAGAAACAGCAGCGCCGCCAGCTCCTGCCAGACTGCTGCCGTAGGCTGTACCCTGTGCCAGCTGGAACTGTTTTCCATAAAGCGCATCAGTACGTTCCAGTAGAACAGTGCACTGCCCGCTATGGCCAGCGGCAGACTGCCGGCGGGCGTTTTCCAGCCGTCCCGGCGCAGCCAGCTGCGCCCGAGGTTGCTCAGCCATACGGCACAGACCACCTCCAGCAGAATACGCACAAAAGTGCTTACTGTACCGGCGGCGAACACGAACTGTGCTGCACCGGCAGTCAGCATACACACTGCCCCGGCAAAGGCCAGCACGCCTGCCGCCGGGCGGCGGCTGCACAGCGACTTTTCAGGCAGCGGGCGGCTGCGCCCGGCCAGCACTGTGGCCAGCACCACAGCGCCCAAGGCGATATACCGCCACCACACCGAGCCTGCGATGCACAGGCCGGTGGCGGCATCCGTAGCAAAGGCAAGGTCTGCGCCGCGGCCAAGGCCAAGCAGCACGCAGAGCAGGACAACAACGAACTCTAACGGTTTCATTAACGCTCCTCGATGGGCTTATATTTCTGACGCACGCCCAGATACTTGTAAGCCGGGCGGATGATGCGGTTGGCAAAGATCACCTCTTCCACCCGGTGTGCGCACCAGCCCGGCACACGGGCGATGGCGAACAGCGGGGTGTACAGATCCTCCGAGATGCCCAGCATATTGTAGATCAGACCGCTGAACAGGTCCACGTTGGCGCACACCGGCTTGGAGCTGCCCTTTTCCTCGGCAAAGATGCCGGGTGCCAGCCGCTCGATGCTGCACAGCATATTGTACTCTTCTTCAAAGCCCTTTTCGTAGGCCAGATGCTTTGCGCGCTGCTTCAGGATGACCTCACGGGGGTCGCTGATGGTGTACACCGCATGACCCATGCCGTAGATCAGGCCGGAGCCATCGCCCGCCTGCTTGCGCAGGATGCGGCGCAGATACTCGCGCACCTCGTCGTCATCCTCCGGGTTCTCGACGTGCTTGAGGATATCCTGCAGCTGGCGGTTGACCATCAGGTTCGCGCCGCCGTGCTTGGGGCCCTTCAAGGCACCGATGGCCGCAGAGATGGCCGAATAGGTGTCCGTACCGGAGGAGGACAGCACACGGGTGGTAAAGGTGGAGCAGTTGCCGCCGCCGTGGTCTGCGTGCACCAGCAGGCACATATCCAGCAGCTTTGCCTCCTCGTGGGTGAACTTCTGATCCGGGCGGTAGGTGCTGAGGATGTGCTCTGCCGTGCTCTGGCCGGGCTTGGGCAGGTGGAAGAACATACTCTGCTTGTCGTAGTAGCGGCGCTTCATCTGGTAAGCGTTCACCATCATGGTGGGCATGCTGGCGATCAGGTTGATGCTCTGGTTCAGGATGTTCTCAAGGCTCAGATCCTCGGCGCGGTCGTCGTAGGAGTACAGGCCCAGCACACAGCGCTGCAGCTTGTTCATGATGTTGGGCGAGGGGGCGTTCATGGTGTCCATGAAGCCGTCCGGCAAAGCGCGGGACTCTGCCAGGATCTCGCAGAAATCGTCCAGCTGCTCCCGGGTGGGCAGGCTGCCGAACAGAAGCAGCCAGATCACTTCCTCAAACACGAAGCGGTCGTTGCGGTAAGCCTCGTCCACGATCTCGTTGATGTTGACGCCCCGGTAGATCAGCTTGCCGGGGGTGGGGATCACATGACCCTCCTGATCCTTTTTGTAGCCCACAACGTCACAGACGTTGGTCAGGCCGGCCAGCACGCCGGTGCCATCCGGGTTGCGCAGGCCGCGCTTGACCCCCAGCCGTTCACTGGTCTCCGGGTCGATGTAGTTGTTTGCGATGTACTCCTCGCACAGGGTACGCATGGTCGTCGGGTCCAGCGTTGCCACTTCTGCGTGTGCAAAGTTCATAGGAGTTCTCCTTTCCGTCTCTTACTTTTTATACTTTCCGTTCCCGTCCATCCTACACTCTGATGGACATACTTTTATAATATCGCTTTTGTGAAGTAAATTCAAGCGCTAAGTGCACACTTCTCACCGCAAACTGCAAAAATACAGAGTCTCCCCTGCGCATTTCCCGCCGGTTTGCACGCCGCCGGGCGTATGATGTTCCCAAAACCTGCGTTCCGGGAGGAGGTCTAGTATGAAACGTTCCTTTTTGCTGCTTTGCGCCGTTCTGCTGGTGCTGAGCTGTGCGCTGCCGTGTGCTGCCTACCGTTTTGCCTGCATGGCTTTTGCGCAGAGTGTGGCTCCGTCCGCAGCAGAAGCCGCCTCTGCCGCTTCGGAAGAAAGCAGCGGGCAAGAAGCCTCCTTCCCTGCCGATGCAGCCTCCACCGTCTGCTTTACGGATCAGAGCACCGGGCAGACGGTAGAGCTTCCGCTGCGTGAGTACCTGATTGGGGCCGTTGCTGCCGAGATGCCGGTCAGCTGGCCGGACGAAGCGCTGAAGGCGCAGGCGGTGGCGGCGCACAGCTATGCCCTGTACCGCCGGGACCACAGCACCGGGGAAAACGGCGCATGGTTCACCGCAGACCCTGCCCGGCGGCAGGGCTGCCTGACCGATGCAGTGCTGCACAGCTACTGGGGCACCGCATACGCGGCCAACTACGCCCGGCTTTCTGCGCTGGTGGATGCCGTACAGACGCAGGTGCTGTATTATGGGGACGCCCCCGCCGGGACAAGCTATTTTGCCATGTCCAATGGCCGCACCGAAGCCAGCGAGAAGGTGTGGGGCACTGCCCTGCCCTATCTTGTACCGGTGGACAGCAGCACCGACACCGCCGCCGACAACTACGAATACACCCTGAACCTCTCTGCCGCCCAATTGCAGCAGCTGCTGGCCGAGCAGCTGGGCATCGCCGCTGACCTTTCTCAGCAGGCGCAGTGGTTCGGCACGCCGGTGCTCACCCCCTCCGGCTATGTGGACAGCCTGCCGGTATGCGGGCAGACGGTGCAGGGCACTGCCCTGCGCAAGGCGCTGGGGCTGCGCAGCACCTGCTTTACGGTGGTCTGCCAGAGCGGCACCTTCTCCTTTACCACAAGGGGCTACGGACACGGCGTAGGCATGAGCCAGTGGGGCGCAAAAGCGCTGGCAGAGCAGGGCGCAGACTACCGCGCCATTCTGGCCCACTACTACCCCGGCACAGAGCTGCGGGGATAACACAAATGGAGCTGCTGCACAATGCAATGTGCAGCAGCTCCAAATTTATATCCTTATATCAGCCGAACAGCTTTGCGAACCAGCTTACGGTGGTCTCGGCGGCGGTCTCTACTGTGGTCTCCATCTGCTTGACCGTCTGCTGCAGCTTGGAGCCGTCGGTGTCCTTGAGCGACCAGTAGGTCTGGGTGCTGCTTGCACTGCCGGACACCGTGAAGTCCGAGGCAAAGCACAGGCTCTCGCCCGCAGAGTCGGTCACAAGCACCATATAGGTGTATCTGCCCTCCGGCAGTTCCCCGAAGCGGATCTGACTGTCCAGCGTGTTCAACGAAAAGGCGGCGGCGTTCACCTGCGCCTCGGCGCTCTGCACAGTCTGGTCAGCTGCATCCAGAACAGCCACCTGCACGCTGGTCAGGGTGGTGCCGCTGGCGCTGTTGGCCGTACCGGTCAGTGCCATGCCGCTGCCGGTGCGGATGTTCACCGGGTAGCGCACACCCTCCAGCCGCAAGCCATCTGCCTGCACCGCCACGCTGTTGTGATCCTTGGTGACATACCAGTAGCAGGAGGATCTTGCAATGGACACGCTGGAGCTGGTAATGGGAATGCGGCCGTAGCCGATATTCCCCGCCGGGTCGGAGCAATAGAAAATACCGTTGGTGTAGTCGGTCAGCAACACCGCATGGGGCTGGGTGCGGTCATAGAGGACGATGCCCTCCGGGTGCTGCTCCAGCAGGGAGATCAGCACTGCCGTCTTGCTTTGCAGACCGGAGGGCAAAGTGGCGTAGCCCACCTGCATCTCTTTATATGTAAAGCTGTGTGCAAGGCCGTTGGACCACGCGGTGGAGCGCACACTGTTCTCGGTCACATCCGTCCAGTCGCTCAGCCCGTCAAAGTAGGCACGGCGGCGCAGCATCATGGCTGCGGAGGCCAGCGTGCAGGTGCCGCCCCGGCTCTGCTTGAAGTAGAAGCCTGCGTCCACGTTCAGGTCCACTGCCAATGCAGCGGGCAGACAGGTAAGCAGGAAAGCAAAGCTCAGTGCCAGGGTCAGCAATCGTTTTTTCAGGGCGTGCGGTGCGGTGGTATTCACGGTTCGGTATTTCCTTTCTTGTTTCTTTGCGGATCTCATAGGGATCTACCACTACAAAGTATACCAGCCTGTAATCTTTTTGTAAACAATCCTTCATCTATTTTCTCAATATCAACACGTTTAGGGGATATTCATTGGTTGCTTTTCACAATTTTTTCTGAAATATTCCACGCATTTGACAAAGTTTCGTCCTACCCACCGCACAAATGTGAAAATATCTTTCTTTTTCGCCTGGTACGCAGGGCGAAAAATGCCCGGTACGTCTGTGCATTCGTCCCGAAATTTCACAAAGCAATTCCCTCTCCAAGTCATGCAGCAGCCAGTCCGTTGTTGTCTACCGCAGTCGGGACAATAAATGGCTCCAATTTTCCAAAATTCATATACTAGTATACAAGTTTAGAATGGTCGCTTGCCCTATTTTACCTTTGTTTACCGGCATTTTGCCCAATAAAAGCTTAAAAAGTTTATATCAAACGCCAAAGTTGTTTTGTTTTGCTAAATATTTCTTGTAAAAATGTGAAATCCATGTTAACTTGAATACAACATTGTGCGCGCTGGCACAGACAAGCTCGTGTCCTGCGGCGCATAGGAAAAAAGGAGAATATTCATGAGAAAAGCAAAGCAAAGCATCCGGCGCACGGTAGCCGGACTGCTGGCAGGTGCGCTGCTGCTGGGCATGACACCGCTTGCCGCATTTGCAGAGGACAGCACCTCTGCAAACGGCTGGCAGTTCAAGGCCTTCGGCACCTCCGCAGCAGCAGAGGTCAACACCCTTGCAGAGGGTGCGGACATCCACAGCAAGGTCACCCTGAACGCCTGCACCGTCAAGGAGGACGGCACCATCAACAAGAAGGGCGGCAAGTTTGTTGCCGACTCCCCTGCTGACGGCCTTTCCTTCTACTACACCACCATCGACCCCACCAAGGAAAACTTCTACCTGCAAGCCGATGTGACCATCGACTATGTCAACCCCGCCCCGGACGGACAGGAGGGCTTTGCGCTGATGCTGCGCGATAGTCTGAGCGGCTCCGGCAGCTACTTTTCCAACCAGATCTCGGTCACCGGTACCAAGCTCCCGCTGGACGGCGTAGAGATCAAGGACGCCGTGGGTGTGCGCAGCTACACCGGCATCATCTCCAACGAGACCGCCGCCTCCAACGAGGTCAAGGCCACCCGCGCCGCTTTCAGCAGCCAGACCATCAAGCAGGGCGATACCTATCGCGTCAGTCTGGCCAAGACCAGCAACAGCTATGTTGCCACCCAGTACGCCATCAACGCGGACGGCACCACCGGCGCGGTGATCGGCTCTTCTACCCTGTACATCCCGGCAAAGGACAGCACCGTCACCAGTGTTTCCAAGTACACTGAGCTGGACGACCCCATGACCGTGCAGGAGGCCAACAAAGCGTATCTGGGCTTTGCAGCTGCCCGCGGCATGAACGTGACCTTCTCCAACATCACCTACACCACCAGTGCATGGAATGCTTCGGAGTGGACCTTGCAGCCCACCAGCTACATCGACCCGGTGTACCAGATCACCAGCCCTTCCACCTGCACCGGCAGCAGCTACGCACTGGCTTTCAAGGCCAATGCAGACGGTACCGCCAAGGTGTACGCCAACGGCAAACTTGTGGACAAGGACCTGACCGTTAAGGCCGGTGAGACCCTGGCCCGGAGCTACACCGTGACCCGCGACACCACCTTTAAGGTGGTGTTCACCCCGGACAAGAACTACGTCATCAGCGCCTTTGAGAAGCTGAGCAGCTACAAGGCCGCCACCATTGAAAAGAAGGTCTCGCTGCGGGCTCTGGGCGCAAACGGTATCATCGTGGTCACCCCGGACGGCAGCGCTGCCCATAACGGCACCAGCGCTGCGGACGCCGTAGACCTGCAGACCGCGCTGAACTACGCCGCCGCAGGCCAGACCATTCAGCTGGCAGGCGGCACCTACGCCCTGACCGGTGAGCTGAAGGTAGAGCGCGGCCGTGACGGCACCGCCGAGGCTCCCATCACCCTGACTACCGCAGACGGCAGCTACGCCACGCTGGACTTTGGCGGCGTGGGCACCGGCTTCAGCGTCTGGGGCAACTATTGGAACATCAGCAAGCTGAACATCACCAACACCAAGGACGGTTCCAAGGGTATGCAGCTGGCCGGCAGCCATTGCGTGCTGGAGCAGATGAACTTCTACAACAACGGCAACACCGGCCTGCAGGTCTCCGGCCTGTCTACGGACAACAAGGCCCTGTGGCCCAGCTACAACACCATCAAGAACTGCACCGCCATGAACAACGCCGACCGCGCCATGGAAGATGCCGACGGCTTTGCCGCCAAGCTGACCACCGGCGAGGGCAATGTGTTTGACGGCTGCATCGCCGCCTACAACGCCGACGATGGCTGGGACCTGTTCGCTAAGGCTGCCACCGGCTCTATCGGCGCTGTCACCATCCAGAACTGCGTTGCCTACAAAAACGGCTACCTGATGCTGGCCGCAGAGCCGGTCAAGAAGCAGCCTCTGCAATTCCCCACCGTTACCTGTGACGCAAACGGCAACCTGAGCTTTGGCAATGTTGCCGCCACTGTCGAGGCTGGCAACGGCAACGGCTTCAAGATGGGCGGCACCAACCTGCCCGGCAACCACAAACTGCTCAACTCCATCTCCTACGACAACGCCGCCAAGGGTATCGACTCCAACTCCTGCCCGGACGTGAAGGTGTACAACTCCACCTCCTACAACAACGAGGGCTACAACGTTGCACTGTACACCGGCAACAAGTCTGCCGTGACCGACTACGCCGCTGACGGCATCATTTCCTTCCGCAAGGGCACGGACGGCAAGGAGCAGCTGGCACTCCAGAGCCAGAGCAGCACTGCTGTTTACGGCCCGGACAACTTCTATTGGGACGCCGAGACCCAGACCAGCCACAATAAATCTACCAACACTGTCACTGTGAAGGAGAGCTGGTTCCAGAGTCTGGATACCTCCGTTGCCCCCACCCGCAACGCAGACGGCAGCATTGATATGCACGGTCTGCTGCTGCTCACTGCCGAGGGTCTGGCTGCCACCGATGCCGGTGCGCGCGGCGCTGTCTGGGGTCAGGCAGAGGCTGCCAAGGCCACCTTCTGGGTAGTGGGCGACTCCACCGTTTCCTCCTTCAACGACAGCTACTACCTCCCCCGCGAGGGCTACGGCGAGGAGCTTGAGAACTACTTCAACGCCAATGTCTACAATCTGGCCGTTTCCGGCGCATCCAGCAAGGACTTTACCGGCATGGCCAACTACACCACCCTGCTGAAGGGCTCTGACACCGTGCCCGCACTGGGCGATGCTGCCGGGGACAAGTTCCTGCTCATCGGCTTTGGCCACAACGACGAAAAGACCGAGCCCGCCCGCTACACCAACCCCAACGGCGACTACAAGACTGAGGGTTCCTTTGCCAACAGCCTTTACGTCAACTACATCCAGCCCGCACTGGAGCGCGGTGTCATCCCCGTGGTGTGCACCCCCATTGCCCGCCTGACCGAGGCAAACAACAAGGCCAGCTATGACGGTGCTCCCGGTCACAAGACCACCACCGTCACCATCGGCGATGCCGTCTATGAGGGCGGCGACTACGCACAGGCCATCCGCGATATGTGCAGCGAGCTGCACCTCATCTGCGTGGACCTGACCGATGCCACCATCAATGAAAACATCGCCATGGGCAAAAAGGCACAGTACACCCACAGCTTTACCGGTGCCAAGGCCGACAAGCGCGGCAAGCTCTCCCCCACCGGCCTTGACCTGACCCACACCAACAGCTACGGCGCAAAGCTGAACGCATGGCTCATTGCCCAGCTTACCGCCGATACCCCTCTGGGCGCTTACAACCGGAACAAGGCAAAGCCCACCTACAAGCAGTTCTACGGCGATGCCGCAAACCCGGACTATGTGCCCTCCAGCTACGCCGCACCTACCCAGACCAGCAAGCTGTGGCCTGCCTTTACCGATGCCAACGGCACGGTGTGGAACGGCTCTGTCTTCGGCAATGTGGGCGGTGACGACAAGATCTCCGGCGGCGATTTCACCGCCGTTGTCGATGGTCAGAACATCACGCTGGGCGTTGCCAACAACCGCGGCAAGATCGCATCCACGGTGGACGGCCTGATGATGTACTACGTCCAGCTGCCCGCCGGCACCAACTTCACCCTGACCGCCAAGGCCACCGTGAACAAGCTTGCCAAAAACAATCAGGTCTCCTTCGGCCTGATGGCGCGCGATGAGATGTACGTTGACACCAGCATCTCCGACCCCATGGGCGATTATGTAGCCGTAGGCACCCGGAATCAGGGCGCTGTCAACTGCTTCGGCCGCAAGAGCGGTGCGCTGTACGACGGCCCCGCCGCAACCGTGAAGTACGGTGCAGGCGATACCGTGGAGCTGAAGCTCGTGGGTACCGCTGACGGCTTCACCCTGACCTACGGCGATAACGAGACCGCTTCTGCCGGTTTCGACTACGCCCTGACCGCTGTGGATTCTGATTACATCTATGTCGGCTTCTACGTTGCCCGCAGCGCAGACGTTACCTTCAGCGATGTGCAGCTGACCACCAGCGGCGTCTCCTCCGGTTCCCCGCTCAAGGCTGCATGGAACCGTATCGTCAGCATCTTCCCCTTCTGAGTAAGGCGAAAGCTGCCACATAACCGCTAAAACAGAAACCCGGAACCTTTTCAGAGCCGCAAGAGCTCAAAAAGGTTCCGGGTTTTTTGCGTTCTTTTTCCAGTGAGCCATTGCCCACCGACTATCCTGCTTTTTGCTCAGCCCAGTGCCTGCTGGATCTTTGCAAAGTCCTCCAGCGTCAGGGCTTCCGGGCGGATGCGGGCATCGAAGCCTGCGGCCTCGATGGCGGCAATAACCTTCTCTTTGGGCAGGTTCAGCCCGCCTGCAATGGCATTGGCAGCGGTCTTGCGGCGCTGACCAAAGGCGGCGCGCACCAGCGCAAAGTAGCCTGCCTCGTCCTCCACCTGCACGGCAGGGGTGGGACGGATGTCCATGCGCACCACAGCGCTTGTCACCTTGGGGGCGGGGTAAAAACTGCCCGGTGCGGCAGTGAACATCAGCTTGGAGGTGGCGTAGTAGTTCACCGCACAGCTGATGGCGCTGGAAGCGCGGGTGCCGGGCACAGCAGCCAGACGGTCGGCGGCTTCCTTCTGCACCATAACGGTCAGGCTCTCGATGGGCAGACGGTCGCCCAGCAGCTTCATCACGATGGGGCTGGTGATGTAGTAGGGCAGGTTTGCGCACACTGCCACCGGCATCCCCGGGAACTCTTCGGCGATGAGGGCTTTCAGGTCCACCTTCAGCACGTCCTGCAGCACCAGCTTGAAGTTGTCCACCCCGGCCATGGTCTCGGCCAGCAGGGGCGGCAGACGCTCGTCCACCTCGATGGACACCACCTTGGCGGCGCGCTTGGCCAGTTCCTTGGTCAGCACGCCGATGCCGGGGCCGATCTCGATGACGCCGTAGCGCTTGTCTACCCCGCTGGCATCCACGATCTTGGTGGGGATGCCCGGGTTGATGATAAAGTTCTGCCCAAAGCCCTTGGAAAGTGCAAAATCGTATTTTTCGCACAGGGCACGGATCACAGAAAGGTCGGTCAGTTCCGGCATAGGGTCAATTCCTTTCTCAGAAAAAGGCTGTTGCAGAACGCAGCAGCCTTTTTGGTGTTTATGGTTCAGATCTGCGGGGTTCACTCCGCTGCGCTTGCAGCCGTTTCCGGCTCCGATGCGGCAGTCTCGTCTTCGGCGGTCTCCCCTTCCGCAGTCTCTGCGGAGATGGTATCATCCTCTGCTGCCGCAGAGGAAGCGGTGCTGTCCGCTGCTGCGGCAGAGCTTGCGCCCGCCAGCGTAGTAGTGCCGCTCAGCTGCTGGGCAGCGCTGACAGCGCGCTGCACCTGCGGGTCGGTCTGGGGGGTGTAGTCGTAGAAGTTCGTCGCTTCCTCTGCGCTCAGGGCGCGCTCCACGTCCACGGTCAGGCCGGTGCCGTCAAAGCAGCTGCCGTCGCCGCAGACCAGCTTTGCCACCGTGATGACCACGGCGCTGCCGTCCGACAGGCGCTGCGGGCTGCTCTGGATGGTGCCCTTGCCCATGGTAGTGGTACCCACCAGACGGGCACCGTTCATGGTGCGCAGGGTGGCTGCGAACAGCTCGGCTGCGCTGGCGGTGTTGCTGTTGACCAGACAGACCATCGGCAGACTGATGGAGCTTTCAGCATCGCTGCTGCCGATGACGGTGCGGTTGCCGTTTTTATCCTCGGCATAGGCCACGGTGCCCTCCGGGGCGATCAGGTCGATGCAGTTGATGGCATCTTCCAGAATGCCGCCGCCGTTGTCCCGCAGATCAAACACCAGACTGGCCGCACCGTTTGCGGTCAGGGTGCGCAGGGCATAGTCCAGCTCACTGGGGGTAGTTCCATCGAACTGACGGATGCGGATATAGCCCACATTGTCCAGCAGCTGGTAGTCCACGGTGGTGCTGGTGTAGCCGGAATGGGTCAGCTCAGCCGTTTTGCTGGCGGCGGAGCTATCCAGCCATGTCACGGTAACGGTAGTGCCGGCCTCGCCCTGCAAGGCTTTGTACACAGCATCTGCACCGGACATGCTCTTGACGTCGGTATCGCCCACGGTGGTAATGTAGTCTCCCACGGCGATGCCCGCCTCCTGCGCGGGGGAGCCGTCGTAGACACGGGTCACCTTGGCGTAGCCGGTCTGGTCGATGCCAAGCTCCACGCCGATGCCAAGGATCTTGCCGCTCTGGATGTTCATCAGCTCGGTGTAGGCGTTGGCGGTGTAGTAGCGGGCGTACTTGTCGCCCGTGCCCAGCAGATATCCGGCGGTCAGGCGGTCGTACAGCATCGTCTCGTCGATGGTGTAGTAATCGTTGCTGCGGACGTAGCGGTCCACCTCAGCGATCTTGTTGTACATACTTTCCTTTTCTTTTACGCTGTTGACCGTGCTGTCGAACAGACGCATGGCGATGAGCATCGTGATGGAAAAGGTCACGGTCATGGCAAGGATCACGATAGTGACTGCCATGCCTAAAGAAATTTTACGGTTCATGGTTCTTTCCTCCCGGTCAGAGCAGCAGCATCATAAGGATGCTGCCCAGCAGCGAGAGTACAAACACCCCTGCCAGAACCAGACAGCCGATGCGCAGCACGCGCTTGCGTTTTTGTTCGTTCATAGATCAACCAGACTCCTTGCCTTGCTTGTTGGGGTGTATCTGAAAACAAAGAAAATGACGAATATTTCGCAGGCACAAGCGGGATTTAAGGCAAATAGCCGCAGGAATCCTTTGTGGATCTCAAGGCTGTTTCACGCAAAATCCTGCTGTGTTTGTAGAAATAGACTAAATTTTCGACTTTTCAGATACACCTTAGTTGTGGGGGATGGGGATGTAGCTGCGGGGGTTCACGGCGTTGGCCTTGGAGCCGCCCTTCCACACCTCCAGATGCAGATGGTTGCCGGTGGAATTGCCGGTGGTGCCCACATAACCGATCAGGTCGCCCTGATTCACATACTTGCCTGCACTGGTAGCCACCGAGCGCATGTGCGCGTACAGGGTGGTATAGGTATTGCCATCGGACATTTTGCCGTGGTAGATGATAACGTAGTTGCCGTAGCCGCCGGTAGACCAGCCTGCCACCTGCACATAGCCGCTGGCAGCTGCATAGATAGGCGTGCCGCCGGGAGCTGCAAAGTCCATGCCGGCATGGAGCTTGTTCACGCCGGAGACGGGGTTCTTGCGCCAGCCGTACTCACTGGAAACGCGGGTATAGCTTTTCAGCGGGCAGGCAAAGCCGCTGAAGCTCAGCTGCGGCTTGCTGGCAGAGGCCGCCGCGATCAGCTTCTGGATCTCCTTTTTCACAGCCTCGTAGTTCATCTCGTCGGACTCGATGGCTGCCTGCGCCTTCTGCTGTGCCGCCTGTGCCTCTGCGGCAGAGAGCTTTGCCGCAGAGATGCTGTTGTTCAACTCGCTCTGCTTGCCCTTCATCTGGGCGTTTTGGCTGTCCAGTTCGCTTTTCTGGCTTTGCAGATCTGCCTTTTCGGCTTCCAGACCGGCTTTCTGCTCTTCCAGCGCGGCCTTGTCATCCTCCAGCCCCTGCTTGGCGGACTTCATGTTGTTCATGATCTCGGTGTCCTTGATGGAGATATCCTGCATCACCTCGTTGAAGGTGAGCAGCTCGTACAGGTCGTTCACCGCACCAAGCATGGCCACGCTGCCGCCGTCCCGCAGCTCCTGCATGGCAGCCATGTGCTTTTTGAAATCGTCCCACTGGTCATCGATCTCGTTCTGCTTTTGCTCGATCTGGGTCTGCTTGTCTGTGATCTGATTCTGCATCACACCGATCTGCTGTTCCTTCTCGCCGATGCTGTTCTGCACCGCAGCGATCTGGCCGCTGAGCACACCGATCTGATCCTGCAGAACAGTGACCCGCTCCTTCAACTCGCCTTCCAGCGCTTTGGCTGCGGACTCCTTCTTTTTGGCGTCCGACAGCTCCTTTTTGTGCTGGTTGATGGACTGGGAAAGCTTGTCCAGCTTGTTTTGCAAACTGGCCATACTGGTGCTATTGGTAGCCGCCGAGGCCGGGTACACCGTGGCCGTCAGCAGCAGGCAGACACAGGCCAGCCCAAGGCTGACCGCCCGGATCAGCTTGCTGCGGGGGCTTTCCGGCCGGGCGTGCCGGCCGGTGTAAGGGCCTGTGAGCCGGAAGGGCTTTGCGTGCATTGCTTTACTCATAAAACGCGGCTCCTTTCGGTCACACATTCAAATGTTTGCGGATAGAGAACATACTGCCCACGCCGCCTACGATGGCACCGCTGAGCAGGCTTGTTACCACGATGGTCGGCAGCACATTTGCCACCGGCACCAGTGCGCGGCCCATGAGCATCTGCCAGATGCCGCCCAAGCCGCCGGCTGCGTTGACCACATAGCTGTAGCAGCCAAGGCTGACCGCTGCGGTCAGGATACCGGAGATCAGACCCATGGTCAGGCCCTCCACAAAGAAAGGCAGAGTGACCATGCGGTTGGTGGCACCCACATACTTCATGATCTCGATCTCGCGGCGGCGGGCAAAAACGCTCAGACGGATGGTGCTGCCCACTGTGATGATGCTGACCACCATCAGCACCAGCACGATCATGCGGCCGCCCTTGGTGACCGCCTTCTGGATCTCCACAAAGATATTGGTCATCTCCACCGGTGCGGTAACGCTGATCACGCCCGGGATGGCCTGCATCTTCACGCTCATGCTCTCCATCTGGGTCAGGTCGCTCAGGGTGACCCGATAGTTGGCCTTGAAGGGGTTATCGGTCTCAAATTCATCCCACAGGGAAGAATAATCCTGCATATAGCCGCGGTAGGTGTCGAGCACATCCTGCTTGGAGACGTACTGCACCCCGCTGACCCCCGGCATCGCCGAAAGAGTCTCGCCCACCTGCGCGGCGGTGGCATCATCGCATTCAGGGTCCAGATAGACCACTGTCTCGTTCTGGCTGCCCAGATAGGCCACCATGCTGCCCACGTTCACCTCGGCCAGACTGGCAAAGATGTTCAGGGTCATGCAAACGCTCAGGGAAGCAATGCAGGCAATGGTCATGGCCCAATGCTTACCCAAGTTGCGCACACCGCGCCGGGTAAGGAAAAAGAAAGTAGAAGGACGCATCATACGGCAGCCACCTCCTTTTTGGCAGCGGACGCATCGTCCGCATCAAAGGCGGCAACATCCAGCGAGAGATCGTCCTCGGCGGCAGCCACAGGGTCTGCGGGTACGTCCGAGACGATGCGTCCATGGCTCAGGGTGACCACCCGCTGATGGAAGCGGTGCACCAGCTCGTGCTCATGGGTGACCACCAGCACCGTGATGCCCATCTTGCTCACCCGCTCCAGCAGCTGCATCATTTCCAGGCTCAGCTCCGGGTCAATGTTGCCGGTGGGCTCGTCCGCGATGACCAGCTTGGGGTTATGTACCAGCGCACGCGCCACAGCCACACGCTGCTGCTCGCCGCCGGAAAGGGTATCCGGGTAGCACTTGGCCTTATCCTCCAGATGCACCAGCTCCAGAATGTACTCCACGCGGGGACGGATCTCCTTGCGGGGCACATTGAGGACGTGCATGGCAAAGGCCACGTTCTCGTATACGGTCATGCTGGGGATCAGCCGGAAGTCCTGAAAGATGATGCCCATCTGACGGCGCAGGAAAGGGATCTTGCGGCGGCGCAGCTTGGCTACGTCCTTGCCCAGCACGGTCACCTTGCCGGAGGTAGGCAGTGCCTCCCGCAGGATCAGCTTGAGCAGGGTGGATTTGCCCGCACCGGAGTGACCCAGCAGAAAGACGAACTCGCCTTCATCCACATGGAGGTTGATATCCTCCAGCGCAAGGCGTCCGCCCTTTTTATATTCTTTGGAAACGTGTTCAAAATCGATCATGGAATCGTATTAGCTCCTGACATCAAAATTTTTGACGGTCAAGACAGCCCGTCCGCAGCCCATGCTGCAAAAAGAACCGGCCAGCATCGGTTTCGAGCGGCCGGTTCGGCGCCGGCGGGGCAACGCCCGCACAGCGGAATATCAGTATTTGGCCGGGTTGTTGGACAGGTACTTCTTGACCATCAGCGCTACCTTAAAGACGATAGCGTCGTCGAACTCACGCAGATCCAGACCGGTCAGCTTTTTGATCTTTTCCAGACGATACACCAGCGTATTGCGGTGCACAAACAGACCGCGGCTGGTCTCGGACACATTCAGGTTGTTCTCGAAGAAGCGCTGGATGGTGAACAAAGTCTCCTGATCCAGGCTCTCGATGCTGCCCTGCTTGAACACCTCGCGCAGGAACATCTCGCACACGGTGGTGGGCAGCTGGTAGATCAGACGCGCAATGCCCAGATTATCGTAGCGGATGATCTGCTTCTCGGTATCGAACACCTTGCTCACTTCCATGGCGATCTGGGCTTCCTTAAAGGAGGTAGCCAGATCCTTCACGTTGGCAATGGGGGTGCCAATGCCGACCACGGCCTTGATGTAGTGCTCGCCGGAGAGGGTATCCACAATGCTGGCAGCCAGCTTTTCCATATCGGTGCGGTCGATGCCCTTGCGGATCTCCTTGACCAGCACGGTGTCGGTCTCGCTGATATTGAACACAAAGTCCTTCTGCTTATCGGGGAACAGGCTGCTGACCACATCGTAGGCAGAGATATCGCCGCCGCTGATCACCCGCACAATGAACACCACACGGGAAACATCGGTGGCAAAGTGCAGTTCCCGTGCCTTAGCGTAGATATCGCCGGGCAGGATGTTATCCAGCACCACATTCTTGATAAAGTTGGACTTGTCGAATTTCTCGTCGTGGTACTGCTTGATGCTTTGCAGGCTGATGGCCAGCACACCGGCAAACTGCCCTGCAGTCTCATCGGCGCCCTCCACAAACACGGCATAATCGTTATGCTTGGCGTTGGAGAACTGCTGGTAAGTATAGCCGTCGCGCACAAAGCGGTCGCCTGCGTTCAGGCGCTCGGCCATATAGCCCTCGCGCACCTCGCCGATCAGGTTCAGCTCCGAGCAGGAAATGACAGCGCCGGTCTCATCCACAACGCCGACCACCCGATTGATCGCGTCCTTCATCTGGTAGATCACGCTTTGAAATACTCTATTGGCCATAAATGGATACCCCTTTTCCTCGTTTGTGCAAGCCGCGGCGGCATGGGTTGTGATTTTAAACAATTTAGCCGCATTACAATCTATATTTTACACAAAAGAATTTACTTTTGCAACAGATTTCAACAAAAAAAATAATTCTTTCTTGTTGAAATTATCTTTCGGGGCTATTTTTTGCCAAAAAAGTGCCTTTTTGCGTGGTTCTTACCGTTATTTTACCGGTAAAATGTGATACATTTTTGAAAAACGCGTGAAAAGCGCAGCGTTTTATCTGGTAATTTTTGCCACCTCTTCGTCAGAAAGCTCCCGCCACTGCCCCGGGGCAAGCTGCGCATCCAGTGCAAGGCCGCCAATGGCCTCCCGGTGCAGGGCATTCACCCCGGCACCATACACACCGAACATCCGTTTGATCTGGTGGTACACCCCCTGCCGCAGCACCACCCGCACGGTACATCCGTCCGGGGAAAGTGCGGTCACCTCGGCGGGCGAAAGGGCGGTGCCGTCCGCCAGCGTGACCCCCGCCGCAAAGCCGGTGCGCATCTCCTGCGTGAGCGGGGTGTCGATGGTCACGGTGTAGGTCTTGGAAACATGATGCCGGGGAGACAGGATATCGTGGGCAAAGCCGCCGTCATCGGTCAGCAGCACAAAGCCAGTGCTGGTCTTGTCCAGCCGGCCTGCCGGGAACAGCTCCCGCCGGGGGTAGGCGTCCCCTACTAAATCCACCACGGTGGTGTCACGCTTGTCTGTGGAGGCGCTCACCACCCCTTCGGGCTTATTGAGCATCAGGTAGACGAACTTCTGATAGCGCAGCGGTGCGCCGTCCACTGCCACGGTGTCGGTATCCTTCAGCTGGGTGTCCCCTTTTTTACACACCGCGCCGTTCACCTTCACGCGGCCCTTTGCCAGCATAGTCTTGGCCTCGCTGCGGGTGCACTGGGCAGTCTCGGCCAGATATTTATCCAAACGCATAAGCGATTCTCCTTTGTTGGTGATGTCCTCAGTGTAACATGACAAACAAAATCGTGCAAGGCACAAACGCAAAAAGGAGAAGCCCGTGGGCTTCTCCTTTTTGCAATTGATATGATCAGACGCTCAGGGAGGCGTGCTGCTCCACATCCTCGGGGTCAGCATCGAAGATGGGCTGCAGGACGTTGGCGATGAACTCCTCCACCTGCTGGGGTGCACGGCCCACAAAGTTCTCCGGCACCAGCCCTGCCACGATCTCCTCGCGGGTCAGGCCAAAGGCCGGGTCTGCGGCAATGCGGTCCACCATATCGTTGGGCAGACCCTCTTCCTTGACCTGCTTACCGGCGGCGATGGCGTGCTGACGCAGGCGCTCGTGCAGCTCCTGACGGTTGCCGCCCTTTTCCACAGCCTGCATCATGATGTTCTCGCTGGCCATGAAGGGCAGCTCGGCCATCAGGCGGCTGCGCACCACCTTGGGGTACACCACCAGACCATCGGTGACGTTGAGCATGATGTTCAGGATGGCATCGGTGGCAAGGAAGCCCTCGGCCATGGCCACGCGCTTGTTGGCGCTGTCGTCCAGCGTGCGCTCAAACCACTGGCTGCCGGTGGTAAAGCTGGGGTTCAGCACGTCCACCATCAGGTAGCGGGCAAGGGCGCAGATGCGCTCGCAGCGCATGGGGTTGCGCTTGTAGGGCATCGCAGAGGAACCGATCTGGTTCTTCTCAAAGGGCTCCTCCATCTCCTTGAAGTTTGCCAGCAGACGCAGGTCGGTGGCAAACTTCATGCAGCTCTGGCCAATACCGGCCAGTGCGTTCAGGATAAAGGCATCCACCTTGCGGCTGTAAGTCTGGCCGGACACCGGCACAACGGCCTTGGGGTCAAAGCCCATCTCCTTTGCAATGGAGGCATCCACGGCGCGGATCTTGTCGGCATCGCCCTTGAACAGCTCCATAAAGGAGGCCTGCGTGCCGGTGGTTCCCTTGACACCGCGCAGCTGCAAGGTTGCCAAGCGATGGTCGATCTCGGCCAGATCCATCACCAGTTCGTTGGCCCACAGGGTAGCGCGCTTGCCCACGGTGGTGGGCTGTGCAGGCTGGCAGTGGGTGTAGGCCATGCAGGGCATATCCTTGTACTCCTTGGCGAAGTGTGCCAGCTTTGCCAGCACACCCACCAGCTTTTTGCGCACCAGCTCAAGGCCCTGCCGCATCACGATGATGTCGGTGTTGTCGCCCACATAGCAGCTGGTGGCACCCAGATGGATGATGCCCGCTGCCTTGGGGCACTGCTGACCGTAGGCGTAGACGTGGCTCATGACGTCGTGGCGCACCAGCTTTTCCCGCTCGATGGCCACTTCGTAGTTGATATCGTCCACATGGGCTTCCAACTCGGCTACCATGTCCGGGGTGATATTGGTCAGGCCCTGATCCATTTCGGCACGAGCCAGCGCCACCCACAGCCGCCGCCAGGTGCGGAACTTGTTGTCGTCCGAGAAGATGTACTGCATCTCATCGGAAGCGTAGCGGGTGGAAAAAGGGCTGATATAGCGATCATGCTGTGACATTGGTTGTTTTCCTCCTGAAAATAACCCTCTCAGTCTCGCTTTGCTCGCCAGCTCACCCGAGGGGGGAGCTTTTTCTGCAAACGGAAAAGTTGCTTCTTTCCCAAGAAAAAAGCAACCTTTCCCTCTCCTCCCGTAAGCTCCCCCTTTCGGGGGAGCTGGCAAAGCCGTAAGGCTTTGACTGAGAGGGTTCACCCTTGCTTCTGCGATGACTGAGGGTTTTCTTCTTATTCTACCATCAAACCTTGAAATAGTCCACGCCGCCCTCAAAGATCGGCTGGTATTTATCGCCGGTGACGTTCTTGTACAGGTACTCGCCGCTGCGCTCCGAGTGACCCATCTTGCCGAACACGCGTCCGTCCGGGCTGGTGATGCCCTCGATAGCCAGCACCGAGCCGTTGGGATTGAAGCGCTGATCCATGGTGGGCACGCCGGTCAGATCCACATACTGGGTAGCCACCTGACCGTTGCGCAGCATGGTGTCCAGCACCTCCTGCGGAGCCACAAAACGGCCCTCGCCGTGGCTGATGGCGACGGTGTGCATCTCGCCCACCTCACACTTGCTGAGCCACGGGCTGCCGGTGGAAGCCACACGGGTGTGCACCAGCATGCTCTGGTGACGGCCGATAGTGTTGAAGGTCAGGGTGGGGTCGCAGGCGGTGATGGGACGGATATCGCCGTAGGGCACAAGACCCAGCTTGATCAGCGCCTGGAAGCCGTTGCAGATGCCCAGCATCAGGCCGTCGCGCTGCTGCAGCAGACGGCGCACAGCCTCGGTGACCGCAGGGTTGCGGAAGAAGGAGGCGATGAACTTGGCGCTGCCGTCCGGCTCGTCGCCGCCGGAGAAGCCGCCGGGCAGCATGACGATCTGGCTTGCGTCAATGGCCTTGACCAGTGCCTCGCAGCTCTCGGCAACATCGGCGGGGGTCAGGTTGCGCACCACCAGAATTTCGGGGTCGGCACCGGCGCGGGCAAAGGCCTTGGCGGTGTCGTACTCGCAGTTGGTGCCGGGGAACACCGGGATGATGACCTTCGGCTTTGCCACACCGATCTTAGGTGCGGCGGGGGCAGTCAGGCTGCCGTTGATCTTTTCCACAGCGGGGCCGGCCTTGCGGTAGGGATACACAGGCTCCAGCTTGCTCTCCCAGATCTCCTGCAGCTCAGCCATATCCAGCTTTTCGCCGCAGGACTCGAAGGTGTACTCCTTGGTGGTCTCGCCCAGCAGCATACCGGCGGGAGAATCGGACACCATTTCCAGAATGATGGAGCCGTACATGGGCTCGAACATCTGGTGGGTGGTCATGTCCGCACGCATCTTGAAGCCGATGCGGTTGCCCAGACCCATCTTGAACAGTGCTTCGGCAATGCCGCCGTAGCCCACAGAGCAGGCAGCAGCGACCATGCCCTCCTCGATCATGTTCTCCACGATCCGGTAATTAGCCTTCAGGGAGAAGAAGTTGGGGCAGCCGGTCTCCGGGTCAATGATGGGCCGCACGAGCACCACAGTGCTCTCGGGCTTCTTGAACTCGGTGGAGACTACGCGGCTTGCCTTGCCGATGGCGGTGGCAAAGGACACCAGCGTGGGGGGCACATCCAGCTGCTCAAAGGAGCCGGACATACTGTCTTTGCCGCCGATGGAAGCAATGCCCAGACCGATCTGTGCATCCAGTGCGCCCAGCAGGGCAGCCAGCGGCTTGCCCCAGCGCTCGGGCTTGTTGCCCAGACGCTCGAAGTACTCCTGGAAGGTCAGGTAGGCGTCCTCGTAGCGGAAGCCGGTGGCGACCAGCTTGGTCACGCTCTCAATAACAGCCAGCCGTGCGCCCACATACTGGTTGGCGCTCATCAGGTAGGGGTTATAGCCCCATGCCATGCCGGAGCAGGTGGTGGTCTCGCCGTCCACCGGCAGCTTGGCTACCATGGCGTTCTGGGGGGTCAGCTGGTATGCACCGCCAAAGGGCATGAGCACGGTGGCTGCACCGATGGTGGAGTCGAACCGCTCGGAAAGGCCCTTCTTGCTGCAAACATTCAGGTCGCCCACCATGGACTTCATCTTCTGGCTGAAGGTCAGGCCGGCCCACTGGGGCTGCCAGACGCTGCCCTTTTCCACATGGACGTTCTGGTGCTTCTCTGCACCGTTGGAGTTCAAAAACTCGCGGCTGATGTTCACGATGGACACGCCGTTCCACACCATGTTCAGGCGCTTTTCCTCGGTGACCTTGGCCACGGGGGTAGCCTCAAGGTTCTCCTCGGTGGCAATGGCGATGAACTTGTCCACATCCTCCGGGGCAAGGGCCACAGCCATGCGCTCCTGGCTCTCGCTGATAGCCAGCTCAGTGCCGTCCAGACCCTCGTACTTCTTGGTGACCTTGTTCAGGTCGATATACAGGCCATCAGCCAGCTCGCCGATGGCAACGGAAACGCCGCCGGCACCAAAGTCGTTACAGCGCTTGATCATCTTGCAGGCGTCCTCACGGCGGAACAGGCGCTGCAGCTTGCGCTCGATGGGCGCATTGCCCTTCTGCACCTCGGCACCGCAGTGCTCAAGGCTGTCCAGTTTGTGTGCCTTGGAGGAGCCGGTAGCACCGCCGATGCCGTCACGGCCGGTGCGGCCGCCCAGCAGCACGATCACATCGCCGGGGGCGGGGCACTCGCGGCGGACGTGGGAGGCAGGGGTAGCACCCACAACAGCGCCGATCTCCATGCGCTTTGCCACATAGCCGGGGTGATAGATCTCGTCCACCTGACCGGTAGCCAGACCGATCTGGTTGCCGTAGGAGGAGTAACCGGCGGCTGCGGTGGTGACCAGCTTGCGCTGGGGCAGCTTGCCGGGCATGGTCTCGCTGACCGGCTTGAGCGGGTCGCCTGCGCCGGTGACGCGCATGGCCTGATAGACGTAGCTGCGGCCGGACAGCGGGTCGCGGATGGCACCGCCGATGCAGGTGGCAGCGCCGCCGAAGGGCTCGATCTCGGTGGGGTGGTTGTGGGTCTCGTTCTTGAACAGGAACAGCCAGTCCTCGTCCTTGCCGTTGACATCGCACTTGATCTTGACGGTGCAGGCGTTGATCTCCTCAGACTCGTCCAGATTCTTCAGGATGCCCTGCTTCTTCAGCTCCTTTGCACCAATGGTGGCAAGGTCCATCATGCAGCGGGGCTTGTTCTCGCGGCCCAGCTCAGTGCGCATGGCCATGTAGCGGTCAAAGGCTTCCTGCACCACGGCGTCATCGATCTGCACATCGTCCAGAATGGTGCCGAAGGTGGTGTGGCGGCAGTGATCGGACCAGTAGGTGTCGATCATCTTGATCTCGGTGATGGTGGGGTCGCGCTGCTCGGAGCGGAAGTACTCCTGACAGAACTTGATGTCCCCCAGATCCATTGCCAGACCCTTTTCCTCGATGAACTTGGCAAGGCCAGCCTCATCCAGCTGGTTGAAGCCCTCCAGCACTGCCACGGCAGCGGGCACGGGGTACTCCATCTTCAGGGTCTCTTTGGTCTCCAGAGAAGCCTCGCGGGCCTCCACGGGGTTGATGACATACTTCTTGATCTCGGCCACCTGCTCGGGGGTCAGAGCACCCTCCAGCAGGTAGACGCGGGCAGAGCGCACCAGCGGGCGCTCGCCCTGACTGATGAGCTGGATGCACTCGGCAGCAGAAGCTGCGCGCTGGTCGAACTGGCCGGGCAGATACTCCACCGCGAAGGACACCCCCTCGGCAGCAGGCAGCTCGGCGTAGGTATTATCCACCGGCGGCTCGCTGAACACGGTGCTGACGCACTGGTTGAACAGTGCCTCGTCGATGCCTTCCACATCGTAGCGGTTCAGCAGGCGCAGACCGGTCAGGTCCTTGATGCCCAGCAGGCTGGTGAGCTCGTTTTTCAGACCGTTTGCCTCGACATCAAAGCCGGGCTTTTTTTCCACATAAATACGATAGACCATTGGGTGAATTCCCCCTTGTTATTGTTTTTCGATCCTATTATGTATGATGGGTCGTGCTGAATAACCCCTTCTGCGGAAAGGCGCCCCCCTTGGGGGAGCTGGCATCGAACAAAGTGAGATGACTGAAGGGGTCGTTTACATTTTTTACTGCTTCTCTGCCAGCGCTTTCAGGGCACGCAGGCCGATATCGCTGCGCTTGTGCAGCTTTTCAAAGCTGATCTTCTCGGCTGCTTCGTAGGCGTGGCTCAGGGCGTTGGTCAGGCGCGGGCCGGTGGCGGTAACGCCCAGCACGCGGCCGCCGTTGGTCACCAGCTGGCCGTCCTCGGTGATGGCAGTGCCGGAGTGGTACACCGTCACGTTCTCCTCGCCGGGCAGCTGACCGTCCACAAGGCCGGAGATGGGCTTGCCCTTCTCGTAGGCCACGGGGTAGCCGCCGGAGGCCAGAATGACGCAGGCCGCAGCACCATCGGAGAATTTGACCTCCTGCCCGGCCAGCGTGCCGTCGGTGCAGGCCTGCATGATGTGCAGCAGGTCGCTTTCCAGCAGCGGCAGCACCACCTGCGTTTCGGGGTCGCCGAAGCGGCAGTTATACTCGATGACCTTGGGGCCGTCCGGGGTGAGCATGAGGCCGAAGTACAGGCAGCCCTTGAAGGGGCAGCCCTCGGCGTTCATGGCGCGGATGGTGGGCAGGAAGATTTTTTCCATGCACTCCGCAGCCACTTCCGGGGTGTAGTAGGGGTTGGGGGCAATGGTGCCCATGCCGCCGGTGTTCAGGCCGGTGTCGTGGTCGTTGGCGCGCTTATGATCCATGCTGGAGACCATGGGCTTGACCACCTTGCCGTCTGTAAAGCTCAGCACGCTGACCTCTGGCCCGGTGAGGAACTCTTCCACCACCACATGGTTGCCGGATGCGCCGAACTTTTTGTCCAGCATGATCTCCTTGACGCCATCGGCGGCCTGCTGCTCGTTTTCGCAGATGAGCACGCCCTTGCCCAGTGCAAGGCCGTCTGCCTTGATGACCACCGGATACTTACCCTCGGCGCGGATGTAGTCCATAACCTTTGCGGGGTCATCGAAGGTCTCGTACTTTGCGGTGGGGATGCCGTATTTCTTCATCAGGTCCTTGGAGAACACCTTGGAGGCCTCGATGCGGGCAGCAGCCTTGTCCGGGCCAAAGGCGGGGATGCCCACCTTTGCCAGCGCGTCCACCATGCCCAGTGCAAGGGGGTCGTCCTGCGCCACCACAACGTAATCGAACTTTTCTTCCGTTGCAAAGCCCACCATGGTATCCACATCGGTGGCCTTGATGTTTTTGCACTTGGCGTCATAGCTGATGCCGCCGTTGCCCGGTGCGCACCAGATCTCGCCGCAGTCGGGGCTCTTTTTCAGTGCCTTGATGATGGCGTGCTCGCGGCCGCCGCCGCCCACTACCAGAATTTTTTTCTTCATAATTGCACCTTCTCTATGCATCGGCACGGCGGAAGTTTCTCCGAGGACCGTCCGCTGGGGTGGGACCCTGCCGCCGCAGGCGGTAGGGCGGGCGATGGAATGGCCCGATCCGTGTCCGAGGAGGAAGCTTCCGCTGTGCCGTACTATCAGTGATGGAACAGCCGCAGGCCGCAGAAGGCCATGGCGATGCCGTACTTGTTGCAGGTGTCGATGACCTGCTGGTCGCGGATGGAGCCGCCGGGCTGCACGATGGCGGTCACGCCGGAGCGGCGGGCGCGCTCGATGTTGTCGCCGAAGGGGAAGAAAGCGTCCGAGCCAAGGCACACGCCGGTCACCTTGCTGAGGTAAGCCTTCTTTTCCTCGGCGGTCAGCGGCTCGGGCTGGCGGGTAAAGGTCTCGGCCCAGACGTCATCACCGATGACGTCCTCCGGGGTATCGCCGATATAAACATCAATGGCGTTGTCGCGGTTGGGCTTTGCCACATCGTCGCGGAAAGGCAGATCCAGTACCTTGTCCATGTGGCGCAGCTGCCAGTTGTCGGCCTTCTGACCGGCCAGACGGGTGCAGTGGATGCGGCTCTGCTGGCCGGCACCCACGCCGATGGTCTGACCGTTGTAGGTGTAGCACACGCTGTTGGACTGGGTGTACTTCAGGGTGATAAGGGCAATGATGAGGTCGCGCTTCTGCTCCTCGGTCACGTCCTTGTTCTCGGTGACCCAGTTGTTCAGCATGGTGTCGGCGTTGATGACCAGCTCGTTGCGGCCCTGCTCAAAGGTGATGCCGTACACCTGCTTGTGCTCGATGGGAGCGGGCTTATAGGCGGGGTCGATGGCGACCACGTTGTAGTTGCCCTTCTTTTTGCCGGACAGGATGGCCAGTGCCTCCGGCTCGTAGCCCGGGGCGATGATGCCGTCGGACACTTCGTGCTGGATCAGCTTTGCGGTGGGCACATCGCAGATGTCAGACAGGGCGATCCAGTCGCCGAAGGAGGACATGCGGTCTGCGCCGCGGGCGCGGGCGTAGGCACAGGCCAGCGGAGAAAGCTCGGTCTCCGGGGCGATGTGGTACATCCGGCGCTCCACCTCGGTCAGGGGCAGACCCAGTGCTGCGCCCGCCGGGGAAACGTGCTTGAAGGAGGCCGCTGCGGGCAGACCGCAGGCGGTTTTCAGTTCCTTGACCAGCTGGATGGAGTTGAGGGCATCCAGAAAGTTGATGTAGCCGGGCTTGCCGTTCAGCACGGTAACGGGCAGGTCGGAACCATCTTCCATATAAATGCGGCTGGGCTTCTGGTTGGGGTTGCAGCCGTACTTCAGTGCGAGTTCATTCATTGGTGCATCCTCCTTATATCCTAAGGTTTACTCTTATTCTTCCTCGGCGTCAAGCTTTTTGAGCAGTTCCAGTTCCTCGGGCAGCAGTTCCGGCTCCTCGGGGTCGTCCAGATCGCTGCAAACCGGATCATATTTATTAAAGATCATATCGCCGCTCTCGCCGGTGTCCAGATCGATGACCCGGGCAAACAGGCTGACCTTGTTGTCCAGATTCAGGCTGTTCCACAGATCGTGGGCAAAATCGCCGATGGTGCGGGGGCAGGCAAAGCGCAGCGGCTCGCCCTCAAAGCTGGGGATGGGGTTGCCGTTGTGCTTGTAGGTGCTGATAAAATGACCCTCGCCTGCAACGGGCTGGGGGTAATCAAAGAAATAGCGCTGCACGCTGTCGCCGTTGCCGTCGGCAGACTTGAGGATGCTCATCTGGTAGCTGCCGTCGGCGTACACCACAGCGGAGATGCGGGGGGTGTAGTTGGGGCCGTCCGGCTCAAAGGTGCGGGTGCGCAGGGCATCGGCAAAGCTCTTGCCCTGACTCATCAGGTCATAGATGGTATCGGTCTGGTCGCCGTTGGTCACGATATGGGTCTTGCCCAGCGTCAGCACCGGATTGTAAATAATGAGGCTGGGGTCCTCCAGCTTTGCGGGGTCCGCTGCGATGGTGCAGATGCCGCCGCGCTCGGGCACGGGGTCAAACACGCGGTTGCGGCTGTTCTCGCTGCGGCCCATGATAAAGTAGCCGATAAACATCTGCCGTCCGTCCGGTGCCATTGCCACAGCAATGCCGCGGCCGGGGTACTCGTTGGAGGCCAGATACTCGTTCAGGTTGATCTTTTCCATTGTTGTTCTCCTATTCAAACCCTCTCAGGCTCGCATTCGCTCGCCAGCTCCCCCGAGGGGGGAGCTTTTTCTGCGTTACCATTAGATGTGTAAAACCTCCACCTTCGGGGGAGGTGGCACACCGTCAGGCGTGACGGAAGGAGTTTTTACTCCACTTCACCGCTGCACACCATAGCCACAGCCTTGGGCAGCAGCTTCCATTCCGCCTGCTCCATCACCCGCTTCTGCAGCACCTCGGGGGTGTCGCCGGGCAGGATATCCACGGCCTTCTGCAGCAGGATGGGCCCGCCGTCGCACTCCTCGTTGACAAAGTGGACGGTAGCGCCGGTCACCTTGCAGCCCCGGGCCAGTGCGGCCTCGTGGGGGCGCAGACCGTACATGCCCGGTCCGCAGAAGGAAGGGATCAGCGCAGGGTGCACGTTCAGGATGCGGCGCGGATAAGCCGCGATGACACTGGGGCCCAGCACGGACAGAAAGCCCGCCAGCACCACCAGATCAATCTTGTGCGCCCGCAGCGTTTCCAGCAGCGCAGCGTCAAATTCCTCGCTGGCGGCATAGTCCTTGCGGCGCACCACGCAGCCCTCCACACCGGCCTTTGCGGCGCGTTCCAGCGCAAAGACGCCGGGCTTGGAAGCCACTACCAGCGTAATTTTACCATTGGGGTTCTCGCCCCGGGTCTCGCTGTCCAGCAGCGCCTGCAGATTGGTGCCGCCGCCGGACACTAACACGGCAATGTTCAGCACAGCTCCACGCCCTCACCTTCTGCGATGACGCCCAGACGGTAGGCTTCCGGCTCGCCGTTGGCGTGCAGGATCTCCAGTGCCTTATCGGCCTGCTCGGCGGGCACAGTGAGCACCATGCCCACACCCATGTTGAAGGTGTTGAACATATCGTGCTCGGAGATGCCGCCCACCTTCTGCATCAGGTGGAACAGAGCGGGGGTGCGCACATCTGCCTTGTTGATGCGGGCGCAGCAGCCCTTCTTCAGGCTGCGGGGGATATTCTCGTAGAAGCCGCCGCCGGTGATGTGGGAGATGCCCTTGACCTGCACCTCTTCCAGTACCTTCAGCACGGGCTTGACGTAGATCTTGGTGGGAGCCAGCAGCGCCTCGCCAAGGGTCTTGCCGCCCAGCTCGGCGGGGGTGGAGAACAGCACATCGGGGTCGGCGTCAATGTTGAACACCTTGCGCACCAGCGAGAAGCCGTTGGAGTGCACACCGGTGGAGGGCAGAGCGAGGATCACATCACCGGCTGCCATGGTCTCGTTGTTCAGGATCTTCTCCTTGTCCACAACGCCCACGGTGAAGCCTGCCAGATCATACTCGTCCTCCGGCATCATGCCCGGGTGCTCGGCAGTCTCGCCGCCCACCAGAGCGCAGTCGGCCTGCACGCAGCCCTCGGCCACGCCCTTGACGATGTTGGCGATCTTTTCCGGCACATTGCGGCCGCAGGCGATGTAATCCAGGAACACCAGCGGCTTTGCACCGGCGCAGATGACATCGTTGACGCACATGGCCACGCAGTCGATACCAATGGTGTCGTGCTTATCCATGATCATGGCCACCTTCAGCTTGGTGCCCACACCATCGGTACCGGAGATCAGCACCGGGTGCTTGTAGCCGGTGCAGTCCAGCTCAAACAGACCGCCAAAGCCGCCCAGGCCGCCGATGCAGTGCTCGTTCATGGTACGGGCCACATACTGCTTCATCAGCTCCACAGAGCGGTAACCGGCGGTAATGTCCACGCCTGCTGCGGCGTAGCTTTCAGAATAGCTCTTTTCCATGTTCTTACTCTCCTAACTTTTTGGCGTCCTTGGGACGGTCGTTCAGGTGACGGTCGTGAATATCGGTAGAAAGCACACTTTCCGGCTCTACGGCATACTCGCCGGTAAAGCAGGCGGTGCAGAAACCGCATTTTGCGTTTTTGGCAAGCTGGACAACGTGCTCGTTGGACAGGTAGCCCAGCGTATCGGCGCCGATGACCTCGTTGATCTGCTCCAGCGTGCGGCCGGTAGCCACCAGCAGCTTCTGGTCCGGGATATCGGTACCAAAGTAGCACGGATACTTGAAGGGAGGTGCAGAGACCATAAAGTGCACCTCGGCAGCACCGGCATCCCGCAGCAGCTTGATGATGCGGGCAGAGGTGGTGCCGCGCACGATGGAGTCATCCACCAGCACCACGCGCTTGCCCTTGACGGTGCTGGACACCACGTTCAGCTTGATGCGCACGCTGTTCTCGCGCTGCTTCTGGCTGCCCTGAATGAAGGTGCGGCCGATGTATTTGTTCTTGATGAAGCCGATGCCGTAGGGGATGCCGCTCTCCTGCGAGTAGCCCAGCGCTGCATCCAGGCCGGAATCCGGCACGCCGATGACCACATCGGCCTCCACCGGGTGCTCCTGTGCAAGGAAGCGGCCTGCCTGCTTGCGGGCCTCGTGCACCGAGCTGCCCTCGATGACGCTGTCCGGGCGGGCGAAGTAGATGAACTCGAACACACACATCTGGGTGTCCGGGCGGCCGCAGTGATCCTTGATGCTGCGCAGCTCGCCGGTCTTGGTATCCACCACCACGATCTCGCCGGGCTCCACGTCCCGCAGCAGGGCGGCGCCGGTGGCATCCAGTGCGCAGCTTTCGCTGGCAAAGACGTAGCCGCCGCCGGGCAGGGTGCCGATGCACAGGGGACGGTAGCCCCGGGGGTCACGCACCGCGATCAGCTTGGTGGCAGACATGATCACAAGGCTGTATGCGCCCTCCAGCACATCCATGGTCTTGCTGATAGCAGTCTCGATGCTGCCCATGCGCAGACGATTGCGGGTGATAAGGTAACAGATGACCTCGGTATCCGAGGAGCCGTGGAAGATGGCGCCCTCGTTTTCCAGCTGGCGGCGCAGCTCCACAGCGTTGGTCAGGTTGCCGTTGTGGCACAGCGCCATGGTGCCGCGGCCGTGGCGGACGATCATGGGCTGGGCGTTGGCGCGGACGCGGGTGCCTGCGGTGGCATAGCGCACATGACCGGTGGCCATGTGTGCCGTAGGGGCAGACAGACTTGTCAGCACCTCCGGGGTGAACACCTCGTTCACAAGGCCCAGATCCCGGTGGCCGGTGATCACGCCATCATCGTTGACGGCGATGCCGCAGCTTTCCTGCCCGCGGTGCTGCAGCGCATACAGGGCCGAATAAGCCGCTGCGGCCACATCCTCGGTACCGGCACGGTCGTAGATGCCGAAAACGCCGCACTCCTCATGCAGCGGATATGCAAAATCAGACATTGGTTCTCCTTTTTGCTCTGAAACCCTCTCAGTCATTGCTCCGCAATGCCAGCTCCCCCGAGGGGGGAGCTTTTATGCCGCTTTTCCGTCAGATGG
Source organism: uncultured Faecalibacterium sp. (assembly GCA_934512105.1). Classification (GTDB taxonomy): domain Bacteria; phylum Bacillota; class Clostridia; order Oscillospirales; family Ruminococcaceae; genus Faecalibacterium. The sequence goes on along the minus strand of CAKSWQ010000004.1, from coordinate 10,861 downwards.
CGTAAGACCTCGCCCTTCGGGAGAGGTGGCGCGCCGCAGGCGTGACGGAGAGGGTTCGCGTCTTACAGCTCGTTCAGTTCGTTCTGCAGCTTCTCTTCCTTTGCTGCGATCTGCTGTGCCATGGCCACGCGCTCCGCCTCCAGCTTTTCAGCCAGTGCGTCATCGCTCAGTGCCAGGATCTCAGCAGCCAGCCATGCGGCGTTCTTGGCACCGTTCAGCGCCACGGTAGCCACCGGGATGCCGCTGGGCATCTGCACGGTAGCCAGCAGCGCGTCCAAGCCGTCCATCGCGCCGCCCTTCATGGGGATGCCGATGACCGGCAGGGTGGTGTTGGCGGCAAAAGCACCTGCCAGATGTGCTGCCATGCCTGCTGCGCACAGGATGACGCCAAAGCCGTTGGCCTTTGCGCTTTTTGCAAAGGCTGCTGCCTCGGCGGGGGTGCGGTGTGCCGAAAGGATGTGTGCCTCAAAGGGAATGTCCAGCGCCTTCAGCTGGGCGCAGGCACCCTTGACCACCGGCCAATCGCTGTCTGAACCCATGATCACTGCCACTTTACGAACCATTTTCCAAAGCCTCTCTTTCTACTGTCCAACAAGACCGACAAACAAAAAAGGCTGCGGTACACCTGTACCACGGCCTTTATTTCCGGTTTTTCTGTCCGCGCATTTTGCACAAGGCTGCACCATGCCCCTGATTGCAGTGAATGTGACCCCATTCCATGCGACCCGGCACCAGCAGCATCATTGAAGTTCCCCTCCGCAGTTTCCTGTGCAAGCGTTTTTTCAGGCGGCGATGCAAGCCCGTTTTTTGGGGCATCGTCCCTGTACTAGATACAGTTTACGGCAAAAAAACCGCTTTGCAAAGAGCGTTTGGGCAAATTCTCCCTTGTGTTCCCATGCCGTCAAAAAACTTTCGAAAGTTTTGTGCAGTTTCGCCATCCTTTTTCTTTCTAAGTATGACTTATGCAGTGGGTATATTTTATGTAAAGGCCGTGTTGATGTATCCCAGATGCAGCGCCGGATTTTTAAAAAATGATCTTTGCCGTGGCAGCGCGTGCAGCGCGGATCAGATCCGCCGGGGCGCAGCACACCTGCGTGCCGATGCGCCCGCCGGAAACGTAGACCTTCTGCTGGGTCAGCACGCTTTCGTCAAAGACGGTGCGGTACTGCTTTTTCATGCCCACCGGGCTGCATCCGCCCCGCACATAGCCGGTGACCTTGTTGATATCCGCCACATGGATCATCGCCACGCTCTTTTCGCCCACGCTGCGGGCAGCGGCCTTTAAATCCAGCTCTGCCGCCACCGGAATGACGAACACAAAATAGTTTTTGCTGCTGCCCTGCGTGACCAGCGTCTTATACACGCAGGCAGGGTCCTCGCCCATACTGGCGGCTACGGTCACGCCGTCCACCGCCACCCCCTCCTCGTGGGGGTACTCGTGGGCGGTGTAGGCCACCTTTTCCCGTTCCAGAATGCGCATTGCGTTGGTTTTAGCTTCTTTTCCCATTGTTATTCCCTCTTTTTGACTACGATACCCCCTCAGCCTCACGTTGTTCGGCAGCTCCCCCAAGGGGGCGCCTTATAAGCAACACCAGAAAGTTCCCCGCCACCACAAAAGCCGTCCCCTTGGGGAAGGTGGCATCGCGTCAAGCGATGACGGAAGGGGTAGCATCTATTATGCTCTCTTTTTTCTGATTCGCTGTGCTGAAGGATTCTAAGTTTATTCTACCACTTTTTCTGAAAAAATTCAAAATTTCTCTTGACTTCAGTTTCATGAAGTGATATCATAGCGTCACGCACTTCAGAGCACTGAAGTTTGACACTGCAAGCTGCGGCAAAGGAGCCGGTCTCCCTCGCCGTTTCACAGGATAAGAAAAGGCAAAGGAGACAAAACACTATGATCATCGTACTCAAACAGGATGCACCCGACGTACAGGTGCGCGAGTTCTGCCACGAGCTGGAGGATATGGGCCTGCAGATCAACGATTCCAAGGGCAGCGATACCCATATTCTGGGTCTGATCGGCGATACCAAGGCCATTGCAGAAAGCTGGGTGCTGGCGAACCCGGTGGTGGAGACCTGCCGCCGCGTGTCCGAGCCCTACAAAAAGGCTAACCGCAAGTTCCACCCGGACGACAGCGTTATCGACGTGGAGGGCGTCAAGATCGGCGGCGGCAACTTTGCAGTCATCGCCGGGCCCTGCAGTATTGAGAGCGAGGAGCAGATCACCTACTGCGCCCAGCGGGTAAAGGCGGCAGGCGCTTCCCTGCTGCGCGGCGGCGCGTTCAAGCCCCGCACCTCCCCCTACTCTTTTCAGGGTATGCGCAGCGAAGGCCTCGACCTGCTCAAGTTGGCACGCCGTGCCACCGGCTCTCCCATCGTGACCGAGATCATGAACACCGAGCATCTGCCCCTGTTTGAAAACGTAGACCTGATTCAGGTAGGTGCCCGCAATATGCAGAACTTTGAGCTGCTCAAGGCTGTTGGCCGCCAGAAAAAGCCGGTGCTGCTCAAGCGCGGCCTTGCCAACACGCTGGAGGAGTTCGTGATGAGTGCCGAGTACATCATGGCCGAGGGCAACGAGAACGTCATTCTGTGCGAGCGCGGCATTCGTACCTTTGAGACCAGTATGCGCAACACACTGGACCTTGCCGGTGTGGTCATGCTGCACAAGATGACCCACCTGCCGGTGGTGGTGGACCCCAGCCACGCCTGCGGTCACGCATGGATGGTGCCGGAGCTGGCGAAAGCTGCGGTGGCCGCCGGTGCCGACGGCCTGATGATCGAGGTGCACAACAACCCCGCCAAGGCCAAGTGCGACGGCGCACAGAGCCTGACCCCCGACCAGTTCGACGAACTGATGCAGTTCATCGGCAAAGAGGTGGAGTTCTTCGGCAAAAAAATGAACTGAACCTTCTCCGTCCGCTCCCCCGCAAGGGGGAGCTTTTTTGTGCGCACCGGCGGGTTTTCATTTTCTTTTCACGGATTTTATGGTATACTAAAGCGTATTTTGAAAAAACACTGCCGAAAGAGGTTTTAAAGATGAAAGCACACATTGCACGCAACCAGAACGCCGGGGTGCCGCTGGCGCTGGGCTGGAACCTTTCCCCCGCCGACCGGGGCAAGCTGGAGGGCATGGCACCCGCCTTTGGCATGAAGCTGCTGCCCGTTGCCCCCGCCGATGCCGGTAAGACCGTTGCCCAGCTGCTGGGCGAGGTGGAGGTAAAAGCCCCCAGAACACTGGTGCTGGAGCCGGGCGCCTATCCCCCGGCGCTGGTGCTGGCAAACTTCCGCGATAAGGACGTGGACACCCTGCTGGACCTGATGCGGCAGGCACAGGTGACCATCCCGCTCAAGGCGGTAGTCACCCCCGCAAACCGCAGCTGGATGTTTGCAGACCTGCTGGCGCATTTGCAGGAGGAGCACACCGCCTTTACCGCCGCAAAGGAGAGCCAGACCGTATGAAGAGCCGCATCACCCGCATGACCGCTGCACTGCTGGCGGCGGTGCTGAGCCTTAGCCTGCTGGCCGGCTGCAAGCCCAAAAAGGAGCTGACCCGGTACACCACTATCTTTTATGATGTGTTCGACACGGTGACGCAGGTCATCGCCTTCTGCGAGAGCGAGGAAGAGTTCAACACCCAGATGCAGGCGCTGCATCAGGACCTGATCGTCTACAATCAGCTCTACGATATCTACAACGACTACGACGGCGTTGTGAACGTCAAGACCATCAACGAAAACGCCGGAAAATCCCCGGTGCAGGTAGACGACCGCATCCTCTCCATGCTGGAGCTGGCGCGGCAGATGTACGACCTGACCGGCGGCAAGATCAACATTGCCATGGGCAGTGTGCTGGGCATCTGGCACGACCACCGCGAGGCCGCCGAAAAGAACGCCTCTGAGGCCGACAACACCCTGCCCACGCAGGAGGAGCTGGAAGCCGCTGCTCAGCACTGTGATATCAACGCCCTTGTCATTGACGAGGAGGCCAAAACGGTCTATCTGTCTGACCCGGAGATGTCGCTGGACGTGGGCAGCGTGGGCAAGGGGTACGCAGTGGAGATGGTCTGCCGCGCCGCCGAAGCCCGCGGCCTGACCAGTGCGCTGGTGAGCGTGGGCGGCAACCTGCGCGCTATCGGCACAAAGCCGGACGGCAGTCAGTGGACGGGCGGCGTGGAGAACCCGTGGAACGCTTCGGAGGTGTACACCAACACCAACTCCATCTTCGGCTCACCCATCAACATGAGCGACCTTGCACTGGTGACCAGCGGCGACTACCAGCGCTATTTTGTGGTGGACGGCAAGCGCTACCATCACATCATCGACCCGGATACCCTGTGGCCGGCCACCTACTACAACGGCGTCACCGTACTGTGCCCGGACTCCGGCATGGCAGACTGCCTGACCACTGCCCTGTTCTGTATGCCGCTGGAAGAGGGGCAGAAGCTGGTGGAATCGCTGGACGGTGTAGAAGCCATGTGGTGCACGCCCGATCAGCAGGCCACCACCTCCAGCGGCTGGGACAGCCACCTGAAAAAGTAAGCTCTGCCGTTTTGCAGGCAGAACGATCAAAATGGCCTCCGCGTGCGCTATGGCCATCTTCAGCGGAAAATCTATTATTCATTTCGGAATAGCGGAGCGTCTGCGGACGCTCCGCTATTCCCTTTTCACGGAAATTTTTTCTTACGCAAAAAGGCTGCCGCACGGAATGTGCAGCAGCCTTTTGTTTGTTTATCCGGTTATCCCGTCCGGCATCACTCCACGATGATGCTCTTGCCGGTCATCTCGGCGGGAACGGGCAGGCCGATATAGGGCAGCATGGTGGGTGCGATGTCGGCCAGGCAGCCGCCCTCGCGCAGCTTCACATCGCCGCAGCCAACTGCCACAAAGGGCACAACGTTGGTGGTGTGGGCGGTGAAGGGGGTGCCGTCCGGGTTCATCATCTTCTCGGCGTTGCCGTGGTCGGCGGTGATGAAGGCGCAGCCGCCGGCGTTCAGCACAGCGGTGACCACCTGATCCACGCAGGTATCCACAGCCTCAACGGCCTTGACAGCAGCCTCGAACACGCCGGTGTGGCCGACCATATCGCAGTTTGCAAAGTTCAGGATGACCACATCATACTTGCCGCTCTCGATGCGCTTGACGCACTCGGCAGCGACTTCGGGGGCGCTCATCTCGGGCTTCAGGTCGTAGGTGGCAACCTTGGGGCTGGGGATGACGCAGCGGTCCTCACCCTCGTAGGGAGCCTCCACACCGCCGTTGAAGAAGAAGGTGACATGGGCGTACTTCTCGGTCTCGGCGATGCGCAGCTGGGTCTTGCCGTGGGCAGACAGGTACTCGCCCAGAACATTCTTCAGCTCCACCGGGGGATATGCCACTTCGCAGTTGGGCATGGTGGCATCGTACTCGGCCATGCAGACGTAGTTCACCTGCTTGCGGCCGCCGCGGCGCTCAAAGCCGGTAAAGGCATCGTCGCAGAAGATGCGGGTCATCTGGCGGGCACGGTCGGGGCGGAAGTTCATGAAGATGACGGTGTCGCCGTCCTGCACGCGGCCGCCCTCGCAGGTGACGCAGGGCAGCACGAACTCGTCGGTCTTGTCTGCGGCGTAGGAAGCCTCAATGGCCTCGGCAGCGTTGGCAGCGTGCTCACCCTCGCCGTAGACGAAAGCAGCGTAGGCCTTCTCCTCACGGTCCCAGTTGTTATCGCGGTCCATGGCGTAGTAACGGCCGGAAACGCTGGCGATCTTGCCCACGCCCAGCTCGTCCAGCTTGGCCTGCAGGTCAGCCAGGAAGCCCTTGCCGGAGTGGGGGTCGGTGTCGCGGCCGTCGGTGATGCAGTGCAGGTAAACTTCCTTAGCGCCCAGATGCTTTGCCATCTCCAGCACGCCGAACCAGTGGTCGGCATGGCTGTGCACGCCGCCGGTGCCCACCAGACCCATCAGGTGGATGGCCTTACCGGCCTCGATGGCGGCCTTCATGTTCTTGACCAGCACAGGGTTCTTGAGCATCTCGCCATCACGGATGGACTTGGTGATGAGGGTCAGCTGCTGGTACACGATGCGGCCTGCGCCCATGTTGGTGTGGCCGACCTCGGAGTTGCCCATCTGGCCATCGGGCAGGCCGACAGCCATGCCGGAAGCATCAATGGTGGTCATGGGGTACTTTTCCATCAGAGCATCCAGATGGGGGGTCTTGGCAGCCACAACAGCGTTGCCAAAGGTCTCGTTCGGCACCCAGCCGAAGCCATCCATGATGCACAGCAGAACAGGTTTCTTTGCCATAAAATTGAATCTCCTTTGAATTTATCACGCGTTGCAGGTAGGGTCCAACGCCCTGCCTGCGGAGGTGCAGCCTGCGGGTGCATAACACCCGAGCGGCTACTGTAAAAACAGATCAGCGCCCGGCTCAGCGCTGAAAAAACGGCGCAGCCGGGCGCTGAAACAGCTCATTTAGAAAAAGGCAGTCGCTCAGCCCTTGGTGGCTGCGTTGACGATAACTGCAAAGTCCGGAGCCTTCAGGGATGCGCCGCCGATCAGGCCGCCGTCCACGTCCTTCTTGCTCAGCAGCTCCTCGCAGTTCTTGGCGTTCATGCTGCCGCCGTACTGCACGGTGGTAGCCTCGGCCACAGCCTCGCCGTACAGCTCGCCCACCACCTTGCGGATCTGAGCGCAGACTTCCTCTGCCTGATCCGCGGTAGCAGTCTTGCCGGTGCCAATGGCCCAGATAGGCTCGTAGGCGATGACAACGTTTGCCATCTGCTCGGCGGTCACGTCACGCAGGGCGATCTTGGTCTGCATACGGACCAGCTCCTCGGTAACGCCCTCCTCGCGCTGCTGCAGGCTCTCACCCACGCAGATGATGACCTTCAGACCGGCGTTCAGGGCAGCCAGAGTGCGCTTGTTGACGGTCTGGTCGGTCTCTGCAAAGTACTGGCGGCGCTCAGAGTGGCCAACGATGACGTACTCCACGCCCAGATCCACCAGCATATCGGCACTGATCTCGCCGGTGAAAGCACCGGACTTCTCAAAGTGGACGTTCTCGGCACCCACATGGATGTTGGTGCCCTTGGTCTTAGCCACAGCAGTGACCAGATCGGTAAACGGGGTGCAGATGACCACCTCGCAGGTGGCATCCTTCACGGCGGGGATCAGCTCGTCCACCAGAACAGCAGCCTCGGAGGCGGTCTTGTTCATCTTCCAGTTGCCAGCGATAATAGCCTTGCGCTTTGCCTTATCCATTGTTATTTTCTCCTTACCTTCGTAAATATTTACAAATTGCCTGCACAAAAAGAAAAGATGCGGCGGCGTAAATGCCGCCGCACCCATTGTGATGCCGGAAAAATTATGCGTTCTGGATGACTGCGATGCCGGGCAGCTCCTTGCCCTCCAGATACTCCAGAGAAGCGCCGCCGCCGGTGGAGATGTGGGTCATCTTGTCGCCCAGACCCATCTGCTGCACAGCTGCTGCGCTGTCGCCGCCGCCGATGACGGTGGTAGCATCGCTCTCAGCCATAGCCTTGGCAACAGCCAGAGTACCTGCTGCCAGAGTGGGGTTCTCGAACACGCCCATGGGGCCGTTCCAGACAACAGTCTTGGAAGCCTTGACAGCGTCAGCAAACAGCTTCATGGTCTCGGGGCCGATGTCGCAGCCCTCCATGTCAGCGGGGATAGCGCTGATGGGCACGATGGTCACGTCCACAGGAGCGTCGATGGGATCGGGGAAGTCCTTGATGCAGGCTGCATCCACGGGCAGCAGCAGCTTGACGCCCTTCTCCTGAGCCTTTGCCATCATTTCCTTGCAGTAGTCCAGCTTGGTGTCGTCGCACAGGCTCTTGCCGACCTCGTAGCCCTGAGCCTTGACGAAGGTGTAAGCCATGCCGCCGCCGATGATCAGGGTATCGACCTTCTCCAGCAGGTTGGAGATGACGTTCAGCTTGTCAGCAACCTTAGCGCCGCCCAGAATAGCGGTGAAGGGACGGACGGGGTCGTTGACGGCGTTGCCCAGATACTTGATCTCCTTCTCCATCAGGTAGCCGACAGCGGTATCCTTGATGTAGTCGGTGACACCTGCGGTGGAGCAGTGTGCACGGTGGCAGCTGCCGAAGGCATCGTCCACATAAGCGTCAGCCAGAGAAGCCAGCTCCTCGCTGAACTCGGGCATGTTCTTGGTCTCTTCCTTGCGGAAACGGGTGTTCTGCAGCAGAACGACGTCGCCGTTGTTCATGGCAGCCACAGCAGCCTTTGCGTTCTCGCCCACAACGTTGTCGTCGTCGGCAAACACAACGGTCTTGCCCAGCTTTGCGCTCAGAGCCACAGCAACGGGAGCCAGGCTGAACTTAGCCTCGGGGCCGTTCTTGGGCTTGCCCAGATGGCTGCACAGGATGACCTTAGCGCCATCGTTGACCAGCTTCTGGATGGTGGGCAGAGCTGCATTGATGCGGTTCTCGTTGGTGATGACACCGTCCTTCATCGGGACGTTGAAATCGCAGCGGACAAGCACCTTCTTGCCGCAGTAGTTCTGATCGTCGATCGTCTTCTTACCTAAACCCATGGTAAAAACTCCTCTCAAGTTATAATTCTGAACCAGAGTCTCGCTCACAATCGGGGCTTTGCCCCGTACAGCTACTATTATAAACAAAAACTGTGTGTATTGCAAGGATATGAGATAGATAATTGTTTAACAAACATTTGCCGTTGTTGCACAGAAATGTGTCTATTTTGCCCGAAGTGCGGGCTTTTCTGCCCGCAGACGCCGGAAATGCCGTTTTCCTTCACGACAAAAGGGGTTCGGGAAACGCCCGTAGGCGTATCTCGAACCCCAAATAAAAATAATTTTTCCGCTGTTGATGCGTTATGCAAAATATTCCTGCGCGCGGCGGGCGGCATCGTTGATGCAGTCCCGCAGCTGGTCCAGCGTATCAAACTTTTTGCTGGGGCTCAGGTAAGCGTAGAACTCCACCACCGGATCGGTGCCGTACAGGTCACCAGAAAAGCCCGGGATAAAGGTCTCGCAGGTCACCTTGGTGGCGTCATCGTTCACGGTCGGGCGGCTGCCCAGACCGGTAGCCGAGGGATACCACACCCCGTTGATGCAGGTGCGGGTGATATAAATACCGCTGCGGGGCATCTGGAAGCCCTGCGGGTACAGCTGGTTGATGGTGGGCACCCCAAGGGTGTGCCCCAGCCCTGCCCCGTGCTGCACCGCAAAGCGGATGGCATAGGGCATCCCCAGCATGGCGTTGGCGGCCGGGATGTCCCCGCCCTCCAGCGCGGTGCGGATGCGAGTGGAGGACACCGGCTTTTCCTCAAACTGCGCCATAGGCACCACCACCACCTCTACCCCAAGGGGGGCGCAGAGGGTGCGCAGTAACTCCGGCGTACCGGCAGCCTTTGCGCCAAAGGTGAAGTTCTCGCCGCAGAACAGCGCCCGGGCGTGGCAGTTTTCCACGATGCCGCGCACAAACTCCTCCGGGATCAGCGCCTTGATCGCTTCAAAGTCCGGGGTGAGGTAATACTCTACCCCAAGGCTGTGGATCAAGGCGTGCTTATCCTCGGTGGAGAGCAGGCGCTTGCCCTTCATTTTATTTTCCACCGGCAGGCGGAAGGTGAACACCGCCGGGGCTGCATCATGGGCCTTTGCCCACTGCACAGCCCCTTCGATCACCGCCCGGTGGCCGATATGGATGCCGTCAAAGTAGCCCATGGCCACGGCGGTGCCCTTTTCGGGCTGTGCCAGCGGCAGCGGGGCAAACTGAGAAATGATCTGCATGGGTCTTGTTTCCTTTATTGCTCAATTACGTTCCACGAACAGTTTTTCCACCCGGAGCACCCCGCCGGTGATGTTGGCAAGGCCAAGGAACTGCCCGGCGGCGTTGCGCACCCGGTAGCGTCCGTCTGCTGCGGGGTAGCGGCTGGTGGGGCAGCCGTTGTACAGATGCTGCTCCACCCATGGCTCCACCACCAGCAGCGGCAGCGGGGTGAACACGCTTTCCACCGGCAGCATCAGTGCTTCCAGCGCAGCTGTCCCCTGCTCCTTTGCGGCCAGAATTTCTTCCAGCGTGTGGGCGTCTGCTTCGGTGTACAGACCGGCAGAAGTGCGGCGCAGAGCGCTCATAGTGCCCTTCTGCCCCATGGCGGCGGCGATCTCCTCCAGCAGGGTGCGGATGTAGGTGCCCTTGGAGCAGCGCACCGTCAGTACATACTCGTTTTCTGTCGGACTGCCGCCGTACTCGATGCCGTAAATTTCAATGGGGCGCGCCTTGCGCTCCACGGTCACGCCCTCGCGGGCCAGCTTATACAGCGGCTGGCCGTTGATCTTGACCGCCGAGTACATGGGCGGCACCTGCATCTGCGGACCGATAAACTGCGGCAGCACGGCAAGCAGCTCCTTCTCCCCGGCGGTGACGGGCGCAGTTTCCAGCACCGTACCGGTGCTGTCGCCGGTATCGGTGCGTGCACCCAAACGCAGGGTGGCGCGGTAGGTCTTATCGTGGTTCAGCTGTAAGTCCACCGCCTTGCTGGCACCGCCGCAGAACACCGGCAGAACGCCGGTGGCCATGGGATCCAGCGTACCGCTGTGCCCCAGCTTGCGGGTGCCCAGCACGCCGCGCAGTTTTGCCACCACGTCAAAGCTGGTCCAGTCCATGGGCTTGTCTACGATCAGGATGCCCTGCATCATGCTTCCTCCTGCGGTGCGTCCAGCTCGGTCTCTACCTCTGCAAGGATCGCGTTTTTGGCATTTTCAAGGTCGCCCAGCAGTTCACAGCCCGCTGCACGGGTGTGGCCGCCGCCGCCCAGACGCCGGGCGATGGCACAGGCGTCCACGCCCTTTGCGGTGCGCACGCTGATGCGGTAGCTGCC